>DATJII010000041.1:0-7346 GCA_035493435.1 Candidatus Limnocylindria bacterium | reverse complement strand
TCGTGACGCACAACATGCAGCAGGCGACGCGAATCTCCGATTTGACGGCCTTTTTCTACATTGGGGAGCTGATCGAGTTTGACCAGACTGCCAAAGTCTTTACCAATCCCGCCAAGAAACAGACGGAAGACTATGTGACTGGGAGATTTGGTTGATTCCTGCTGATTCCTTATCCTGTTTTCCGTAACCATTCTGCTCATCGTGACCCACCTCGAAACCGAACTGAACGCTCTGAAACAAAAGCTGCTGCGCATGGGCGCCGTGGCTGAAATGAGCTTGACCCAGGCGACACGCTCCCTCGTGGAACGAGACGACGAACTGGCTCGCAAAGTCTCCCTGGAAGACGACGTGCTGGATGAGTTGGAAAAGGAAATCGACGAGGACGGCATCACGCTATTGACCAAGGCGCCACTGGCGTCCCAATTGCGACTGATCACGAGCGCCATGCGGATCGGCCGGGATTTGGAACGTATCGGCGACGAAGCAACCAAAATTGCCCGGCGAGCCATCGACCTGAATGGTGAGCCCCAACTCAAGGCTTTCATTGACATCCCCCGCATGTCGTCGTTGGCGGCGGGTATGCTCAAAGAGGGATTGGATGCGTTTGTCTCCGGCGACACGGCCAAAGCCCGGGAGGTAGTGAAGCGCGACAAGGAAGTTGACCAGCTCAACAAACAGCTCCATCGGGAACTGGTGAGTTATATGATCGAATCGCCGTCCACGGTCACGCGCAGCTTGAACCTGATGACCGCGAGCAAGGCGTTGGAACGCATTGCCGACCACGCCAAGAATGTCGCCGAGGACGTTGTGTTTCTATACGAGGCGAAGGATATTCGCCACGTGGGACTGCACTCCCCGTCGAACTGAGGGCGATATATCCGGTGGCTGGCGATGAAAGATCATATGGAATGCAGGTCCCCTATCCTTCGCCGCTTTAACAGACTTGGTGTTTTGGGAACGTTATTGGCCGTGCTGGGGTGCGCGAGTGTGGACCGGGGGCCTGACCTGCGCCTGCCACCCATCGGTCCCGCGTCGGGCAATCCCTTTCGCCCGAAGGCACGGGCTATTCCGGGTGAGTTGATTGTCTATACCGACACGATCGCCAGCGACCAAGGCCGCATCCGCACCGAACCCCACCGGGAGTATACCATCCGGACCGAACAAGGGGAGTTCGTGAAGCGGGTCATGAATCATACGCTTTCCAACGACGAGAACCCCGATCAGGTCCGGTTGCCGCCTGGCAAATACCGCGTCACGGGGCCGGGAACCGGGTTGGGCATCGTGGAAGTTCCGATAGTGATCATTCCGGGTGAGGTCACGGAGGTTTACCTGGATGGCCGTGGCATGAAGCCGCCGGTGCAGCCCTCCAGCGACATCTGGGTGCGCCTGCCGGACCGCCGGGTGGTCGGGCGTCGCGCTGTAGGCTACTGAGGCCGAGGGCGTAAAACCCTTCGAATCGACAACCAGGGCTTCGGCGTCCATCTTGGCATCAATGAATCACCGTGGACATCGGTCGCTTCAGCGTTCTTCTCGTCGTGAATTTTTGGGGGCCGCGCTGGCCTTGGGCGGCATTTTGGGAGGTGCGAGGCTGGGCTTGGGAGCGGACGAAGTGGCTCAATTGCCTTTTGAAAACGGTGAACGCCCCTTGGTGGCGTATCCGCAAAAACGGCCGTTGTTGCGTCTCACGACCCGTCCGCCCCAATTGGAAACACCGTTCAGCGTTTTTAACGAAAGCCTGCTCACTCCAAACGACGCTTTCTTTGTCCGGTATCACCTCACTAACTCGCCGCCGCCGGAGGAAAAACTGGCTCCTGAAACCTTTCGCCTGCGGATTTCTGGAACGGTGGGCAAGGAACTGTCCCTGTCGGTAGCCGACTTGAAGTCCCAGTTCGAAACTGTGGAAGTGACGGCAGTTAACCAATGCTCCGGCAATGGACGGGGACTCTTTCAACCACGAATGCCGGGTGGTCAATCGGGCAACGGTATGATGGGCAACGCCCGCTGGCGTGGTGTCCGTCTCAAGGACGTTTTGAATCGCGCGGGCGTCGGCGCCGGAGCCCGGCAAGTCACGTTCAATGGTTTGGATTCACCTTTACTGCCGCAGACACCGGACTTCGTGAAGGCTCTTGATGTCGATCAGGCCCTGGATGGTGAAGTCCTGCTGGCCTATGAGATGAACGGCGAGGAATTGCCCTGGCTGAACGGGTATCCGTTGCGGCTCGTGGTGCCCGGATATTATGGCACTTACTGGATCAAGCACCTGAACGACATCAAGGTGATCGACGACGTCTTCAAGGGATTCTGGATGAGCACCGCGTATAGGATTCCTGACAATCCGTGTGCCTGCGTCCCGCCGGGAACCAAGCCCTCGCAAACAGTCCCCATCAATCGCCTCAACGTGCGCTCGTTTATCACGAGCCTTGCCGATGGTGCCAAGGTGCGGGTGAATGAACGCCTGCGCCTGCGTGGCTTCGCCTTCGACGGCGGTTCGGGAATCAAGGAGGTGGTCCTTTCCTCCGACAACGGTTCCACGTGGGTGCCGATGGATCTGGGGGAAGACAAAGGCAAATACGCTTTTCGCGAGTGGACCGGTTCGATCCAGTTGCCGAAGGCCGGGGCTTATGTGGTCAAGGCCCGCGCCACCAGCCATTCCGGGCAGACCCAGCCGCTGGATCCGTCCTGGAATCCTTCGGGCTATATGAGAAACGTGGTCGAAGCCGTCAATATCAACGCCGCCTGATATGAATCCTGTTTACCAGAAATATCTGCTCGTTGTCGTCCTGATTCTTTTCGCGGCGGTTGGAGTCAAAGCGGCTGAACGCCGGTTCAAGCTGCCGCCCGAGACGGCGGAATTGAAACCCGGCCCCGGCCGGGATGCCGCCAAGGTGAGCTGCCTTTTGTGCCATTCGGCGGACTATATCTCCACCCAGCCGAAGCTGGAAAAAAGCGGCTGGATTGCCGAAGTGCAAAAGATGCGCGAGAAGTACGGTGCTCCGATCAGTACGAACCAGGTGGACTCGTTGGTGGAGTATCTGGTGACGAATTACGGCAAGCCGGCCAAACCGAGCCCGTAACGCGCCAATTAACCCACGCGCAGTCGCGCCAGCAAAGACCGGTTTGCCATCGGTATTCAGTCCGGCAATGAATCAGTCCGAGAAGGGTGTTAATGAAATTTCGGTCGTGGAATGGCAATGCCAGCCATTCGGGTTGTTGTATTCAGAAAATCCCGATGTCCATCCATGTAGCGGCTGACCCGGAATTTCCGTCCATCGTTCAGTTGAAAAATCCATTCGGACGACCACCCTGAATACTTCACTTTCGCTATTGCCCCCCAAGGAAACGAGATTTCTGGTCCGACTAGCGGCTTGTAGTAAATCAGGTGAGATGTATATGAAAGCGAGTGTACCCGGGCCACCCAAACAATGTACAAACTCATGAGCCCCATTGCTCCGAATGTCGACATTCCGATCGTTCGGATATCGGGTGGAGCCGTCAGAGCAGCAGTAACTCCGACACCCAGTAGGAAAATCGAGCAAATCCATCCAAACTGTTCGAACGCCTTGGCGTACCGCAGGACCAACCTGCCTTCACGAGACTGAGCAGGCTGTCTGCGAACCTGTGATAGAATCCAACAGACCACGGCAAGACTCAATGTGTGGGCGACTACGGCTCCTATTTCCTGACCCATGGTCATTTCGATGGAGAGTCAGGGGGCCGATTGCCTCTTAGCGATAGCCAGGGATTTGAATGGGAAGTCCCAGTTTTCCGCGGGCTTTGACGAGAAAATCCACGTGTCCCGACATTAAACTGCTGACACCAAATTTTTTGCCATCATCGAGCAGGAAAACCCACGCCCACGGCAGTTCACTATGATTCACGTTGGTGATGTTTCCCCAACGGAACGACTTTCCAGCACCGAATGAGGGTTGATAGTGGATCAGCTCATCCGAATAAGAAAAGGAATGAACACGCGTGATTCTTGTAAGATACAGGAGTAAAAAGACCGATCCTCCAAGAACAATGGCCGCATCAGTTCGGATGGTACCGGGGGTGGCTATTAAATAGTAGGCGAAAGCACCGCAAGTTGATATCGAAGAAATCCATCCGAGGATCTCCAGAACCTTCGGATGTCGAAGGACAAGAAGGTCTCCACTGGCCAGTGGAGGAATTCCACCGATGCGAAACTTCAGCCAGATGACGACTCCGAGACAAAGGAGATTTATGGCGACTAAGATTGTCAGACTGCGGTCCATTGAATTGAAAATCTTTTGGATGTTGACTCGAACCTTGAAACTGGGATGAGCCACTCAAATCCTTTCCCAAAGTACAAAAGCCGTCCGTCCTTCTTCAATCCCGCGAAATCTCAATCCCCAACAAAATTGATACGCACACGTACTTTCTGCGTGACATCGCCAAGGTGTTGAGGTATCCCCGACACCGTAGTATGAAGCGCCCCCTTTTGTCCTACTCGTTGGTCACGCTGATCTGTGGCCTGGGAATCCTGGCGGTCTTGTATCTGGGTCGCCACACGACCGGTGGGAAGATGGGTGCGGCGGCTGTTTCGGCGGCGGGAACGCAAGCGGCGCACATGGCGGTGACAGGTGGGAACTCCGCGCTTGAGGCCTTCCAGACGAATCTGACGCAGAGTCTTTCCGAACCCTTGGGGCGACTTTTTCTGCAATTGATCGTGGTCATTGTGGCCACGCGGCTGGCCGGGATGCTGGCGCGCAAGGTGGGGCAGCCGGCGGTGATCGGGGAAATGGTGGCGGGTATTCTGTTAGGCCCCTCGCTTTTTGGCTGGCTGGCGCCGGACGTCTTCGCTTTTGTGTTTCCTGCATCTTCCCTGGGTGTCCTCCGGCTCCTGAGTCAGATTGGCGTGTGTCTATTCATGTTTGTGGTGGGAATGGAAGTGGACTGGGACCAACTGCGGGGGCGCGCGCAAACGGCGGTGGCCATCAGTCATATAGGTATTATTTTCCCTTACCTGCTCGGGGTTTTGGCGGCGGTGCTGCTCTTTTCCCACTATGGAGGGGCGGGGACGCGTTTTGTGCCCTTTGCGCTATTCATGGGAATCGCGATGAGCATCACGGCGTTTCCGGTGCTCGCACGGATCCTCATCGAGCGCGGCCTGGAGAAGACGGCGCTGGGCAGCATGGCCATCACGGCTGCTGCGATCGACGATGTCTCGGCGTGGTGCATCCTGGCGTTGGTGGTGACGGTTGCGCGGGCGGGGGAATTGGCCGCGGTGGGTATCAACCTGGTGGTGGTGATCCTGTTTGTCGCGCTCATGGTGGCAGTCATCAGCCGTTTCACGCCACGATTCATCCGGCCTGGAACGAAAGGGCAGGGAGGCAACACCGGGCTGGCCGCCGCGCTGGTGTTCCTGTTGTCCGCCTCGCTTATCACCGAAGTCATCGGCATCCATTCGCTTTTCGGGGCGTTTCTCTCGGGTGTCATTATGCCACGGGACAAGGAGTGGCGACATAACCTTACGGTGCGCATCGAGAGTTTCAGCTCGATGTGCCTCCTGCCGTTATTCTTCGTCTTTACGGGATTGCGCACCCAGATCGGTTTGGTCAGCGGCCTCAACTCTTGGCTGGTTTGCCTGGCCATCATTGGCTTGGCGACCCTGGGCAAGTTGGGTGGTGCGATGTTCACCGCCCGTTTTAGCGGGCTGAGTTGGCCCACTTCGTTCGCCTTGGGAGCCTTGATGAACACCCGGGGTTTGATGGAGTTGATTGCCCTGAATATAGGCTATGACCTGGGCATCATCGGTCCCGAAATCTTCGCCATCATGGTGATCATGGCGTTGGTGACGACGATTATGACCGGTCCCTTGCTGTCGCTGTCGCAACGATTTGAACGGGTTTCCGTTTCCAAGTCTGAGCCGGTCTCGCCGGTTCTCAGGGCATGAAAGGGTGCTCCACTTTGAAGGACTCCGCTCACGGGGCGGCATCCGTCCGATCTGGCGCGAGCACTTCGATAAAAAATGCAAAGACTCTTCCACTGTGTTTCGAAGTTGTCTTTGCGAAACCAGCCTCGACGAATGCGTGGCTTGTCCTCGGCGGCTGGCGAACCTGACGCAATAACCTCTTCCTTCCGGCAACGGGTGGTGAATTGGTTGCCTTGCGAGCAGGCGGCTGGCAGTGCGGGCTTGGCGGAGATCTCTGCCTAGGTACCGTCTGCGTGAGATTGTGAAAAGGGGCTTTTCGGAAAGGCTCTCAGAGCGGGGCAAATCAACTCCTCAAATGGGAAACTTGCATCTCGTTGGTGATCGTCAATAGTTGGGCCTCGCTCGCCGAGGTATCGTCATTTTCGGCAGAGACTTGCTGAAATGCGGCACTCCGTCGGGCGCAGAACCAGCGCTCGTTTGACGGTCCAATTTCCTGCAGTCGTGATTACTCACTCATGGTCAACTGTCGGAGCAAATTGGCGCTTCGATCGTTTGGGAGTTTCGCTATCTCCTGGCAAAACAGCAGGAGCATTTCACAGGCCTTTCGCGCGTTGTCAGGCCACGCGGGCTGATTGGTCAGCAATTTTACGTCGTCGCCGTACCTGGCTTCTATACGCCTCAAGACCGTGTTCAGATCGGAGTCTGCGACGTCGGTGCCTATAACCACTGGCGCTTTGTTGTTGCCGCTGACGATGACCTTTTCCATGACAAGCAAGGTGTTGGTCATGTTCCAGTCTGGGAAGGCCCGCTGGAATTCGATTTTCGCCCCATTTAAGAAGGCAATGCATGCCCGGCTGTCCTTGTCTTTATACCTGGTCAGGATGGCGATCCATTGGTCGCGCGTCGCGAGCACGGCCTCATCGGAGGCCGCCGGCATATACCTGCTGGCCAAATTGCCAGCGATTTCGGAAACCTCGGCAAGCGCTTCACTTTCTGATTCTCCTGTGCGAATCGCGGCGACGAAATGGGACATCATCGTGTCATAGATTGCCGGTTCGATCTGTTTGAGCACCCTGAAGCAAGGGTAAGCGCCAACGCGTTCTACAACAACCTTCCAATCCGCGCCCAGCAATTCCCAGGAAGACGCAAACTGCTCCCCGGCCGACTGGCTGGTGATTACTCCGGCCGAACGCATCTGCTCGAACGTCGGATACCACATTTGATTGTTGGGTGTGGACAAGACACGATTAATGAACGAGCCGGACACACCTGCGGCCAGCATGTTGGCCCGCATCGTGTCGTTCATTTGACGCCTTTGAGTGTCCGATAGTCCAGGAAAGTTGCCAGCGTGAAAGCCAACCTTGGCGCCCTTGGCGATCACGCGCTCCTTGCCGGACATCAGGACCAAGGTTGCTGCGCTCAGGCAGCGCTCAAAGGTGCAGGTAGTCAATTG
>DATJII010000040.1:0-8563 GCA_035493435.1 Candidatus Limnocylindria bacterium | reverse complement strand
GTTTGATCTACCGGGCGAAGGATATATCAACCACGCTGGGCATCGTCATCCGATCCCAGCGCCGTTTTGGCAATGTGGTCTCCAAGGAACGGTTGGAGTCCGCCTTGTCCGATTTGGTTCGGCCTGGCGAGTTGAACGGAATCGCCTTGTTCAATTCCTTGGGTGACGTGGTGGCTTCGGCGGGAGTGGGCACCAACCCTCCCGTGCGCCCTCTGGCTGGCAACGCGGAGTATTGGGGGGCGGATACTGTGGCGCTCATGAATCTCGTAGACTTGGGTACCAATGTGACCCACGACATCGAGAACATGCAGCCCACCATTGTCGTGCCGCGGGACCTTCTGCGACCGCCGTCCACCAATCGTTTTGGCACCAACGGTGTGGGATTTGGCTCGCCGCCGGAAAATCGGGATTCACCCAGGCCCCCCAATGACGAGCGGTCAGAAACTAATCGCGCTCGTGGACGGCAGGAGAATGGCCGCCCTCGTTTTGCCCGTCCTCCGTGGATGAGCGAACCGGAGTATGAGGAGTTGGTAAAAAAGAAAGGGGTTCACAGTTTTCTGGTCATCATGTCCACCAAGTCTCTCGCCCAGGCAGCCTCCCAGGATTTTTGGCTGCGCCTGACGGTTACCTTGATGGCGACGGTGTCAGTAGGCGGATTGGGTTTTGCGTGGCGTAACATGGCCAAATCCTCCGATCTCCAGATACGACTCGTACGGGCTAGTGAGGTAAATACCCACCTGAAGGAAATGAACCTGGCGGCGGCCGGTTTGGCCCACGAAACGCGCAATCCGCTCAACATCATCCGGGGCATGGCCCACATGATTTCCAAGATGCCCGAGGCCCCGGCGTCGATTAGGGAGAGAACCAGGGCCATCATGGACGAGACCGACAAGGTCACGGCGCAACTTAACGAGTTCATCAACTATTCGCGCCCCCGGGAGGTTCAGCGGGTCGCCATTGCCTTGCCGGCAGCGGTCACGGAAGTGGTCCGGGCCCTGGACTATGATATCGTTGAGAAGACGGTACGGGTGACCGTCAAAGTGGAAGCGCTTTCGGTGGAGGCGGACGAGCAGATGTTTCGGCAAGTCCTGTTCAATCTCATGCTGAACGCAATCCAGGCGGTCGAAGCTGACGGCGAGATTGAAGTCGTGGCGGGCAAGAACGGGGACGGGGAAGTCTTTCTCGAAATCCGGGACAACGGTCCCGGCGTACCGCCCGAGCGCCGCAAGGAAATTTTCAAGCCTTACTTTACCACCCACCAGAAGGGTACCGGCTTGGGGTTGGCGGTGGTGCAGCAGATTGTCCTGGCGCAAGGCTGGGAAATCGAATGTCTTTCCAACGAGCCACGGGGTGCTAATTTTCGCATCACCCACTTGAAGTTGGTCGGAAAGAGTTAAGGATTGGCCCGTTGGAAAGTCATTCGATTAAGTCTTCGAAAATCCTGATCGTCGACGACGATCCTGGGCAGCGCAGTCTCCTTGATTCGTTTCTCCGCAGTCAGGGTTTTGAAACGTTCCTCGCGGATTCAGGCGAAAAGGCGTTGGCGGCTCTTCGTACAGGCTCGTTCGGCATGATGATCTCAGACGTGCGGATGCCGGGCATGTCCGGGTTGGAAACACTACGACAAGCACGACGGGAGAATGCCGATTTGCCGGTGTTGTTGGTGACCGCCTATGCGGACATCCGCGAAGCCGTCAACGCAATGCGCGATGGAGCGCTCAACTACCTTGCCAAACCGATCGACCTGGATGAACTGCTGGCGACGGTAAAGCAGAAGGTGGGCTTGGTGAATTCCGGGGCAGTCCGGTACAACGACGACAAGGAACTGCCGCCGAATGTGGTGGCGGAGAGCCCGTTGATGCAGGCGCTCTTCCGGGAAGCCTCGTTGATCGCGGCTTCCGATTCACGGATTTTGATCACCGGGGAGAGTGGCGTGGGGAAGGAAGTCCTCGCTGATGTAATCCACGCCTGGAGCAATCGGGCCAAAGGGCCGATGGTGAAGGTCAACTGCGCGGCTATCCCGGAAAACCTGCTGGAAAGTGAATTGTTCGGCCATGAGAAGGGGGCATTCACTGGGGCGCATGCCAGCCGAATTGGTCGCTTCGAAGAGGCAAACGACGGCACCATCTTTCTCGACGAAATCGCCGATATGTCTCCCCAGCTCCAAGCCAAGTGGCTGCGGGTGACCCAGGACGGACGTTTTCAGCGGGTGGGGTCCAACAAAGACATTCGGACGAACGCCCGGATCCTGGCCGCGACAAATCGCAATTTGGAGGAGGAGGTCAAAGCTGGACGTTTCCGTGAGGACTTATACTACCGGCTCAGCGTGGTGGAACTAAACATCCCGCCCTTGCGGGAGCGCCGGGAAGACATACTGCCGCTGGCGAGCGCATTTATTGCCACTTTTGCCCGAGGGAAGGCCCGTTTTTCGGAAAAGGTCGCCACCTGTCTTCAGTACTATCCCTGGCCGGGCAATGTTCGTGAGTTGCGGAATGCGATGGAGCGGGCGGTCTTGTTATCCCGGAGCGAATTGATTTTACCGGAGCATTTACCTACGAAAGTGCGGGCAGCGGGGGATTCACCCGGCACCACATTGCTGGACACGGCGTCGCCGCACCAGCTTGAAGAAATCGAGCGGGATGCCATTCTGCAGGCGCTGCGCAAACACGATTTCAATCGCACGGAAACGGCCAAGGCCTTGGGAATCAGCCGCCGGACACTCTTATATAAGCTTCAACGCTTTCAAAAACTGGGTTTCGAAATCGATGCGCCGGGCGACGCGCATCGGCTATAAGTTTTCGGAAATCGGACGGCCATCATCGGCGAGACACGCCGCATAGACTCTGGCAAGGGAGTCAACCATGGCAGCCGCCGAGCGGGATCGAACCGACTCGCGCAACTCTGCGGGGGGCAAAACCGTCACGCGTCCCTCCAGAATATCGGCCAGTTTGGCCGCCAAGTCCGAGGCGTCTCCGGGTCGGAAATGGAGCCCATTGACACCTGGTTTCACTGTATACTTCGGCCCCCCGCTAGCGGAGACGAGCGCCGGGACTCCCATCGCGATGGCTTCCGCGATGCCAACGCCGGCAGGTTCGTTGGTGGTGGGGTGGACCAGCCAGTCGGCATCGTGGAGCGCACCGTGGATATCGGAAGTTTGCCCGTGGAGAAACACCTGGTTCCTTAAGCCCAGCTTGCCGATTGACGAATGGAGTTCGGCGCTAAAAGCCACCGAATCGGAGTCGTCCAAAGTGGGACCCCAAAGGTGAAACTCAACGATTTCCTGTAGTTTTGGGGCCAGCAGGTCAAGAGCTTGGATGAGCAGGTCCCAGTTTTTCCATCGCACCAAACTTCCTATACCGATCAGGCGAAATTTTGCGGCTGGGTTCGCCCGGTGTTGTCCGATGGCCAATGCACCTTCAAAGAACCGCTGACTGCAGGCCGAGGGAATGACTGTTACCCGGGGCGAATCAGCCGGAATTCCATAATATTCCTTCATATCCTCGGCGATCAGGACGGTATAACAGTGCCGCAGCCCGGCCGCCCAACGATACATCCCGATGCGGCGGGCCCGGGTATGAATGGTAAAAACAACCGGACGACGAAGAATTGCGGCGAAGAACACGATCAGCCCAAACGATCCCCGTGAATGGCCGTGTACGACGTCGAACGGTTCGCGCTTGAGCAGGCTTCGCAACCCGGGCCACGCCTTGGCGGCCTGGAAGAGGATCTTGACCGGATTGGGGCATTCGTCGACCAGATGGCGGGCGTAGCGATAGGTCAGGCTGGGCGTGCGCTTTTCCTGATATCCTTCGTGCACCAAAACTACGTTTTGCCAGTTCCTGGCTTGTGAGCCTTCGTGAATGCTTCGCAGGACTGCCAACACCCCGCCGTGGTCCCCGGTGGCACCTACCAAATGCAGGATGCGAAGGGAGGGGCTCCTGCCGGAAAGCTCAGGTTCTGGCGATGGAATCGGAGTTGGCGGCACGTCCACGGAGGTTTGACATCAAGCGGGCGGCGCTGACGAGAGTTTTTTCCGTGGGCAGCGTTACGGCAACTGGGGTTGCGATGCTTCAACCACCCGCTGAAGGCTTCACCGATTCCGTAAACGGCCATTGCCGGGTAGCCTGGGCCCAAACCAGATAGGCGACGATTCCCACGATCATCGCGCCCAAGCCGAATCCGATAAACACCAGATCCGTGGTCGCAAAGATGTACAGCCAGCCGACCAGGGCGACAATTGCGGGAAGGGGATACAGAGCCATCCGATAGGTAAGCGCTTCGGGTCGATTTTTTCGCAGGAGGAAGACTCCCACAATCTGGCCAATGAATTGGACCAGTATCCGACTTACCAACAGGGCGCTGATGACGCTGTCGAGGGGAAGAAAAGCGCAGGCAATCGCGATGAGACCGATCACCACCAGGGAGAAGTGGGGGAAACGTTTTTCTCCGTGGACACGTCCGAAGATTTTGAAGAAGCAGCCGTCGATGGCGGCGGCATAGGGAATGCGCGAATAGCCTAGCAACAGTGCGAAGCAGGAGGCAAACGTGGTCCAGAGGACCATGAGGGTGAATCCGAAGGCTATTTTCTTGCCGCAAATCTGCTCCATGAACAGGGAGACGACGTACTGGGCTTTGGGGTTATTTTCGGCGGGGACGAATTCGCGCCAGGGCACCACGCCGATCACAGAGAGGTTCATCGCCATATAGATTATCGCGACCAACACGATGCTTAGAATGATAGAGCGAGGGATGGTCTTGCGGGGCTCCTTTACTTCGTCGCCGATATAGCAAATGTCGTAGTAACCCAGGTAGTCGTAGAGCCCGATGCGGGTGGCGGCGCCCAGGCCAAAGATGAATCCGGTGGAGAAACCAAAAGCTCCCGGAGGGAAGTCGAAGGCGATCTTCGGGTTGAAATGGGTCGCTCCCACGCCGATCACGGCCAGAGTGGTCAAAATGGAGCCAATCCAGAGACTAACCGTCAGTTTGCCGATCGAGCCGATCTGCCGGTAGAGCAGGGCAATGTTGGCAACACCAAGGGCGACCATGATCCAGCGCCCTTGATTGGGGCTCATGCCCGGCCACAGGTAGCTGAAATACTGGATAAATCCGATATAGCCGGAAGCTATTTCCAGAGGCCCGCTGAAGATGAACTGCCAGATGAACAGGAAACCCATCAGCCGACCCAGGGTGGCCCGGCCGAAAGCTTCGCGGAGATATAGATAACTCCCGCCCGATCCGGGAAAAGCCGCGCCGAGTTCGCTCCAAATCAGCCCGTCCGAGATGGCGATGATGACCCCCAGTATCCAGCCGAGCATGGCTTGCGGTCCACCACCATTGACGGCGGACATGAGCAGGGGAATGGTGATGAACGGTCCAATCCCGATCATGTTGGACATGTTCAAGGCGGTGGCCTGGAGCAGCCCGAAGCGCCGCAATAGGTGGGGAGATTCGGCAGGGGTGTTGGCTTGGCTCATGCGGTCTGCCCCAAGCCGGTACTTGCTTTGGGCGCGTCAGGCAATACCAAAACTAAAGGGATAACTGGAATCCGGGCACAGGTTTCGCAGTTCGGGCGAAATTGACTACTTCCATTGGGCATCCATCGCTCCCCGCCAGCTCAGCGCGGCAATTGAAGAGGAGGCATGAAACCACCCGTAGCCGATTCCGTAGTTGTCGAATTTTGAGGGCGTGGCGGTCCCAAATGGTCGGCTCGTCGGTGGCTGAGTCATCCGCCTTCTCCGCTGTCAGCTTCTTCTGTAGAGAGGCGATTTCCTTTTCATAGCGCGCAATTTCCGCTTTCAACGCCATCTGCCATTTTTGTATTGCGGTCCGGGCGATGCTATTGGCGAGGTTCACTGCTTCTGCAGCGGTGCGTCCCGAGGCCGTTATTTCGGCCATATCTGTGCCGCGAAATTGGCTGACATTAATATTATTATAAATCCCAGATAGTATCTGCCGTCTTCCAGCGGATTGGGACGTGGAATCCTCGTCCCCGAGATCGCCAACACCATTTGCGGCCAAAATCTCTGACAGAACTTCATCGGATTTGAATCGTTCAAATGTCGCTACGAGGAAATACGGCACGTCAGGGTAACTCATGACTTCAAGCGGATAGGCCTCGGGGTACTCGGGATTCACGAGCCGCACTAGGGCGACAGCCGTATAACCTCTCGGCTGGGACAAATACCAACCAACGGTGGAAATTATGCCCATGAGGATAAATCCTGGAACCAACAGGATCCAGATCCCTTTGTCGGGGCAAAGGGTGCGTTTTGGTTCTTTGTAGTGTCCGCACATGTTTCTGATTATCAGATCACGGAATTCACCCTCGGCACAGTTGGCCGCACTGGTCCCAATTTCACCACGTTTTCGGGATCGAAATCGGTGAGCTTGAGCCAATCCTCGGTCAGGTCCGACGACGGGAACAAATCGTTCTCGGAATGTTCTAGTTGCAGTGCGGCGAGCAAATCGTCCCGGGTGAGTTCGCCTTCGCTTTGGGTGGCGATGGCGCGTTTGATGGCTAGGCTCTTGGCGCGTTCTACGACGGCCGCAATGACGGCGCCGCTGGCGACGTCACCCCGGGAGAGGGTTTCCTTTCGCCCGCTACGAAACTGGACTTCCAGGAACTGGTTGGCGGGCGACTTGGCAAAATGAACTTCCGTCACCGCCTCCGCCAGCATTTGGGCGGATTCCGCCAGCGGGATTCCTGTGGTCAGGTAGATTTCGTAGATTCGACGGGCACCGTCGCGGTCAGGGCGGCGCACCCGAATTTTTCGATCAATGCGACCCGGACGCAGAATGGCCGGATCGATCAGGTCGGCCCGGTTCGAGGCCAGGATGACAATGACGTTCGAAAGCGGCTCAATACCATCCATTTCGGTACAGAACATAGGCACCAAAGTGGATGCGATATTATAGCCTCGTGTCCCACGCCGGGTGCCGAGAATACTTTCGGCCTCGTCAATGAACAGGAAGGCCAGTTGTCCCTCGGCCGCCCGTTCGCGGCATTGGGCAAAAAGGTCCCGGACCTGGCGCTCACTTTCCCCGACCCACATATTGAGAACCTCTGGACCTTTGACATGGAGGAAAAACTCGGTGCGATCGGCGCCGGTTTGCGCCTTGATTTGCTGGCACAGATTGTACGCCGTGGCCTTCCCAAGAAGGGTCTTTCCGCAACCCGGCGGTCCGTACAACAAGAACCCCTTGGGCAAGTGGTGCTTGAAGCGCTTAAAGAGATCGGCATGGAGAAGTGGCATCTCGATCGAATCGCGGATCGCCTGCACGGCCTCGTCCTGTCCGCCAATAGCAGACCAGGGGATTTCCGGCACGGTCTCTATCGAACGCTCGACGGGTCGACTTGGCCCCACCACTTCGATGGCTACCCTTTGGTTGGCGTCGAGCCGGATTTCGACCCCTGGTTTGAGTTTTTCCTTGGCCAACAGCGAGGATCGCTGGATGTAGGTGTTTTGGCTGCCGGCTTCTCCGCCGATACGCAGGCGTCCATCCGGCAATGGCTGCTCCAAACGTACCACCGGTCCCGTACGGTCAAAACCGATTTCCGAGACGATGGCAAACGCCTCGTTGCACAGCACACGTTGTCCGGTCTCCAGCGTGGCAATACGGATGGCGGGATCTATCCGGCAAACGTAATCCGTTCCATTGATGCACACCAACGCCCGATCACGCTGGAGTACCGTAAGGAGCGTCCCGACACGCAGGGCAGGTGCCCGGAGGCGTTCTACAATCTGGTCCAGCTTTTCGATGGTTTGCCGGGCCTCTTCGTTGATTTCCTCGATTTGCTCCACTCGCGAACGGAGGTAAAGGAGATCGAGAATCGTGGGATGCTCAGGCGGAAATCGACTGCCGATCAGATCGATGAGTTGGAGAGTCGATAACGATTCCCAACCCACATTTTCGTGAGCAGAAGGTTCCGAACCGAGCGGCTCGGAATCCTGCGGAGGGTGTGTATCTGGGACCGACCGGGCTGGGTCGCGGGGGCGTTCCGGCTGCTTCTCTCCCATGCGAGCAGGCTAGGTGGCAGGCGGGACGGTGGCAAACCAATCCCGCAGTAGCCGTTGGGGTAACGAAGCGGTGGGTAAGAACGACGTTTCACCCCGCACTTCCACCTCGTGCCCCTGGTGGCTACCCAATTCGCAACCGCAACCATCGGCCATGGTCAAATCACTGAAGGCATGGGCACAGGTGGGTCCATGCGCGAACTCCATTGCCGTCAAACAGATCCTAGCGACAGAAAGGAGCAGTGGTCAGATTCGCTTTCTTCCCCGAATCGCGAAAGATCGAGCCGCTCTAACAATCGACAACGCCTGTAATCGAAATATTATGCAACAGTCTATCATGGAGGCGTTTCAACGGGTATGCATAACTGGGTTATAGTGCCTTCGGGCGCGGCGGCTTCTTTTTTCATTTCGGGACTTGCCACAAGTTCGCAATCCCTCTATTTCATCCCGAGATTTATTTTCGGTCGTTTGATCCAGGTGGTTGGAGGTTTGTACCTATGAAATCCCTCGTAATGATATGCCGGCCATGGTTGTCGTGCGTGTTTCTG
>DATJII010000039.1:0-19033 GCA_035493435.1 Candidatus Limnocylindria bacterium | reverse complement strand
CAAGGAAATCGCGGACGAGCTGGAAATCAGCCCTCGCACGGTGGAAACCCATCGCCAAAACATGTGCCACAAGCTCCACCTTAGCGGCAGTCACAGCCTCTTGAAGTTCGCCTACGACAATAAGTCGAAGTTGTAGGAGCTCGGCTCCAACAAGGTAGCAGCGGCGGCTCGCCGTTGCAGAAATGTGGGAGGCTTTAGCGGGGCAGAGCGTCACGCTCCACCACCGGTCTGGTCCCGCCGCCTTTACACGCCGTTTTTGGCGTGCATACTCCGGGTTCCGGGCATGTCCGCGCGCAAGACACGAATACTGGTGGGGATGAGTGGAGGAGTCGATTCCTCCGCCACTGCCGCCCTTTTGAAGGAGCAGGGTTATGACGTCGTGGGCGTCACCTTGAAGCTCTGGCCGCAGGACTGTGTCTCTCGCGCCGAGGATAAATGCTGTGGCCCCCAGGCAGTGATGGACGCCCGGAGCGTTTGCCACCAGTTGGGGGTGCCGTACTACTTGATTGACGAGGCCGACGCGTTCCAGAAACAGGTCATCCAGTATTTTGCCAGCGAGTACAAAGCCGGCCGCACGCCGAATCCCTGCGTGATGTGCAATCAACACCTCAAGTTCGGCACCTTGATTGACCGCGCCCGCCAGTTGGGATGCGACTTGATTGCGACCGGCCATTTCGCGCGGGTGGAACGGACGCCGGAAGGGCGCACTCTGCTCCGCCGGGGCAGGGATCCACGGAAGGATCAAAGCTATTTTCTATTTAGTTTGCGGCAGGAACAGTTGGGCCACGCGATGTTCCCGCTGGGCGAAAAGACCAAGGCCGATACCCGCGAGGTGGCCCGGCATTGCTCGCTGCGGACGGCGGACAAGGAAGAGAGCATGGAGATCTGTTTCGTGCCGGACAATAATTACGGAGGCTTCCTCCAGCAGGCGGGGTTGGTCGAGAAACACCGGGGCGAAATCGTGGATCCGTCAGGAAAGGTCCTGGGAGAACACGATGGAATCGAGTTTTTCACCATTGGCCAACGCAAGGGGTTGGGGATTTCGAGCACCAAGCCTCTCTACGTCGTGGATATCGATGCCGAGCGGAACCGTGTGGTCGTTGGGGATGACACGCTCTTGGAAAAGTCCGAATTCACGCTCGATAACTGCAATTGGATTCCCTGGGACAACCCTCCCGAATCCATCGAGTGCACGGCCAAGATCCGTTATAATCATCCTGGTGCTCCCGCCGTGGTGCGGCCTGGTCCCGGTTTCACCGCCACAGTGACATTGCATGAGCCGGCCCGCGCGGTGACGCCAGGCCAGGCGTGTGTCCTGTATCAGGATGACCTGGTGCTCGGCGGCGGCTGGATTCGGCGTTAGCGGTCGAAATGTTAGAACATTTCCAATTGGCCTTTCTGGACTCTCCGGAAAGACGCAGTGCTTACTTCCGGCCAGCGGTCAGAGATTCCGTAACGCTTGATGGATACATGAAACAGTTGGCTCAGCCGGTCCGCAGCCGCGCCGGTTCCCCGCATGCGTTCGCCAAACTCCGACCGGTTTAGGGCGCCGTCGCGGTAGTCGCGCAACTGATTCAAGACCTTGTCCCGACGATCGGGGAAATGGCGTTCGAGCCACTCCAAGAATACCGGACGGACGGTCAACGGCAGCCGCAACACGGTGTAACTGGCAAACGCCGCCCCGGCTTCGGCGGCAGCTTTGATAATGGTGGGCAATTCGTGGTCGTTGATTGCGGGGATCATGGGCGCGGCGAGAATTCCCACCGGCACTCCGGCCTGCGCCAAGGCGCGAACTGCCGCCAGCCGGGCGGTGGGCGGCGAGGCGCGCGGTTCCAGAATACGCCGCAGTTCCGGATTCAGGCTGGTGAGGCTGATGCAGACCGTGATCGCTTTGTATCGCGCCAACTCGGCCAGAAAATCGATGTCCCGGGCCACCAAGGCGTTTTTGGTCACGATGCCGACGGGGTTACGGAACTCCGCCAGGACTTCCAGGCAGCGGCGCGTGAGCTTCAGTTTGCGTTCGACCGGTTGGTAACAATCGGTAACGCCGCTCATGGTGATCAGGTCCGGTTTCCAGGACGGCTTGGAAAGTTCCGCCCGGAGCAACTCGGGAGCCGAGTGTTTGACCAGGATTCGGCTCTCGAAATCTATCCCTGCGCCGTAGCCGAGATACTCGTGGGTCGGGCGGGCGTAACAGTAACTGCAACCATGCTCGCAACCCCGATAAGCATTCAGGCTCCAAGAGAATCCGACGTCGGGAGAATCGTTGTGGGACAGGATCGACTGAGTCAGGTCCGGCAGGAATTGAGTCCGAGGGGAAGGTTCCTCCGCTGGGTCCAAGTCCGCGATTTCGGCATCGTAAACCCGTCGCGCCGCAATGAAGCGATTCGCCGGATTACTCTCCGCACCACGATTCGGATGACTGGCCTCGGCCATCGGATAAAACGGGTAGATCAACCAACGGCGACCGTCGAATCCAATCGGTGATCTTGCCTCCGAGCCGATAGGGCGAGTGGCGTCTTGACGTGGAATGAGTTGGCCACCGGCAGGCTGCTGGAGGTCAGTCGATCAACTCTCGGAGGGATTCTTCTCAAAAAGACTTGCGCTGAAGTGGGCCGACGCGCACACTGTGCGTCCACTTTGGCCGCGGGGTGGAGCAGCCCGGTAGCTCGTCAGGCTCATAACCTGAAGGTCATAGGTTCAAATCCTATCCCCGCAACCAACTTTCAGTGGATTCCCTTTTCCGATCTTTCGCATCGGATCTACTCCACATCTTTTTGTTTTCTAGGAATCTAGGCGCAAAATATTCGCGTCAACGGTCTCTGGCCAAGTGCTATTCGCCAACCACAGGGTGCCCCAATTGATTGGATGGAGGCAGTCCTTCTTGTGAAGCCTCCCACGGAATATCGGTGCTGAATAAACTGCCCATAATCTGGGCTTTTCCCTTCGAGGCTCCCTGCCAACTTATTGATCCATTTTGTTTGGGCGTTGTTTTTGCCCGCCCCGTCTTTGCGCTCGTTTTCTTCTTCATATGGCAAGTCCGCTTTGGGTAGCGCCATTGGGCCAATTGGGTGTCACCGCCCGTCCCGCACAAAAACCCGGACCAATCCGAAGAGCACGACCAGCAGCAATATAAACAAGGCGATCGAACGGCGGCGGGCGATCTTGCGCTCGATGCGCAGGGGGCGGGGGCCGTGCAGTGATCCGGTGGCGATCATGTGCACGATCCGCTTGTTTTGCGGGGAAGGACCGTTGATGGGACGGGTAAAGCGCTTCAGCAATGCAGGCAGGTCGAGCTTCCGCACCCCGTTTTCGTTATAGCTATGCGTGGGCCCGATCGCTCCCCGGCCGACTTCCGGCGGTTCCGGAGCACCGATCAGGCCGGACTTCAGCGGAGGCAGTTCCGCCGAGATGTGGGGGGGTGGAGCCGGGTGTACGGGCTCAATTCTTGGCTGGGGTGCCGGCTCCGGTTTCGCCCGCCCTTGTCTTAGTGCCTTCTCCCGCTTTTCGAGCGCCTCGATTTCCGCGTCCAGCTTGTGACGCAGGCTATCGATGGGATCGGATTTGCGGCCGAAGAGAGGCATGACACGGGCTAGTGCTTGAACAGCGCGACGGCAAAGACCACCAGAGCCACCAACGCGACTGCGGCCACGGGCCAAGTCAGGCCGAGCCCGATACGGCACAGTTGGGCAAGGGGCATGTTGGCCAGCGATTCGAGGCCCAGCCCTGATTTGCCAGCGCCGCCTTTTTCCGCCGAACCTTTGCCATCGAGTACGGGCCAGTCCACCCGGGCTGAGTTCCACTCGTTACGGGCGTTCTCGATCGTCGTCAGCGCCCGGCTCAATTCGTTGTCCCAGTTGTCCTGGGTCCATTGGTCTTCCTTGAGTTCAGAGACGTTATCAAGCGCCTCTCGCAGGCCTTGGAGCGACTTCAGCATCTGGCCTGAATCCCGGCGGAACTCGAACTCGGTTTTTTCCAGAATGCCAATCCCACGGATGAGACTCTGCTTCATCTCTTCCCGACCGGTTTGGAATTCGGCCCGGCGACGACGCGACTCTTCCAGCACCGCGCGCTCGCGCTCCAACTGCTCCTTCCGTTCCCGGATTTTTTCCAGTTCCTGCTGGGTCACGGTCAGGTTGCGATCAAGCTCCTCGCGCGTGGGCGCGCGGCTGGCCTGACTCCCACTCACGGCCGCAGGGGTCACTGGGTGGGGGTTGGGTGTCGGATCATCGGCATCCACAAAATCAGTTCCGTCGTAGCGCATGGCGACTTTTCGCGGATTCTAAGACTCCCTGACCCCGAAGGAAAGGAGGGTTTGTTCACAACTCGATGGTCGAAGCGCGAATCGTTCCCAACCGCAGGGGTAGCCACCCCGCCAGAAACGAACTCAGTACGAACACCACCCAAGTGAATAATGCACGCGATGGGGCATCGTCGTCACCCCGCCAGCCCCAGGGACTGCCGACCGCCAGTCCCACCACCGAGGTGAGGATGTAGACGAAGCTGAGCACGAGGCAGAACGTGCCGCCAAACCCGCTGACGATCTTGTTGGGATTGGTTTCCTTGAAGTTGGGGTACAAGGCTCCGAGACCAATGGCCATGGCGTTCAAGGTCAGGGTCATGACCGAAATGGCGAGCGCGAAGTAGGCAGTCCGCGCTCCGCCAAGATGCAACATGCGGCAGCTCAACAAGGTGAGGCTCAGCGTCAATATCAGGGTGGTCACGCTGGCGAGCAGGAATTTCAACAAGAGAATGCGCACCAATCCGAGCGGTGCGAGGCCGATCAACCAGATTCGGCGTCCCTCAAGCGAGAACTGTGGAAAAACAAAGCGGGTGGTTAGCGTGGCTAGGTTGAGCGAACAGGCCCCGAGATTGAGAAAACTCACCAGTGAGATCCAGAAGGGCGAATCGAGCTGCCGGGTGAAATGGCGCAGGTTCACCAGATACACAGCCAGCAAGCCAAAGAGCATGAGCGTTTGCCCCCATTGCGTGGTGTCGCGCCAGAAGACACGGAGATCCTTGGCCACCAACGCACGGACGTCTGAAGGCAGCCAGTGTTTCAATGACAGGGCGGCGTCGAGCCAATCGCGCGGGTTGAACAAGAGAGACCGGCGGCGTTGCAATCGTTGGAACCATTCCCACCGAGAGAAAACCGAGCCGCGGCTATGCACCACGCTGCTCGCGTCATAGAAGATGTCGCCAAACCAACGGAAGGCGACGGACCCGAGAAATAGGGCATTGCTTAGGAGCACCAGGGCAAAAAAGATGGCCGATCGTGTGGCGCCTTCGCTCCATTGTTGGACGCTGGCGCTCAGCCAATAGCTGGGCAGGAATGGCCAGTTTACGAAGCTGGTCTTGTCGAGCAAACGGTCGATAACCACCATGACCCGGGTTTCCAACATTTCGTCCGTGATGCGTTCCGTGCGAAAGCTGTTTGCCAGGACGCCGATGAACACCGCCAGTATCGTGACGAGGACAACTTGGAAGGCCTTGCGATCCAGATGCCGGGCGAGGGTGATGGCCAGGAATGAACCCACCACGCCCGGGATGACGATGAACAGGCATACCAGCACCAACGTGACCGGGTAGAAGTGCCAATCCACGCGATTCACCAAGCCGTACGCAGCGAGTAACGGAGCGATAAGGAACAGGAACGCCCACGAGGCGAGCCAGACCGATTCGATGAACTTCCACTGAAAGATGGTGTTGGTGGGAATCGGCAGGGGGAGCAGGTAGGCCGTTTCGCGATTGCGGAACAGGTTGGTGTAGGCAATGACGAGGTTGCTGATGACCAACAGGGAAAAAAGGCAGGCAAAGAGCAGGAACAACAGACGTTCCACCAGGAGTCCGCCCAGGCCGGGAAATCGGGAGATGAACTTGAGACCGTTGTAGAAGATCGAAAAGGCCACAGCGGCATAACCAGCCAGGAACAGTCCTATCAAGCTCATTCGAAGCGCCGATTGCTCGCGCATCGACGCCATCTTTCGCCATCCGGACAGGAGGGCGATGCGCATCAGGATGCCAAAGGGTGAGGCCATGGGTTTAGCCGGCGAGGGCCGGTTCAGGGGTGGAGGTGGCTTCCTCCGTCAGCGCAAGGAACGCAGCTTCGAGCGCGCCGCCGGTACCGGCTTGGGTGTGGAGGTCCTTGGGAGTGCCCAGCGCCACCAATTTCCCGCGATGAATGATACCGACCCGGTCCGCCATCTCTTCCGCCACGGATATTTGGTGGGTGCTTAGAAAGACCGTCATGCCCTTCTGGCTGCGGGCCTTCAAGGTGTCCTTTACGACTCGCGCATGATGGGGATCCAGGCCGACCATCGGTTCGTCGATGACGAACACCTCCGGGTCGTGGAGTAGGGCACTGGCAATGGCGACGCGTTGCCGGGTGCCGTGGCTCAAGCCTTCAATCGGACGGCTCAGCCAGGAATCCAAGCTGAAGATGGCCGACAGTTCTTCAATGCCCGACTTGAGTCGGGCTTCATCCATGCGGAAAAGCTGGCCGGTAAACCGCATGAATTCGAGCGGCGTGAGCTTCTCGTAGAGAAAAGGAAAATCAGGGACGTAGCTCAGCCGGGAACGCGCTTCCAAGGGCTGTTTTTGGATGTCGTAACCGGCGACTTTGACTCCGCCGCGGGTGGGCTTGATGAGGCCGACCAGCATTTTGATGGTCGTAGTCTTTCCTGCCGCGTTGGGCCCGAGCACCGCAAAGAACTCTCCGCGCGGCACGGTCAACGTGATGCCATCCACCGCCTTAACCTCGCCAAAATGCTTGGCGATATCGTTGAGTTCGATCATGGGAAATGTGGGTTAGGACTGGGAGTTGAAGGGACGGGCTTGGCTCCAACGAGGACCTGGGCCGGGTGAGACGGTCCGGAAACGTCGAGGCTGTAAGTGAGTCACGAACCAATGATGGGTCACATTCCGGAGCCATGGGCAAAGACTCGGTAAAGAGGACATGAAGCCCGGTTGGTGTCCAATCCAAAGCGGACTCGCTTCCGGCGCAGAGGGACCGGCGATCGGTCTTGCGCCCGTGATTGTCGCCAAAACCTAGGTGACACCCTGCTTCCAGTGGTCATCATTCTTGCCGTGCTCGTGACTCTTACGACCATGGACAGCAGCAAGCCCGACAGGTCGTGAAGCTACCCAGATCCAACCGCCGCGCTATCCACCTTCACTCCCATGCTCACCTACGTTCTTATCGGTCTTGTCGTTCTTCTTGGTGTGTTTCTTATCGTTGCGGCGCGGCGACCGGACGATCTCCGCGTCGAACGCAGCATCACCATTTCGGCTCCTGCGGCGATTGTGTTTGCCCAGATCAACGATCTCCGCAAATGGCTGGAGATGTCGCCCTACGCGAAAGAGGATCCTGCGGCGAAATACACGTTTGCCGGGCCACCCGCCGGGGCCGGTTCATCGGTTGAATGGGTCGGCAACGCCAAAGTCGGTTCCGGACGCATGACGATCGTCGACAGCCGACCCAATGAGCTCGTCCGGTTCAAATTCGAATTCTTTAAACCCTGGTATTGCACCAACACGACGGACTTCATCTTCCGCCCGACTGGCTCCGGCACCGAGGTCACCTGGGCCATGTTCCAAAAAAACAAGTTCATCGCGAAAGCTGCGGGTCTCGTGATGAACATGGACAAGATGATCGGCGAGAGTTTTGAGGCCGGCCTCGTGAATTTGAAAAACCTCGCCGAAGCTGCGGCGAAGAAATAACGCGGGGACTCCCGTCCATTGCGAGGCTCTACATTGGTCGGAAACAAAAAAGCCCAGCGAACATTCGCTGGGCTAAATCAAGTGGTTAGTCTACCGGACTTCCGGGACCTGCTTCAATGCGCCGGAGCGGTACCTTTACCCACGGTGGGAACAGGCTTGCTCGGCGGATGGAAGAACAGCGCCAAGGCCACGGCCGCGACCACAGCCGTGAGGCAGGGGAGCAGGAACAGGCCTTTGAAATCAGTGACTCCGTTCGTGGTATAGACCTGCTGGATCAGCCAAGGACAGATGAAATTAGCGGCCAAGGCACCGACACCGAGGATCATCAGATTGAACAGCCCTTGGGCGCTCGAGCGGATGTCCTTCGGGAAATACTCGTCCACAAAGATGTAAACAGTGGCGAAGAAGAAAGCGTAGCAAATGCCGTGGAGGATGAAGACGGTCACAATCAAACCTCGTTGCTCAGGGAAGAAGGCGAATACCGCAAAACGGGCCGCATGCCCCAGAATTCCGAAGATCATGGTCGTGCGCCATCCCAACGCCTTGAGGGTGGCGCCGAGAATGAACATGGTCAGGATTTCGGCGATCTGGCCGATACTCATGACGGGCATGATCCAGTTGCCTGGGATGCCGACCTTGGCGCTCGAAAGGAACGTTCCGGTCCAGTTAAAGTAGCAGTTGTGCACGAAGGAATCCACGAAGGCGATGATCCAGAGCACAAACACGAACGGCTGCTTGAGCAACTTGACGGCTTCCAACCACGCGAGGCTCTCGCCTCCCGTAGCTGGAGTGGCTTTTTTAGGCGGGGTGTGGGGAAGCGTAAGGCTGAATGCCGCGAAAATCAGCGAAGCTGCTCCGGCCACCACATAGGTCCACTTGGTGGCGCTCTGCATCGCTGGACCGGTCAGGCCATCTTTCAATACCTCACCGAGCCACGCGGTAAGTCCTTGGGGATTGGCGGCTTTAACCTTGTCCCAATCGACCAGGATGAAGGTGAAGGGCCAGGCGGCCAGGATCCAGCCGATGGTGCCGCCCATGCGCACAATACCGAACTCCTTTTGCGGGTCCTTCATATTGGCGAAGGCGATCGCGTTGGTGATGGAGATAGTGGGCACGTACAGCAGGCAATGCACGAGCATCAGCAAAAAGAACGGCAGAAAGCTGTGCACGAAGCCGCAGCCCAGAATGGCCAGACCACCCACGAGATGGCTGAAGGCGAGAAATTTTTCCCCGGCGAAATTGCGGTCCGCAAACTGGTTGCTGAAGAACATGCCGACGACGGCGGCGGCGGGAAACGCACACAGGATGAGTGACTGTTGCAAAGGCGTGAAGCCCAAGCTGGGCAAGTACCCGAAAATCAGCGGTAACCAGGCTCCCCAAATAAAGAATTCGAGGACCATCATTAGAAACAACTTGAAGCGCGTTCCGGAGTTCATGGGCTAGTACCTGTTGGAAACTTTGTTGTTCGGGGAGGCTATCCGCGGTTTTCGGCTCCCACAAGCTTTCGTCTTGGAGCAACACCTCCCAGGGGAAATGTTCGGATGGCAAAATTCCGTCCCACCCGAGTGGGGAACAGAGTTTCGTCGGGAAGCGAAGACCGCTTCGAGGGGGCAATCATTCATTTCGATCACCACTTTTCGTCCCACAAGGCAAACCACCACTTGACCGGCTGCCACGACCTCCGAGACTGCGCGCCCGAATGTTCGATCTCGGGTCGCTCAATCCCCAACAACGAGAAGCGGTGGTCACTCACCGCGGGCCAGTCCTCATCCTGGCCGGTGCCGGCACGGGGAAGACGCGCACGCTCACCTGTCGGATTGCGCACATGATCCGCAAGGCCATCGCGCCCGATCAGATTCTGGCTGTGACGTTTACGAACAAGGCGGCGAAGGAAATGTTGGAGCGAGTCAATGAAATGGTTCCCCGCCAGCGGAGTGAAGACGGTTCAAAACCCGCTCGCCCAACGATCTGCACCTTTCACAGTCTTTGCGTCCGAATCCTGCGCCAGCACATCGAGCATCTTGGCTACAAGCGCAACTTCGTCATTTACGACCAAGGGGACCAAACCTCGGCGATGCGGAAGGTGCTGAGCACCGTTTCTGTCAAAGGAGTAAAGACGGATCCCGGCGTCATCCTGTCGGCGGTCAGCAAGTTGAAGAATGCGGGACCGAACTCGGCGTCGTTCATGGAGCCCGAGGTGGCGGCCTTGGCGCAACATGTGGCCAAGAAATACGAATCGGCTTTGCGGGCTGCCAACGCGGTAGATTTTGATGACCTCATTTTGCTGACTATCCGCCTCTTTCGGGAATATCCGGACGCTTTGGAAGCCTGCCGGGCGCGCTGGCCGTTTGTAATGGTGGACGAGTATCAGGATACCAACGGCTCTCAGTTCGAATTGGTCCATACCCTGACCAAGGAGTCGCGCAACCTGTGTGTGGTGGGTGACGACGATCAATCCATCTACGGCTGGCGGGGAGCGGAGATCGCCAACATTCTCGATCTCGAAAAACACTACCCGGAGGTCAAGATCATCAAGTTGGAGCAGAACTATCGCTCCACCAACACCATCCTTACGGCGGCCAATACGGTCATCGGACGCAACGCCCGACGCCGTGGCAAGACGCTGTGGTCCGCCAAAGGACAGGGCGAAAAGATTTCGCTCCAGTCATTTCCCAACGATGAAGAGGAAGGGCGGACGGTGGTGGAGAACATCGAGTATGACCGCATTGCTCGCCGGATTCCCTGGGGGCATCAGGCCATTCTCTTTCGGACGAACCTCCAAGCCCGGCCGCTGGAAACGGCGCTGCGCAAGGCACGGGTTCGCTATCACCTGATTGGTGGACAGAGCTTCTTTGACCGGCGCGAGATTCGCGATTTCCTCGCCTACGTGAAGGCGTTTGTGAATCCGCACGACGATGTGGCGCTATTGCGTATAGCCAACACGCCTCCCCGGGGCCTGAGCGACGTTACCATGGAACGCCTGATCGCGTTCAGTGCGGAACGCAAGGCCAGCGTGTTTACGGTGATGCGTCATACGGATGTCCTGGAGTCGTTCCGTTCCAATACGCAGGAAGCCATTTCCCGTTTTGTCCAGTTCATCGACACCACGCGGGCTCCCATCGAAGGCAAGGACCGTATCTCACTTTCGGCTTGGGCCGAAGACTGGCTGGAATCGACCGGTTATCTTGACGACCTGCGTAAATCCGAAAAGGAAAAGGAAGCCGCCGACAACCGGGTACGGAACATCAAGGAACTGATTATAACTCTAAACGAGGACCCGGAGCAGGTGCTGGACAATCGGCGTGCTCGCAATGCGGCCTCTGCCGCAGCCCGAAATGCCGCCGCTGCAGGCACTCCGGTACCGACTTCTTCTGGCGGTGGCATTAGCCCTACGGCCGCAGCGGTCCTGCTGCCGAATCCACCGGAGTATAAGGGCACGCCAAAGGATCGCCTGGATGAATTCCTGGCGGCGCTGACGCTCGACCAGGAACGGGAGGAAGATGATGAGAAGACGGGTGATATGGTGACCTTGATCACCGTTCACGCTGCCAAGGGGTTGGAATTTCCCCACGTGCACATCGTGGGAATTGAGGACGGCCTGATGCCCCACGCACGTTCGAAGGTGGAAGGCACCATGGACGAGGAACGCCGCCTGTTCTACGTGGCGCTGACCCGTGCCCAGGAAACCTTGCGGCTTACCCATTGCGCCGCCCGACGCAAGTATGGGCAACTGCTGCCGTGCCACCCGTCGCCCTTCCTGATGGAACTGCCGCCCGAGTGCGTGGAGCACGCCGATGCGGCCTCGGCGAAACCGGTGTCATCCAATTCCGGCGCGGATCTATTCGCTACGATGCGGGCGGCGTTGGAGGAGTAACCCAGGACGCTATCCTGCGTCGGCAGTATTACAGGGGAGCTGTTTTTTGGTTTTTGTTTCCTGCGAGTATTTAGTTATATTAAGTGTGCGAATGCCCGGTGACCCTTCTTGCGTTGGCGCTGATGCCGGGAAATCGGCGATGTTTCGCTAGTCGCGCAAGGAGTCCGATTTCGATGCACTGGACTTGGGGTGTTGTTTATCCTGGAATTGGATTGGGGCTTTGGAATCAATGCTTCGGCCTTGACCGCAGGCAGTTCAACCGCGACAAGGTAGGGCATGTCTTTCTTCCGTTTAGCCTCCCTGACGGGCGTTGCCGCCGTTGCGGGGGCGATGTTCGTGGGTTGCGCTTACCATCCTGAGCGCACGGGTATCCTCGTGGCGCGACACAGTTCGGCGTCGCTGTCGCCGAGCTACGTCATCCACAGCTTCCAACGTCAACAGTTGAACAACGAGTTCTGGAGCGAAGGCGCGTGCTTCGCGGATATCAATCACGACGGACGGATGGATGTCGTTGCTGGACCGTACTGGTACGAGGGACCTTCGTTCGCCGCCCGCCACGCCTTCATGGCTGCGGATCACGTCTCCAAGAGCAAGAAGAACGGCAAGGATGTTACTTTCGCGGGATTCAAGGGCGGCTTGGGTAGCGAGAATGAGTATTCGCACAATTTCTTCGCCTATACCTCCGATTTCAATCACGACGGCTGGGCGGACATCCTGATCCTCGGATTCCCCGGCGAGGAATCCTGGTGGTTTGAAAATCCGGGCAAAGACGCGGCCCAGAACACGCAATGGAAACGCCATGTGGCCATCGACGTCACGGACGATGAATCGCCGCAATGGGTCGACATCACGGGCGACGGCAAACCCGAGATCGTTTGTGCCTCCAAGGGCAGCTTTGGGTACGCCGAGCCCGATCCTTCGGCTCCTGACAAGCCGTTCACGTGGCATGCGATCTCACCCAATCTGAACCTCCACAAGTTTACCCACGGCTTGGGTATCGGCGACGTCAATGGCGACGGCCGCCCTGATCTCTTGGAAAAGGATGGCTGGTGGGAACAGCCGACCACCGCCGCTGGCTCGACACTCTGGAAGCAGCACAAGTGGCCGTTTGGGACCGGGGGCGCCCAAATGTATGCCTACGACGTCAATGGCGACGGGCTCAATGACGTGATCACGAGTATTTCCGCCCACGGTTACGGGCTGGCGTGGTACGAACAATATCGAGAGATGGGCGAGATCAAGTTCAAGGAGCACATCTTCATGAACAAGGAAGCAAAGGAGAACCGTTACGGTGTTCATTTCTCCCAGCTTCACGCCATCGACCTCGTGGACATGGACGGGGATGGGATCAAGGACATCGTTACCGGCAAGCGCTTTTGGGCGCACGGTCCGGAAGGGGATCCCGAGCCCAACGCTACGCCTTACCTTTACTGGTTCCAGATCAAGCGCGGCGCCGATAAGTCGGTGGACTTCGTTCCGCACCTGATCGATGACGCCTCGGGAACGGGAACCCAGGTCATGGCCCAGGACTATAATGGCGATGGATTACCCGACGTGGTCGTCGGCAACAAGGCCGGGGTCTCTGTGTTCACCCACAAAGTGATGCCGGTTTCGCGCACCGAATGGGAAGCTGCACAGCCGAAGCCCTGGCAATAAGGGGCGGTTCTTTTTCGCAGTCGTCCTGACGGGATGGGCCGGTAAAGAGATAAGTGCTTCGCTCCCAAGAGTTCACTCTTTGGGAGCGAATTCGTTTTCGGATTTGCAGCGCAACACCGAAGGGCTACCTTCGAATCCGTCCGCTCTAAGTTTAGAGCGAGCTTCATTCCAAAGGTGCGGCAGGCCCGATGCACTCTTCGGCGAGTATCAGGTGCTGTGCAGCTTGTTTTTGGTCGACCATAAACGACCGCTGTCGGCCTTTTCTCCGAGTATCTAATTCCCTGTCACACAAACGTTTCCTGTCACGGCCGACTTACTCACCACTTATTCACAATTTGACTTGAGACTCTCCGGAGAGAAGAGCAGAAGTGGAGACGTGCTTGATGGGACGATTGAGTCAAATGGTGCCGCGCCCAAGGCAGCGGCAAGGTCTCCCCGCAAAAGCCGCTCTTCCAGCGATAATCACGCTGTTCGAGCCAAGAACTACGTGCTCGACACGAATGTTCTGCTGCACGACCCCGATGCCCTCCAAAATTTTCAGGACAACCGCGTCCTGATTCCTATTGAGGTCATCGAGGAAGTGGACAAGTTCAAGCGTGAGACGAGCGAGCGAGGCCAGAATGCCCGTACGGTTTCCCGCCGATTAGACGCCCTCCGCAGCCAAGGCAGTCTCGCCAAAGGAGTGGAAACAGCGAACGGCGGATCCGTTCGCATCATCTTCAACGACAAGATTGCGAAAAGCCCCCAGGCCATGTCCGTGGCCAATGGAACGGTCGATTCCCGCATCCTGGCGTTGGCGTTGGCGGTGCGTGACGACGAACCGGGACGCCCCACGGTGCTCGTGACCAAGGACATCAACCTGCGCCTCAAGGCTGATGTCTATGGCCTCCCCGCGGAGGACTATGAAACCGACCAGGTCAACATCAAGGATCTCTATACCGGGCAGTTCGAGCTGACCATGCCGGCGTCCCAATTGTCGGCGCTAAAAGCTGGAAACGAGATACTCCTGCCGACGGGCCGGGTCCGTCACCCGAACGAATATTGCACGCTGATTGAGGAAGGTAATCCCAAGCGCACGGTGCTATGCAAAGTGGATCCCACCGGAACCCGCCTGACGTCATTGCAAGATTGCCAGAATGTGTGGGGTATCCGTCCCAAGAACCGCGAGCAGCATTTCGCCCTGGATGCGTTGCTGGATGACCGGGTTCGCTTGGTAACCTTGATGGGCAAAGCGGGTACGGGCAAAACCTTGCTGGCCTTGGCGGCCGGCCTCAAGAAGGCCGTGACCGATCGCGAATTCCGCCGGCTGGTGGTGGCGCGGCCGACCATCGCCATGGGCAAGGAACTCGGATTCCTGCCCGGTTCCCTGGAAGAAAAGCTTTCGCCCTGGATGCAGCCCATCCACGACGCCTTGGAAATGCTGGGGGACCTCAATATGAGCCATGATCGGCGCACGGCAGACCTCCTCCGCACCGGCACGATCGTCGTGGAAGCGTTGAGCTATATCCGCGGCCGTAGCATTGCCCACCAGTTCATGATCGTGGACGAATCGCAGAACCTGACACCACTCGAGGTGAAAACGATTCTAACCCGGGTGGGACACGGGACGAAGATCGTCATGACGGGCGATCCTTACCAGATTGACAATCCGTACGTCGATGTGGCGTCGAACGGATTCAATTACGTGATCAGCCGGTTCCGGGAGCAGGCCTTGGCTGCTCACATCGAGTTGCACCGAGGCGAACGCAGCGAGTTGGCGGAACTTGCCGCCAATATCCTGTGATTTGACCCATTCGACGGGAGTTCGACTGGACGGGGTTTCAAGCAGTTTCACATTGCGCTGGAGCCCCTGAACCGCTTCATTGCGCCTTACATGATTGGATGGCGAGGCGTGTTTCTGGGGTGGATCTGTTGCTGGCTGGGGCTCCCGCTGGCGGCGGATACCCTCACCAACGCCAGTACCAATCTGACCGGGCTGTCGTCCTCGCAGTTGCGTGTACTCCAGTTGGTGGGTCGCAACCGCGGTGGCGGCCAATGGACGGACCTTTCGTCCAATCAGTTGGTGGAACTGCGCATCAAGGCGGAACTCGCCGACGATATCATCCGCAAGGCTCACTTGCCCGGCGGATTGGTGGCCAGCGTGCGGTATGCGGATACCAATCGAACCGATCCACTCGCCTACGAAAATCTGGATCTCAGTGGCGCTTATACCGGGCTGTACCTGACGGCGTCGACGTTTCGCTATGCCGTGTACCGGGAACCCACGGTATTGGCGAACGTCCGGGCTGCCCTGGAAGGAATTGAACTGCTGCTTCGCAGTTCCGGTCGCCCGGGGTACTTGCCTCGTTTTGCGGGCTTGGCGTCGGAACCCGCCTACAAGGCGTTCTACTCCCATTGGGGAGGGGAAGATCCGTCACGTCCGGGATTCGGCAAGCTGGCGTATCGGGGTGAAAGCAATGTCTCCGCCTATGTCTGGTTGGGGGGCCCCAGCCGCGAGGTCTATGCCGGGATCAATCTGGGGCTCGCCTCCGTGTTCCAAATCGTCCGTGAACCGAAGATCCGCGAACGCATGACCAATATCGTGGACCAGATGATGACCCGCCTGATTGCTGACAAGTGGCGGCTCGACGACGGACACGGTAACCTCACTTTTGCGCCGCCCTTGCTAACAATGGCCCTGTTACGCACAGCGGCCAGCGTGAATCCCAAGAAATATGCAACGCTTTACCAGGCGCAAATTGCGGATATGCAAACGACGCATGGAGGCGACCTGCAACCCCAGCCCGGGCTTTGCCTTTATTGCGATTATCAGGATTCGGTTTACCTGCTGGCGAACCTCATGGTGCTATCGCGGCTGGAGCCGGACACGTCGCCCGCCAAACTGTATTTTCAAGACCGTCTCAACCAAGCGTACCGGGCTTCGAGTTACCAATTGAATCCTTGGTTGGCTGCCTCCTACGTCAGCATTTTCGAGCACGCACCGAACGACGTGGCCTCCCGATCGGTACTGCAAGGCTTGCTCTACCAGTTTCCCATCCCCAGGTGGACCACCGCCGGATTGCGCGACACGAATGCGCCGATTGAGACCCAGGAAGCGAATGGTTCCGTCTGGGCCAAGGTGCCGCTCCAATTGAATCAACGCGCCACCGCCGCATTCCAGTGGGAAGTCTCACCCGCGGTGCTTGCGCCGGGCGAAGATGCGTGGGTGGCTCATCCCGGCATCGATTTCATCCTCCCTTTTTGGATTTCACGCGACGCCAATGTGATTCCAGATGCCGAGAGCCTGGCCCCGGCGGCTGCGGCCGCCAATTCCCGCGACCGCCTGCGTTCCCCAACGAACAGTCCGCGCAAGACCCTGCCCAACACCAACGCTCCGCCAGTGAAAAACTAAAGGACCGGCGGGCGAGGCAGGTTGTGGGTTCGCCGATCCGCGTTTTCTCCCAGTCCACGGTGACCTCCTCAACCACTATGGTTTCAATGGGTTACCCCATTCAACGAGTGATTGGATACAAAAGTGCCATCGGGCGATACCGTTGGCGTAGCGGGCCGGAAGGCTTTTCTGCGATAAGAAACGTTCTGCGCTGCAATTCACTCACATTGATTTATGAATTCGACCGTTGATTACCGATTCTCGTTTGGCCCTTGGAACATTAGTGAAGGAGGAGATCCCTTCGGCACCGACGCCCGGGAAGCGTTTCCCCATGAAAAGAAGTTTGCCCTCTATCGCTCCCTCGGCTTCGAAGGTGTCCAGTTTCACGATGACGATGTCGTGCCCGGCATCGACGATCTTTCCCCGGACCAGATGCTGCGCAAGGCAGCGGAAGTCTCGGCCATGTTGAAGAACGAAGGTTTGGTGCCGGAGTTTGTGGCGCCTCGTCTTTGGTTCGCTCCCCAGACGGTGGATGGTGCTTATACCAGCAACAGCGCGGCGGATCGCCAATACGCCTGGGATCGCACGGCCAAGAGCATCGACATCGCCTGCGCGCTGGGATGCAAGGGTATCGTCCTGTGGCTGGCCCGCGAGGGCACGTATATCCGCGAGGCGAAAAATGCCCGACTGGCCTATGAACGCCTGCTGGAAACGATCAACAAGATGCTCGATTACGACAACGGCATCGAAGTCTGGATCGAACCGAAGCCGAATGAACCGACGGACCTCGCTTATGTCCCGACCATCGGCCATGCCGTGGCGCTCGCCTATGCCTCCAAAGACCAAAAGCGCGTCAAGGGCCTGATCGAAACCGCCCACGCCTTGCTCGCGGGACTCGATCCCAGCGACGAAATGGCGTTCGCCCTGGCGCACGGCAAACTCGCCAGTGTGCACCTGAATGACCAGAACGGGTTGAAGTATGATCAGGATAAGAACTTCGGCGCCGCAAACCTGCGTGCCGCATTCAACCAGGTCCGGGTATTGGAAGAGAATGGTTACGGTAAAAATGGTGAGTTTGTTGGTTTGGACGTGAAAGCGATGCGTACCCAGCGTGGTTTCCCGGTGACCGATCATCTCAAGAACAGCCGTGCCTTGTTCCTGCTGCTCGTGGACAAAGTCCGCGCGCTGGACCAGAACCTCATCCAGCAATACCGCGACGCGCGGGATTACGAGGCGCTGGAGTTCTACCTCCTGCGCCATCTCATGGGCGTCAAGTAAGGCCGGTGGCAATATAATAATACGCCATGAAACAATTCCGGCTTAACCGCCTCTTCAACGCCAAGTCCAACCGCTGCTTTGATGTCGCGGTGGACCACGGCTTCTTCAACCAACCGGGTTTCCTGACGGGCATCGAGGACATGCCGTCGGTGATCCGGACACTGGTGGACGCCGCACCCGACGCCATCCAGCTCACGGTGGGACAGGCCCGGCATCTCCAAAGTATACCTGGCAAGGCCAAGCCGGCGCTCGTCCTGCGGACCGACGTGGCGAATGTCTATGGCAAAGAGCTATTGGCAACGAGCTTCAGCACGATGATCGCGGACACCATGTTGCAGGCGGTCCGGATGGACGCCGCGTGTGTCTGCGTGAATCTCTTCCAGATTCCTGGCGCTCCTGAAGTCCATGCCCAATGCATCGACAACATTGTGAATCTTAAGCCCCAGGCGGACTACTTTGGCATGCCCATGATGGTCGAGCCCCTGGTGTTCCAGCCGAACGCCAAGGCCGGTGGTTATATGGTCGACGGCGACACGGAGAAAATCATGCATCTCGTCCGCCAGGCCGTGGAACTCGGTGCCGACGTCATCAAGGCCGACCCCACCGATAACGTATCGGAATATAATAAAGTCATCCGGGTGGCGGGTGGAATCCCGGTATTGGTCCGCGGCGGTGGCCGCGTGAGCGACCGGGAAATCCTCGAGCGCACCCAGGGACTCCTGGCCCAGGGCGCCAGCGGCATCGTCTATGGACGCAACATTATCCAGCACCCCAGCCCCGCTGGCATCACGCGGGCACTGATGTCTGTGGTACATGATGGTGTGGGTGTGGAGGAGGCCTTGGCTTTCATTTCCGTGAAGTAACAGTTTGGCCCAAAGCGGGGTTGGTTCTGACGAATCAAGACCAACCCCAAAGTTGTTTGACGGTTTCCGATCCTGCTAAGGGATATGTGTTCTGCCTTTGGCAGGAACCGATCAGATGAGTCATTTATTTAACCCGACTTCCGCTACTGAGGGCATGTGAATCTGGAAGTGGTTGATTTGGAGAAGAGGGAGGGTCAAACCTCGCCACTACAGGAGGAGTGCTTCGGGTAGCGGATCTTGGGTGGAGGTTGCGGTGGGAGTAAGAGACCTAGG
>DATJII010000038.1:0-29558 GCA_035493435.1 Candidatus Limnocylindria bacterium | reverse complement strand
AAACACCGACTACGGGACTACCACCGCCAGCTACAATGGCACCACAGTCGCCGACGTTGGCGGCGGAAATGTCTGGATAACCTGTGAAGGGGTGCCCAGCATGTCCGATGGCGAAGTATTGCACAATGTGACAGCCTTTGGAAAAACCAAAAACTATCCCACCGGTGAAATGACTTATGCCGATTCCCATATAACCGGCACCTCGGGTTCGGCCAAGGGCGTAGCCAAATACCAGTGACTTGCGGCATTGCAATCCTGCAGCTCAATTTTGAACAGACTTGGCGCACACCACAAAACTATGCCCCATCAAACCCATCAGAAACGGGATTTTTTAGTTACCTTGGCCATCGCGTGCGCCTTGACTGCGGTTTCCTACCAGCTTGGAAAACGGGCGGCGATGCGCAGTAACCCGCCACAAAACACTGTGGAGAACGCCGGTGAAAAAATCCCAAAGACTGGTGAAAGCGCCTACGCAAAGTTGGTTTCAGCCGCCCAGTCCAGAGCAACACTCGACACCGGAAATCCCAATAAATTCGCGAGCAGCACAGACCCAACCAATTTGATCTCGGAGGAATCGCGGCAATGGATTTCCGATTTCACCAAAAGCGAATCGCTTGCCTTTTCACCCTTTCTAAAACAGCTTGGACTTTCCGATGAAGACTTGGCGAAAGTGATTGCACGTAAGGAATCGGTCCATTTGAGATCTCGCGTGGCACAAAACGCGACTGCGGAACTCTCGCATGAGCGTGTACTCTATGACGCTGCTCTTCGAAAAGCCCTGACACCGGAAGCCTATGAGAAATACGTTCACTTCGAAAAATCCCGGCCTGCCAGCCATGAAGTCGAGGAAATAGTCAAATTTGCCGGACCGGCGGGGAACGATATTGGACCGTTCGGGCAGGTGCTCGAAGACGCTATCTTCGAAACGGGAGCAACCCTGACCACTCCCACCCATGGCCCTTACGATCCGGACCCCAATCCCACGGCAGATCCGGACAAGGGCATGGAGATACTGCTCGGACGAATCGATCGCCTCCGAACCTCTTCCAATTCCCTGCTCACGCAGATTTCCGATTCCCTGCCTTCGGAAATTGTGTCGCGGATAAGAAATTACTACGAGGTCCAGATTAATGAGCTCACCAGCCATATATCGTTCATCGAAAAAAATGCCCAGTTTGCCAGGATGACAGATGAAGAGATGACGGCGAAACTCAGAAGCGATCCCGCATTCCTGCGATCATTCATCTCCAATCCTTAACGCCTGCCTTCCAGCCAGGGAGACATGTCATCTAGCGTTGGGCAAAGGAGCGGAGTCGGCGCGTCGGTGCCGCCCACGCCTCCTCCTCCAACGAAGATTCTGGTCGTATCCCACAGTGCGGAGTTATACTCCGGCAACGCCGAGGTCGTCCGTAATATCCTTCTGGGGCTTCTGGCGAACTATTCCGGACAGTATCATATCAGACAAGTCGGCCTGCGTCCGATTTCCGCCGTTACCAGTGTTCCTTGGGAAATCATACCAACCAAGCGGTCGCCAAGTCCGGCCGGGCTGGTCCTGGCGCCCTCCGACCTGGACGGCGAGGAGACCTTAAGAGAGATTCTTTCGTCGTGGCTGCCCGATTTAGTATTTATCCACAATGATCCCCTACCCGCATTTAGGCAGATAATGGCGGTATCGGGCCGGGTTCCCGTCCTGGCCTACCTGTCCATCGATGGCGCCCCGCTTCCGGATGTGCTGCGCGGGCTGCCAGCGAAAGTCAGCTTTGCCACCATGAGCCAGTTTAGCAAACAGGCGTTTTGCGCACTCAACGGCCTCCGGGCCGCCAATTGCCACGTTGTTTGCGCACCGGCTGACACCGGCAGATTCGAGCCAGTGGAACCGGCCGTCAAGATGGCTCTACGGCGAGAGAACAGGCCGCTGGACGGCATGGAGGGTGTTTTTATTCTCGGCTGGGTCGGACGCAACCAGTGGCGCAAACAACTCTGGATCAATTTCCAAATCATATCCCTGCTTCGCACCGGCCGCTATCGCCGCTGTGCCCTGTGCGGCACAGCCCAGGCATTGAAGGAGAGTGGCAAATTCTGCCCGACCTGCGGCTCCGCAAGTTTCTCCCCGGCGCAACCCATCGGAGATATCGTACTTTGGATACACCTGCCCACGGGACGCGAGAAAGGTGATTGGGTCCTTGAAGAGCTTGAAAGAGCCTATGGGTTGCGAGCCGGCACTGACATCCTGTACAGCGACGATTGCGCGGCTAATTCTCATATCGCAGTTTCCGACATGCCATTGCTTTACCAGATGTGGGACGCCTTGCTGTACTTGAGTGGGGGGGAAGGATTCGGACTGCCGTCTCTGGAGGCGATGGCGTGTGGACTGCCAGTCGTTTATTCGAATTATTCAAGCCATGGCGAATGGCTATCCGCGGCCCAGGGAGGACTTGGAATTTCAGGAATTCTCCAACCGGAGCCCCCACACGCTATCATGCGTCAAATATCGGACGTCTATCAGGCCGTGGGTGCCGTTCTAAAACTGTATGAGGACCGGGAACTCGGACGCCAATTCGGAGCGAACGGACGCGCTTTTGCCGAACGGCATGACATGGATCGTATCGCCGCCCGGTGGCATGATATTATCCAGGAGTGCATCGGTCGATTCTCATAAACCCATGGCGCGCTGCTCACGGAATGATCATCACACGGATTGAAGCGAAATCTTGACGGTTTCATGGGGAAACATGAACAAAGCAGCCATCTATTCCCAATTTGACCCCAGGGAAACTGCGAATATGTGGTATCGCCTTGAGGTGCCAATTCAGGGCCTCCGTAATATGGGATTTGCCATTTCCCATATTGAATCCCGTAGCAAGACCGGGGCGAAAGGAGTTGGATTTCCGTTTCTTGAGGCCGACGTAGTCTGGGTTCACCACACTTTCGACCTCGACCTGGAACGACTGAGGGAAACCCTGGAATGGGCTTCAACCCACCCGTGGCCACTGGCAGGAGCTCTTCCGAAGCCAAATCGGGGCCTCGTGGTTTATGATATCGACGACGACATGTTCGCCTTTGAACCGGGTGCCGCCGGCTCAGAAGATCTGGTCATATCCGACGGCGAGGGCAACCCGGTGACGCAGAGGCGGCGGGAGAGAATTTTGTCCCAGCATCTCAAGAACATCGAATGGGCGGATGCGATCGTTTGCAGCACCCCGATCTTAGCCGACGCCATCAAGGCCCGTTTCCCAGAGAAGCGGGTCCATGTGTTTCCCAATTTGGTCACCGCCTCGGCCCTGCGTCGGACGGAACATCCAAAGACCGATCGCGTGAGGATACTGTGGCAAGGGGGCCAAAATCACCATCGATCCCTCGATGAAATATTGCCAGGTCTAAGATGCCTGGGGAGCAAATACGGGAATCTCGAAATAGTGCTTTGGGGCGTCAGCGCGGACCCTATCGCATTTCCAGACGGTTGGACCATCATTTCACCGGTTCCCTTTTCGGAATTCTTCGACAAACTAAATTCCTTCGGACACGACATCGCATTGGCACCCTTGGCGCGAAACGTCCTGAACCAAAGCAGGTCTGCCAATAAATTCTACGAATCCGCCATCTGCTCCAAGCCCGCAGCCTGTGTCGCCTCCAGATACGGTGCGTTTCAAGTGGAAATAGAACACGGCGTATCGGGAATGCTCTATTCCAACATCGATGAGTTCGTAGAAAACATGTCGAGACTGATTGAAGACCGGGCTTTCAGGGAAAAAATCGCGGACAACGGCCGAAAAAGATGTTGGGCCCGGCTGAATCCAGACCAGCATATCAGGGAACTCGCTGAAGCTGTCAGGCACTGGTTGACACCTGGCTCCGGTTGACGAGTTCGTCAAACGGGGAGCGAGATCCTCACTTAGAGATTGTTTTGCTAACGCTGGCATCCTTTGACGCCAGCCACTTCTGGACGATCTCCCGCCAAATGGCGTAGCCCGCGCCGCTCATATGAAGTTTGTCCGCTAGGAACAGTTCCTCGTGGGGCACCCCCTTTTCGTCCGTCATGCCCGGCCAGACATCCAGGTACGTAATGTTCGACTGCGTGGCAATGAAATCGCGGATCAACCGATTCGCCTCACGCTGCTGCGGCATCCAGGAAACACGCGACGGGCTCGGCTTGATCGCGATGAAGGCGACGGGGACGGGCCCAACGCGATCCGCCACCTTGCGGGTGAAATCACGAAAGTCTTCCAAGACCTTTTCCGGCTTTACCCCTCCGGCAATATCATTGTCGCCTGCGTAGTAGACAATTCGTGAAGGGTGGTATTTTCCAACTACGCGTTCGAAGTAGAAATTCACGTCTGCTGCATAGGCGCCTCCAAAGCCCCGATTAAGGACTACCCGCCCAGGAAACACCGCGGGTAGATTAGTCCACATCCGGATACTGGAGCTGCCCACAAAGACAATGGCGCCTTCCGCCGGGGGATTGGTTTGATCCCGGCGTTCAAAAGCTTTGATCTCCCCTTCAAACGCAGCGGAATCATGAGTTGCCGCGCTCAGTTGCGTCCACGAAATCATCATAAGGGCGGCCAGGGCAGCCGGGAGGTTTTTCAAAGACGACCACGTTTTCATAATGACTATCGCGACTTGGCTTCGGGGCCGGTTACCGAATTGGTGGCGCCTGGTTTAGGAATGCCAAAATCGGAGGGTAGGTTCAACCGCGTCCGCAGGACCGCTTGGAACTGCGGATTAATCCGCTCGCTGGGAGTGCACAGGGACATCAAGACATCACGCTTGATATCGGCCAGCGGGCTGAGGGCCATGCGTTCCTTGGTGCTCTTGAATCCGGCAATGCGGACGGAAAAATTGGCGTAGACTTTCTCCGCGAACCGAATGCTGGCGATGCCGCCATCCTCGTCATCCGCGGCAAGTTTCATATACCCGCCCGCCAGCATGCCTTCGACAATCGCCTGCACACGATCCTTGTTGGTCTCGTTGACGTCCTCGGAAACGCGATCGATGCAATATTGCTCCAGGCTCTTGTCCCGCGGAACCCCCGGATCGTTGGCAAAGTGGTTCTTCATGTACTCAAACCACACCTTGGCGTCCTTCTCCCGGTTGCTCGCGAAAAGGAAATAGACCGCGTCCTTGATGAAATTCCGGTGCGCGAGGCGGAAATGATCCGCGTTGGACGGGTCGTCCCGGATCATGTCTTCGTAAGCCTTGTTGACCCGGGGAACTATATCCAGATTGGGCCCGAATTCGATGCCTCCGGTGAAGTTATTGGTGATCAGGCGCCCCCGCTGGAAGGCCATGAGCATCGGCTGAAAAATCTCCCGGCGAAGCGGGGTCTTGTCCACGTTGGTCGCCGTCTCCTGCATTCCGCGAAAGCCCCAATAAATAGCGGAGGCTTCCGGCAGGCGCCATTCCAACGGACCGTATTCGGCATCCACCTGCTTCATGATGGCGGGAACCATCTTGAATTCGCTGACCAGGCGCTCGACCCGGGCCTTCGTCTCGGGCGTCTTCGGGGCCAGGTATTCCTCGTAGTTCGGGTGGCCGCCGGGGATGACGCTCTCCATCAACTCGGCCCAATGGCGCTTATAAGTAATGTGCGCGTCGTCGAGGTATCCGCCCATCTTGTGCTGGAAATGCCAGCCCAATTCCCGGTACATAAGCACCTCGTGGGGATTATATTTCATCCCTTCGTCGCGGAGCAGCTGGATGCCGCGCAACACCCAGTGCCAGCGATCCTCGGGGTCGGGGAACTTGACCGAGATATTATAACTCATGTTCCACGCCTGGTGCACCCAGACGGCGGTGAAATGCGGTTGCAGCTTCGTGATCCAGTCCGCCAATTGGACCGCTTCGAAGTACTTGCCCTCCTCCTGCAGATCGGTGGTGCGCAACCAGAGGGCGTTGGCAATCAAACCGCGGAAACTGCCCAAAGCGACCGTCGTGAAGGCCAGTACTGGCGGCGCATTACTGATGATGGCGGTCCGGGTAAGCCCCAATGCCTCCCGTTCCCGATTCAGCAGGCCCTGGGAAAAATGCCCGCCTACGCAGGCGGCTATCGCAACGAGAATGAAGATGATTTTTCTCATCCGGGGTCAGAATTTGGTGGGAGCGGCCAGTTCGCGGCGCGATAGGGCCGTGATACCGGCGAGGGAGACGATTCCACCGAGGATGATATTGATAAAAGTGATCGCCTTGGCCAGCTCCAGCCAGGTGATGCTCAGGCCTGTGCTAAGGTAACCTACCGGGGAATACCCGGTGATCTCGTCCAACAACTTCTTGACGCCCCCGTAAACCATGACCGCCACTTGGTTCAACGCATCGGGTTTGTCGATCGTACCGGTTTCGTGGTTCACCCCCATGATTCCGCCCTGCTCAACCACCGACTTCAAGGTGTTGCCTGAGAGTCCCAGAATCAACGCGCCCAAGGCGCAAAACGCCGCCACCGGGAACGAGAACACGCTCGACCCCGCCAGTCCGATGGAGGCCAGCAATCCCAGCCACGCCAGGATGATGCACAGGCCGCGCACATAATTGAGGAAGAACGATCCTTCGGGATATAAGACCGCCATGCCTTCATCCAGCGTGAACAACAGCGGCACCTCGTTCCAGTTTTGGAAATCGATCGTCAACTTGCCGTCGGGCGCTATCGTCTCGGATGGAATTTGGAACTCCACAAAGGACTCTGCGCCCAAGCTATTCTCCACCTGATAGCGCCGGCCGTCCGGTGGTCCAATCTCCCAGCGTCCCATGAAGGACTTTCCTTCGGCACTGCCCTGCGCGGAAAAGAACTTGGTCCGGATAAAGAGCGGCTTGCCGGCCAGGCGGGCTGGCGCGCTGGGGCCCAGTTCAATGACCCAGCGGCGGAGATACGAGGGCCGGACAACCTGCTGCATCGCTTTCATCTGCTCCTCGACCTGTTTCCGCACGAATTCACGGCCCCTCTTTGCGGCACCTTCCTCCCGCATTTTTTCGTTAACGATGCGCTCCACGTCCTCCGAATTGTCCGGTGTCGACTCGGTCGCCAAAGCCCGGGCAACCAACACTTCGGCCTTCAGTCGGGCCCGTTCCCGCACACTCAATTCACCGGTCCGGGCCAGCACCAGGCCATAAACAATTGCCCCCGCTATCGCCAGCATTCCCGCGTTAATCGCCATGATGCCCAACCATTTACCCAGCCAGATCTGCCACCGGGGAATCGGCTTGGCAGCCACCAGGAACAGTTGCATTTCCTCAATGTCACGGGCGATGGCACTGCACCCCAGCCACAAGGTCGTGAAACCCATGAGAATGGTGATGGTGCCCAGGGTATAAGTAATGAGAATCTGGGTGAATCCACGGGCGGAGCCGTCGTGCTTGATCACTCCGGGCAGGACCAGGACGACCAGCAACAGCAAAAACAGGATCGCCACCACCAAGCGGCTTCGGAAAGCGGATTTGACGGTCATGAACGCAATCGCCAGCAATCCTCGCAGGCTTTTGGGGGCAAAATCCGGTATCCCCGAAAGCATCCTGGCCCGCCATTCCGGCAACGGTTGTCCGCCCACGGCCGAGAGCTTCGCCAACGCATCGGCGCGTCCGCGTCCAGGGATGGTGCAGATATAGAAATAGCCCGACCGTTCGGCCGCCATCTCGCGCAGTCGCCGGGCATTGCTGGCAACGATCAAGCCCAGTGCCACCTGCCCTGCGGCATAGGTCCAAAGTTGCGTGTGGTTGGCGTATAGAATGACCGCGAATACCACGTTGACCACCAGGATTCCGGTGGCCTCGACCCATAGTCGCAAGGCGTACGCCCAGACCCAGGAGGTCATCGCCGCCAGGGAGAAGCCAACGGGAATGGCCATCCTCTCGTCGTTGCCCCCGCCGTAAATCTCGTAATGACGCTGCATGCGACTACTTCTACTTCTTTCCGCCCAGCAAGCCGGAGAGTTTGTCGTTGGCCTGGGACAAGTCTTGGGGTGCCTTGACGGGCGCTTCGGGTGTATTCGATGTCGCGGGCACGGGGCTTGCCGGAGCCGAAGGCGTGGGTGGGTGCTTCGACAGCGAGGCCAGCAGGGCGTTGGGGTCGGGTGCTGGAGCCGCTACTTCGACCAACGGCTCCGATTGCGGACCCGCAACCGGCTTGGACAAGCGATCCAAAACGGATGCCGTTTGATTGGTGGGAACTTCCTCTCCTGCCCGCAAGTATTCCGCCACCGCGTTGCCGCTCGTCGCTCCACTCGTCTCGCCCTGCTTGCGGGCTCGTTCGACGACGCCAAGAAAGTAGGACTCTAGATTCTGGGTGGGATTGTCCAACCGGACCTTGTCGCCCACTTCACTGCGCAAGATCTGGAGCACCCGCTCGGTGGTGTCCCGCGTCAGGATCGGCGCCGTGATACGCACTTCATCCGGTGAGGCCAGCAATTCACGAAGCGTGCCTTGGGCCTGGATCTTGCCGCCGTAATAAATCACCACCCGGTCGCAGACATCCTCCACGTCACTTAGCAGATGGCTGCTCAGGATCACGGTGGTGCCCCGGCGGGCCAGGGTCAGGATCAGGTCCTTCACCTCCCGACAACCGATCGGGTCCAGCCCGGCGGTGGGCTCGTCGAGGATGACCAGCTCCGGATTATTGATCAACGCCTGCGCCAGCCCGATTCGGCGTTGCATGCCCTTGGAGAACTCGCCCACGGTCCGGGTCCGGGCCTGGTTCAATCCGACCATCTGGATCAACTGCTCGGACCGCTGCCGCCGTTGATCGCTATCTAATTTGAAGATGCTGCCAAAGAAATCGAGCGTCTCCCCGGCATCCAGGAAGCGATAAAGATAGCTTTCTTCCGGCAGATAGCCGATCCGCGCCTTGGTCTGCACATCCCGGGGCGATTTCCCGAAAACGCTCAGGTGCCCTTTCGACGGATAGAGCAACCCCAGGATCATCTTGATCGTGGTCGACTTGCCGGACCCGTTCGGCCCGAGCAAACCAAAGACTTCGCCCCGGCGAATCTCGAAGTCCACGTTGTCCACGGCGCGTGCCTTGGGACGCCCCCAGAAATCCTTGAACACTTTGGACAGACCGGTCGCGCGGACGACGATTTCCGTGTCTGCCGGTCGGGAGGCTGCCTGGGAGACTGGGGCGGTCATAAATTCTCCTTTTCTAAGCTGGGAATCGTCGCCGTGCGGTTTTTAGGCGTTGGCGGGTTGCGGAACCCCGGTGGGGGGTGTTGCGGATGAATCCGTAGGGGGCGGTGTGGCCAGTGCCTGGGCCAGGAACGGATCCATTTCCTCGCCTTGGCGGACGAGGCGTGCGCTGTTGAACACCACGAATAGCGCGCCAATATTATGCAGCATGGCGGCAACGATGGGCGGGATATAGCCCAGTGAACCGGCCCCCAATACCACGATCACAAACACGATGCCGAACAGGAAGTTCTGGTTGATGACCGTGCGGGTCAAACGCGACAGCTTGATCAAGAAAGGCAACCGGCGCAGATCGTTGTTCATGAGCGCGATGGTGGCCGAGTTAATAGCCACTTCGCTGCCCGCCGCGCCCATCGCGATGGAAATATCGCCAGCCGCCAAGGCCGGGGCATCATTGACACCGTCACCGATCACCGCCACGCGATAGCCCTTGGCTTTGCTAGCCCGGACGAACTCCACCTTGTCCTGGGGCAGGCACTCCGCGAGAACCTCGTCCAGTCCCACTTCCTTGGCGACGCGCTCGGCCACCGGCTTGCGGTCACCGCTGACCATCGATAAACGGCGAATGCCCACTGCCTGCAATTCCCGGATGGCTTCCGCTGCCTCTGGCCGGACTTGGTCTTGCAAGCCGATCCATCCCACGCAGGTATTGCCGCGGGCGACAAACAGGAGGCTGAAACCCTCGGTTTCATTAAGGTCCACGCTGGAGAGAAAATCACCCACGACCCCGTTGTCGCGGAGCCAGGCGGCCCGGCCTATAATCAGTTTTCGTCCCTCGACGGTGGCCACCACGCCCTTGCCGGCGGATTCGCGGAAATCGGTGGCTGGCGCCAAAGAGAGGCCCGCTTCATTGGCCAACTGGACCAACGCTTTCGCCGTTGGATGATTGCTGAGGCGTTCAGCGCTGGCCGCGTCGTAGAGCAGTTCCGCGGGGGCAATGTTGCCGATGGGATTCAAGCGGCTCACCACCAATTTGCCAGAGGTCAGCGTGCCGGTCTTGTCGAAAACAAACGCGTTGATGCGCGCTGCGGCTTCAAGGTCCGCGATATTTTTGACCAGGATGCCCAACCGGGCCGCCGCGCTCAACGCCGCCACCATGGCGCTCGGGGTGGCCAGAATGAAAGCGCATGGACAGGCTCCAATCAGCACCGTGATGACACGATTGATATCGTGGGTGAATCCCCAGACCAGTGCGGCGATCACGAGGACCAGCGGGGTATAATAGCCGATATACTGGTCGACAATCCGCATGAATGGCAGCTTGGTGCGTTCCGCCGCTAGAATCAGGTCCCGCACCCGGCCGAGTGTCGTGTCCTGGCCGGCCTTGGTCACCTTGATCTCCAAGGCGCCGGTCAAATTGATCGTGCCGGCAAAAACCTGGTCACCGACACTCTTATCCACCGGCAACGATTCGCCCGTGATATTCGCCTGGTTGATCGATGCCTGGCCGCTGATGATCACACCGTCGGCAGGGATATTGTCGCCTGGACGTGCCAGCACCACATCACCAACCTTGAGGTCACTTGCCGGGATCTCTTCCTCCAGCTTGCCCACCAATCTGCGCGCCTTGGTGGGAGTCAGCTTGATGAGCGATTGAATCGAAGCCCGGGCTCCCGCAGCCGTGCGGGTCTCGATGATTTCGCCCAGCAACATGAAGAACGCCACAATTCCAGCCGTGCGAAAATCTCCCGTGGCCGCCGCCGCCAACACGCCCAAGGCCACCAGTTCATTGATGGATAGGCGTCCCATGCGAAGGTCCTTGAAAGCCACCAGGAGAATGGGTGTGCCCAGAATCAACACACCAATCAAGGCACTCAGGTCCGCCACCGTCGTTTCCGTGCTGGAGATCCAGCCGATGACGAACGAGTTCAGCACGAACAGTAAACCCACGATGGTCGTCGAGAGCTTGGTGTTCGTGTGGGAGTGATTGAGACCACCGTGGTCGTGACCACAATCGTCGCAGTCCGGTCCGTGCTTGGGATCGTCTTGCAGGCTGAGGAGATTGGTAACTTGCATACTCGTGGACCTAAACGTTTAAAGTGGTGGCAATGGGCGTCAACGGACGCCGATGTTAGCGGGCATTCGCCGACTTGGGTGGTTCGTCAGGCTCGGGATTCAGGTTGAGGCGCAGTTCCCGTGGCACCCCATCACCCCGCCTTGGCAGGAAGAATTTGCGCTGGGAGTTGGTCAAGATGGTCGAAGTCACTTCCGTCAGGCGCAGTCTCCGGAATAAAGCCTCATTCTTCCTATAGGCAGGCAGTTGATCCTGGAAAAACCTCACATCCGCTTCCACACCCTGCACCAGAGCTTCGGCGCCGGAACGCGCTTCCGCAATAATACGATTGGTTGTTCCGCCGGCTTCGCGGGTGATTCGTTCATACTCACCCTGGGCTTCCTTGATCTTTTTGTCTTTCTCCTGGTCGGCGGATTGTACCTGGTCAAAGGCGTCCTTGACCGCTCCTGGAGCCGTCTGGTTCACATCCACATTGTCCACCACGATGCCGTACCCGGCGCGGTCACAGACCGAAACCACGCGGTCACGAATCGCCAGGCGGAATCCGGCAGGATTCTTATAGATCAGGTCGTCGGCCTTAAAACGGACGCCCGCCCATTGCACGGAATTGTTCAGGGCATTGACGATCAAATTCGTGATATTGGCGAATCTGAAGGTATAGGCCAGGGGGTCCGTCACCCGGTACTTCATGGTCGCCTTTACATGCATGATGTTCCCGTCGGAGGTGATGACGTGCCCGTCAATTGCGGGATTGAGTTGCGGCATGGGTGCCGGTTTGGCGCCGTCCCCGTCCGCACTCACCCCGAACCAGGCATTGGTGGCGACTACTGTCTGCAATTCCCCCACTTTGATCCTCACGACCTCGTCGATGGGGGACGGCAGGCGAAAATAAAGACCATTGGTGCGGATAACTTCGCGTCCTGTTCCCACCGGGCTTCCAAAACGAAGGATGACAGCCACCTCGTTGGGATTGACCGTGAAATAGCAGGAGAAGACCAGGGCGGCCAGCATTGCCACGCCCAGCAGTTTGATCAGCAGGAAGCTGCTGTTCAACGCTTCGGATAATGCCTGGTTCGACGCATCGTCCGTTGGAACGGGCGAAGTCGTGGAACGCAGGTCTCCTGTTTTCTTGTCTGGATCGGCCATGGCGTTGGTTACTGGATTTTGAGGGCCTTGGGATCCTTCAAAAGATTGAGCGGTGCCGTGGACTCGTCCAGGATCAGGGTTGAGCGATTGGTCAACGAGAGTTCCAAGGCGCGCAAGCCCATGAAGAACTGGGCCAGTTCCGGCTCCTGGTTGAAGACCTCATAGGACTTGAGTTCCTTGGCTTCCGCTTCTCCCCGGATCTTAAGCGCCTCGCGCTGGGCGCTGGCGAACATGGTCTCACTCTCAAGACGAGCCTGGGAATAAATCTTTGTCGCCTCAGCGTTGCCCTCGGCAATGAGCTTCTTCACGGTCCGTTCGCGCTCCGCCCTCATGCGATCAAAGACCTTCGCTGTCAGGGTCTCTGGCAAACCCAATTGCTTGATACCGACGAGATCCACCGCAATCCCATAGTTGCTGAGGGCGGTTTTGGTGATTTCTTCCTGGATCTCACGTTCGATCACATCGAATTTCACCTGGGTGGGATCGGGCGAAACCAGCTCGCTGAAATCGTGGCGGCCAATCACCGCGTTCTGGGCACCGCGCACGAGCCCTTCCAGGCTTTGCTCCGCGACCAACACGTCGTCGCTGTTGAAACGCTCCAGGAACATCTTGGGGTCGGCGATGCGCCAGGCAACATAGATCGCAACGATCGGCGAGCGCTTGTCGCGGGTAAAGGTCTGCTCAAACTTGCGTTCGAAATTCTGGAGCCGCTTGTCAAAGTAATAGACCTTCTCGACGCCGGGTGGCAGCCGGAAAAAGAGGCCGGAATTGGTCTCGCTCCGGGAATACCTTCCGAAGCGCGTGACCACCGCCACCTGGGTAAAGCGCACCTGGAAGGCGAAGACCAAAAAGATAAAGATGACCAGCAACGCGACGCCGGTGATCATGGTGATGGGATTTCGTTTCATCGCTGTGTTCTCTAGGAAATTACTTCTTCTCTTCCTTCGTGGGATTCTCGATGAGGGCACCTGATGCTATGTCCGCCCTTATCTTTTCGTTCAAATCGTAGATGATGACATCGTGGGTGTTGGTCGCCAGCAGGACAAACTTCCGCACCGGCTGCAGGCTGTGGCCCAGGGTTTCATAATAGTTTCGGGCCGAGAAAACCCGGGGTGCAGCCCGGTAAACCTTGAGTTGGGAATCAAACAGAATGGCCCGGCCAATGGCGTCCTGGACCCGCAGTTCGGCGGCCCCTTTGGCCGCGTTAACCATCTGCACTTTATTGGCGTCAGCCGTCGGCACCATGGCGAAGGCCGCACCTTGGGCCGATAGTATGGCCGATTCCTTTTCCTGTTCGGCTCCGATCACCTTTTCGTAGGCGGCCGCCACCAGGACTTCCCGGCTTCCGCGGGGCGGATGCACGTCCTGCAAGCCCACCAGTACGATTTGCACTCCCAGTTTGGCGGCGTCCGCAGCCGTCTGGATTCGCTTGCCCAGTGTCTGGGCCGCTTCCAGCCGGCCATCCGACATGACCGTTTCGGCATCCACGCTCGCAAAATAACGGACGACTTCCCGATAGGCCAAATCCTCCAGGAGCCGGGCCGGATCGTTATGATTATAAGCCCAGGACTGGACATCCGTGATCAGGAACTGGACGGGGATGCTGGCCGTCAGGAAATTCACAGGAACGGTTTGTTCAAGGCCGGCGACATTGGTCGCAGACGAGTCGCGGCTCGCCACCAGAAAGTTTACTTCTTCCTTATAGTGGGGCTGGGTCCATAACAACGCCCGCTGGTTGTCGTCGGCCTTGTCGGGAATGAATCCCACGTTAAAACTCTGGATTTGGCGGGAGTTAAACCTTTCCACGCGGTCAATGGGCCACGGCAGTTTAAAATGCAAACCGGAAGACAGCTTCTCCCGGCCCGCCACTGGATTGCCAAAACGCTGGAGCAATGCCTCTTCGCCCGGCTGGATGCTGACCAGGCAGGTCGAACCGACCAGCATCAGCACCCAGTATAAGAGGTAGCGGCCCAGGCGTTCCTCGATGAACTTGTAGAACCAGGTATTGCTGACCTTGAAACCGAACTGGTAATCCAGCGCGTGCGCCGCGGTCTGGAAGATTCCCGTCGGCTGCCCCAAAAGCCCGGTCAAACGGCTCTCGTAAATCAACCGCACTTCTCCGCCACGAACCCGGGGCCGGTAAGCCTCAAAAACCAGCGCCAGCAAAGACTCCAACGCAATCACGGCCAGCAGCGCCGTCAGCACCCAGGCTACATAAATATCGCCTTTGGGAAAACCAAACCACTCGGCGGCCTCCGTGGCGGCGGCCAGAAAACACAGCAAGGCGGACAACATGACCGACGCCCCGCCGGGGCGCAGCAAGCGCGAGTTTTCCAACTGCGCCAGTCGCGCGCTGTAGCGGCCAAGGATAAACAGCGCCAACCCCATGCCTGCGAAGAGCGCCATTCCCAGCACGGCCGCTTCACCCACCGGCTGCGGACGGCCCTTGAGCTCCTGCCAGAACCAATAGACCGCGACTGCCTGAAAGATGAACAGGACGAGAGTGAACGCTGGGACGACCCATTTCTCGAATTGTTTCCGGGAACGCCGGGCGGGAAAGGTCTCATTGGCCGTTTCGTCGAAGATCGAACTCTGGCGACGGGACCGTGCCAGGTCCTGCATCTCGACGCGCTCCAACTCCTCCCGGGTGGCCAGGCGCATCTGGAACCAACTGATCAGGGCCGCGAGGAACCCCACCACGACAAACGCCACGGCGACTTCGCCGGTAGCCGATTGGGCGACCCGAGACTCATAGGCGAGGAGCCCGCCTAGCAGTAGCAAGGCGATCCAATTGATTAACCCAGTCCGTTGAAGATTACGGTCCATCACTTAATTCAAATCGAGTGGAAAACGGGCGCGAATCAGAACAGCAGCCGGCCCGTCTTGGCAACTGCTTACCGCGTGCGGCCTCGAAAACAATCGGTGAAAAGTCGGCATTCCGCGGAGCGTCATGTCAATTCCCGGTCCTCAAACATCAGGGACGCCACCGAAAGCGCCGCTGTCAGATATGCCAGGCAATAAGTCGCCGCCTGGCCCACGTAAATCCAAGGAATGCTTTTCTTGTCTTCCAAAGCGTCCGCGAGCCAGAATTGCTGCCAATTCGGCGTGACGGCATAGGCCACCTTGGCCCAGATGGCTCCGCCATCCGCTGCGCCTTTGAACAGGTAGTCGGAGACCAGCCCAATCAAGAAAAAGCTCGTGCACACCGCGAGCGTAGGAACGGTGTCAAGGCGAGTGGAACAGGCCAGGGCAATGGCGGCCAATACCAGCAAGGCGAACAGGATCAGCACTCCAGCGGGTAGCAAACGCCAGTCGACGGCCGCCACTTCGCCGAAGGCTTTCTCGAGTCGAGTAAACTGCGCGACATAGAAGGCCGCCGCCCCCGTCGCCAGGACAAAGAGCAGGACGGTGGTGCTGACAAAGGTGCGATTAAGGAAGTAATTCAAGAATCCTCCAATCGCAAAGGAAGCCAGAACCGCGCCGAAATAAATCGATAGCGATCGGAGATCGGCGTCACCGTAGGCGTCATACGCCATTCGGCTGGCCAGCAGCGTCGCCACCATATTGGAGGCGGTTAAAAGAGTTAGGGTACCAGCCAGTCCAGCGTACTTTCCCATCAAGAAGGTCCAACGACTCACCGGCTTCGATAACACGGTCAACGCCGTGCCCGAGCGAATTTCCTGCGCCAGACTGGTCGAGGCGCAAAGCACTGAGCCGAGCAAGCCTGACATCAGCATCACCGCCAGTGACATGTCCTTAACCATTTTCGCGTCGTCCCCCAATCCGAAATAGGGGACGGCCGATAGGAATACGATGAACCCAGCGGAACAGGTCAGTACCAGCAGGTAAACCGGCTGGCGAACCAGTTCCATGAAGGCATTCAACGCAATGGCTAAGAACTGACGCATGGGATCAACAACTGTTTGGCTTGGATCATACTGTTGGAAAAGCGCAGGTCAACTGGCATTCGGTCAGATTGACATATCGCTTACCGCCAAGCCTGCGCCAGCCGAATCTTGCGGTCCACCCTACAATTGCTATCCTGTACCCACGCAACTTGCCCTCACCCGAGGTCAGCTTGGCTAATTCAAGAAGATATCGACAATCCTATGGCACACGAACTTGCCCCACTCCCCTACCCCAAAGAAGCTCTCGAACCGCATATCGACGCTCTCACCATGGAAATCCACCATGGCCGCCATCACAAGGCTTACGTCGATAACCTGAACAAGGCGATCGCTGGCACTGCCCTTGAAGGGAAGTCCCTCGAAGCACTGATTGCCGACCTGCCTGGCGTTCCCGACACTATTCGCGGACCGGTCCGCAACAACGGCGGCGGTCATTGGAACCACACCTTTTTCTGGAATCTGCTGGCTCCGAACGCTGGTGGAACTCCCAGCGGCGACCTCGCAGCTGCCATCACCACTTCCTTCGGCTCGTTTGCCGATTTTCAGGCCAAATTCGAAGCCGCCGGTATCGGACGTTTCGGTTCCGGTTGGGCTTGGTTGCTGGTCAACAACGGCAAACTCGAGATCGCCTCGACGCCGAACCAGGACAATCCGCTCATGGGCAAAGCCATTTCTGGCGTGGAAGGCAAACCCATCCTCGGCATCGATGTCTGGGAACACGCTTACTACCTGAAGTACCAGAACAAGCGGGCAGACTACCTCAAAGCCCTCTGGAACGTGGTGAACTGGAATAAGGTCGCCGCGCTTTACGCCGCTGCGAAGTAATCCCCTCCTACGTCCTTCAAGCGACGCCCGGCGAGCACTCGTCCGGGCGTTTTTTATCAGCCATCAAAGCAGACCGTTCACTCGAACTCGATCGACTCATAGCCGATGCGGCGAAAGATCATCGACAGTTGCGTCCGCGCACGCTCGAGGGCGTCCTTCAAGATACCTGAGTCGTAGGCTGCCGTCCGTATCTTGTCGACCGCCTGCCGCCGGGCGTCCTGTTCGAGATCCTTGTCAAAGGTCCGCAACAACCCCGTCGATCGCTCCACAATTTCGGTTTTTCGTTCGTCGAGATACACGTCCAGCAATTGCGGTTTGGGCAGCTTGATCTTGACCGTCGTCCCCCGCACGATTATGTCACTGTCCTTGAGTTTCGAAAGATCGACCCCAGCTTTCGCGATGCCGTGCGCGACCATTAAAACCCGATTCTCTCCATACCATTTCACGTCTTCGAGAATGACCACCTTTTCGAGCACGTACCGGACTGTGACCAACTGATTGAGGCCCTGTATTTCAACAAGCACTGTGCTGGTGTCGCGGATTTTTGGTGGTTCGTTGTTCCACAGCGGGAAAACTCGTACTGCCACCACCCCCAACGCCAGGCCCAGCAGCATCACCAATGCCATAAGGACGGCCACCAAGAGCACGCCCACACCTCGAATGCCAGAGCGGTTTTCCACACCCCGAATGTACCCGGAACCCAATCGGGCGCAACGATCCCTACAGATTACCCTTGCCAGATGCACGGGTTTTGAACGTGATGTCCTCGAAACGAGTCGGCTGGTAGTCAAGTGTCGGCCTTTGGCGACTCGTCCTATGCCCTTTTCGTGGACCGACCAAGGACGGAACTCGGATCGGTACCCATAACGCATGCTTCGCCGGAGACGACAGATAACAACGCGCATCCTGAAGGTCGGCGACGCCGCCCTTTTCGGGGCGGCGTTCTGGCTGGCTCATTTCATCCGGTCATTGAATGCGTTGGACCCCGCTCACCTTATTTCGGGTTTCGACGCCTATGCGTGGCTACTTATCGTCATTGTCCCGGCCGCGCCGTACCTCCTGGAATTCCAAGGATACTATCGCCGTAGCGCTTTGGCTCCCCGTCGCCAGGTGCTCTCCCAGTGGCTGAAGGCTTCGGGTTGGATGGCCATCATTGTCATCATCACCATTTACCTCAAAAAGGCGGATGGCGCCCGTGGCGTATTGGTCGCCTTCATTCCCTTGGCGGTGATCTTGGGCTTCACCAAGGACGAAATTCTGCGTTGGTGGGCTTTTTCACGCCCGGGACGCTCGGAGATGGCCCGGCGCGTGATCATCGTAGGTGGAACCAAACACTGGGCCGCCATGGAAGCAACTTTGCAGGATGGTTCCATAGGTCGGTTTGAGATTTCTGCCCGGTTGGATCCCAGCCAAACTTCGATCAATGAACTACCCCGACTGCTGCACGAGCATTCGGTTAATGCCGTGCTCATCTCCCCTGGACAACGGGCGTTCAGCGAAATCGAAACCGCCATCCAGCTCTGCGAGTTGGAAGGCGTTGAAGTCTGGTTGCTGGCTCATTTCTTCCAAACCCGAATTTCGCAGGCCACGGTAGATGAGATAGGCAATCAGCCGGTTTTGGTTTTCCGGACGGTTCCCGAAGCCGCTCTGGAATTATTGGCGAAGGAATTCATGGATCGGTTGGGCGCGGCGGTGGCCCTGATTTTGGTGTCTCCGATCCTGATTTTTGCCGCGGTGGCCGTCCGCCTCACTTCGCCCGGCCCGGTTCTCTTCCGCCAGATGCGTGCTGGCCTCAATGGCCGTCCGTTTGTCATGCTGAAGTTCCGGACCATGGTCAACAACGCCGAGCAACTCAAACAGGAGCTCGCCGCGTTGAACGAAATGAAGGGGCCTGTTTTCAAGGTCACCAACGACCCCCGGATTACGCGTATTGGTACTTTCTTGAGGAAGTGGTCCATCGACGAGTTTCCCCAATTGTGGAACGTGTTGCGTGGGGAAATGAGTTTGGTCGGCCCCCGCCCCTTGCCAGTTGATGAAGTAGCCCGCTTCGACGATCCGGGGCACCGTCGCCGGTTGAGTGTCAAACCTGGGCTGACCTGCCTGTGGCAGGTTTCGGGCCGCAATAATGTCCGGGATTTCTCCGAATGGGTCCGGTTGGACCTCGAATACATCGACAATTGGTCCATCTGGCTCGACTTTCGCATCCTTCTTCGCACAATCCCGGCCGTGTTGAGCGGCGCGGGCGCCAAGTAAGGTGTCCCTCATCGCGATTTCCTCCGGCGCCTCCTATTGAGAGCCACGTCGTACCACCATAGTTCCGCATGCCTACTTCAAAACGCAGTCCGAAGCCCAAATCCAATTCCTGCCCAGTTTCCGTTGTCACGGGTGGGGCCGGCTTTCTGGGTTCACACCTCGCCGATTTGCTCCTGGCCCATGGGCACAAAGTCATTGCCATCGACAATCTGGTGACCGGCAACACCGACAATATCCAGCACCACGCCGGGGACTCCCAGTTCACGTTCATCCGTCAGGACGTCACGGAGTACCTCTACATCGCTGGCAAGGTGGACTACGTTTGGCACTTCGCCTCCCCCGCCAGCCCGATCGACTATCTCGAGTTACCCATTCAGACGCTCAAGGTCGGATCCTTGGGCACCCATAAGGCATTGGGACTCGCCCTGAACAAAGGTGCCAGGTTTCTCATTACCTCAACGTCCGAAGTTTACGGCGACCCCTTGGTACATCCCCAATCGGAATCCTACTGGGGTAACGTCAACCCTATCGGACCCCGCGGTTGCTACGACGAATCCAAGCGCTTTGCGGAGGCCCTGGTGATGGCCTACCACAACGAGCATAAACTGGATACCCGCATTGTCCGGATCTTCAATACCTACGGCCCCCGCATGCGCCTCAACGATGGACGCATTGTGCCGGCCTTTGTCAGCCAGGCGTTGGAAGGCAAACCGTTGACTGTTTTCGGTGATGGCTCCCAAACGCGGAGTTTCTGCTACGTCAGCGACCTGATTGAAGGCATTTACCGCCTCATGATGCATGATGGCGAAACTTCCCATATGCCGGTGAACATTGGAAATCCGCACGAACTCACCGTGCTCCAGTTCGCCCAAGAGATCATCAAGGAGACCAAGTCCAAGTCCAAGATCAGCTATAAACCACTTCCGCAAGACGATCCCAAACAGCGGAAACCGGATATTACCCGCGCGCGCGCGCTATTGGAGTGGGAACCTCAAATCGCCCTCGCTGATGGCTTGAAAGACACGATCGCCTACTTCCGCACCCGGATCGGCTAGGCGGACGCGACAGCACCTGGAGTGCGGCTGCGAAGGCTTGGCGAAGCTGCCGCTTTGGAAGTCGCGACGCTTCCGCTCTGCCCCTGGCATCGTGCCACATAGGCCCGACAACGTTCATACCTTCATACGTTCATGGCAAACCGGCCCGCCGATGAACATCATGAACGTATGAACGTTGTTTCCTGATGTGGCACCACACGCCCACGCTTACTTCGCCGTCAACACCACGTAGTTCCGCTTGCCCTTCCGCAACAACAGTCGCTTTCCGAACAACAGGTTGCTTGTGGAAACCATGAGCCCGGTCTCGGACGCACGTTGATTATTAAGGTAAATCCCACCCGATTGAACGTCAGTCCGGGCCTGGCCCTTGCTCGCGCAAAGTCCCGAATGCACCAGCAGTTCGATCAACGACACCCCTGCCCCGGCAAACTTCGAGGCCTCGATTTCTTTCGAGGGCACTTCATTGACGAGTTCATCAAGCGTCGCCTCCGACACTCCAGTGGGATCGCCACCGAAAAGAATCTCGCTCGCACGCTCCGCCTCCTGGGTGGCGTGATTCCCGTGCAATAAGTCGGTGACCGCTCGCGCCAAAGCTCGATGCGCTTCACGCTTGCCCGGATCCGCCGCGTGGCCCGCTTCCAAGGTCCCAATTTCCTCCGGCGTCAGGAAGGTGAAGAATTTGAGGTAACGGACCACGTCGCGATCATCCGTCCGGATCCAGAACTGGTAGAAGCGGTAGACGCTGGTCTTCTTGGGATCTAACCAGATGGTGCCCGACTCGGTTTTGCCAAACTTGGTTCCGTCGGATTTGGTGATCAGCGGAAGAGTCAGGCCAAAGGCATAGCGCCCGAGCTTCTTGCGAATGAGATCGATACCCGCCGTGATGTTACCCCACTGGTCCGATCCACCGATCTGGAGATCGCAATTCAGCTCCTTGCAAAGGTGGTAGAAATCAAACGCCTGCAACAGCATGTAGCTGAATTCGGTGTAGCTGATGCCCACCTCCCGGTCTTCCATGCGGGCGCGCACCGATTCCTTGGCCACCATCTGATTGACCGTGAAGTACTTGCCCACGTCGCGAAGGAAATCGAGATAGGAGAGGGGTGCGGTCCAATCGGCATTATCGACCAACCGGGCGGGATTAATCGGGGTCTCGAAGTCGAGCAATCGGGCCAACTGCGGCTTCACCGCCGCGACGTTCGCCGCGATATGATCCTTGGTGAGCAACGAACGTTCCTGGCTCTTACCGCTGGGATCGCCAATGCTGCCGGTCGCTCCACCAGCCACGGCAATCGGATGATGCCCAGCCATCTGGAAACGCCGCAGTGCCAGCAGAGGAACCAGGCTCCCGACATGCAAGGAATCCGCCGTGGGATCAAAGCCGCAATACAACGAAAGCGGCCCCGTCGCCAAGCGTTTCGACAATTCCGGGACGTCGGTGCAATCCGCAAACAAACCGCGCCACTGGAGCTCCTCCAGGATGTTCATGAGCCGACAAGTAAAGCGGATTCAAGCCTGACGGAACAGAGGCAAATTTGGCACCCAGGATTGTTGGGTGCAACTCGCCGTTGCCCCCTGAAAACCAGAGTAATCGTCCTCGATCCAGGCAAACCGTAATGCCGCCAAAACCCGGGAGAGACTCCGTCGAGCCCTGCTATGAGTGCGAGGCTTCGTTCTGGAGGAAAAGGAGACAGATCGAAGCAAAAAGAGCCCGCTTCTGTCACCTGACACTTCATTGAAAAGTATTATGCCCCAACCCGAAGCCTCCCGCTGTAGGCACGGCTCGACGGAGTCTCACCCTCCCTTTCTAGGCGGACGCGCCAGGCAGGCTAGGAAGACCGGGTGGAGCCAGACTCCCCGGTGGCTTCGAACCCAAGAACGTTCGCCTCGAGGCGATCCATTTCAACAGCATAGGAATTAGTGCCTCCGCCCCAGTCGATCTCCCTGGCCGCAAAAAAAGGGCGCCCTAAGGCGCCCTTGCATTGAAACTTTTCGATTAGCCGACCAACGGAGCATTGCCCTCGGGGGCGGTCTCGAGCGGCATCGGCTCGGGTTCGTCGGGAACTTCGACCAGCGGGCGGAGCCGGAGCTCGCGGTGGAGGTCGAAGCCGGTTCCGGCCGGGATAATGTGACCCATGATCACGTTTTCCTTGAAGCCGCGCAGGTTATCGGACTTGCCCATCGTGGCGGCCTCGGTCAAGACACGGGTCGTGTCCTGGAAGGAAGCGGCGCTGAGGAACGATTCCGTCTCCAACGAAGCCTTGGTAATACCCAGGAGCACAGGGGCGGCTTCCGCAGGCTTGCCACCCATTTGCTCGACGCGGGTATTCTCGGTTTCGAAGATGATCTTATCGATTTGCTCGCCCCACAGGAAGATCGTGTCGCCGGGTTCCGTGATGCGCACCTTGCGGAGCATCTGGCGGATGATGATTTCGACGTGCTTGTCGTTAATCGTCACACCCTGCAGACGGTAAACTTCCTGGATTTCGTTCACGAGATGCTCTTGCAATTCGTGAGGTCCGCAAACATCGAGAATCTCGTGCGGGACAACCGGACCGTCGGTCAGTTGCTGCCCCTTCTTCACGAAGTCGCCCTTGTAAACGATGATGTGCTTGCCGATCGGGATGAGGTGCTCCTCTTCCGTGCCGGTTTGCGGATCGCGCAACACGACGCAGCGCTTGCCGCGGACGGACGGACCGAAGTCCACCACACCGTCGATCTTCGCAATTTCCGCAGCGTCCTTCGGACGGCGGGCTTCGAACAATTCGGCCACGCGGGGGAGACCGCCGGTGATGTCCTTGGTCTTGGACGCCTTACGCGGAGTCTTCGCGAGCAATGCGCCGGCGCCGATTTCGTCGCCTTCATTGACCGCCAAGTGCGCGCCAGCCGGAATCGGGTACTGAGCGATGGCGTCGCCACCCTCGTCCTCGATCACCATTGTCGGGTGCAAGTCTTCCTTGTGTTCGATGATGACCAAGTCTTCCGACCCGGTCGTATCGTCCACTTCCTGCTTCATGGTGACACCTTCGATGATGTCCATGAACTTCACGCGCCCGGATTTCTCCGAGATGATGGGGACGTTATAGGCATCCCATTCGATGAAGACTTCGCCCTTGGTGACCATGCCCTTATCGGGCACCGAGATAACGGCGCCAACGGGGATATTATGAGTCTCGAGTTCCTTGCCGAACTGAGGTGTCTTGTGGACGACTCCTTCGGCCGCGGGCTCGATGGCATACAAGGTGACCGTACCGTTTTTATTCAGCACGATGTTGTTGCCGTCTTCCAAGGTCACCACACGCAACTCGTTATAACGAATCAACGCATCCACCTTGGCCTTGATCTGCGGCTGCTTATAAGTCTGTGTCGCCACGCCACCGACGTGGAAGGTACGCATCGTCAACTGCGTGCCCGGTTCGCCGATCGATTGGGCGGCGATGATGCCGACGGCCTCGCCCTGCTTGACCAGCTTGCCAGTCGAGAGGTTGCGGCCATAGCACTTCGCACAGATGCCGGACTTGGTTTCGCAAGTCAGCGCAGAACGGACTTTCACCCGTTCGACACTGGCGCGCTCGACCAACTTGGCCTTCACTTCGTCGAATTCCTCGCCCGCGCCGACGAGCTTATGCTTCAGGTCGGTCGGATCGAAGATATCTTCCGAGGAGTATCTGCCCACGATGCGCTCGCTGATCTTCACCACCTCTTCTTCACCTTCGTAAATCGAGGAGACGAGAATGCCGTTGCCGGTCGTGCAATCGATTTCGCGAATGATCACGTCCTGCGCGGCATCGACCAGCTTACGGGTCATGTAACCCGAGTCAGCGGTCTTGAGCGCCGTATCGGCCAGACCCTTACGGGCGCCGTGCGTCGAGATGAAGTACTCGAGCACCGTGAGACCTTCGCGGAAGTTCGATAGAATCGGCTTCTCGATGATTTCACCGCTCGGCTTGGCCATCAGACCGCGGAGACCCGCGAGCTGGCGGACCTGCGCCTTGTTACCACGAGCGCCGGAATCCACCATCAAGTGCACCGGATTGTACTCCTTCTTGCCCTGATTGTAGGCCAAGGTCTTCATGATGACCGCGCCGATTTGGTCGGTGCAGTGCGTCCAGATGTCGACGACCTTGTTGTAGCGTTCCTGGTTGGTGATGACGCCCTTCTTGTGCTGCTTCTCGACTTCCGAGATTTGGTGCAGCGCTTCCTTGATCTCCTTCTGCTTCTCGGGCGGGATGATCATGTCATCGATACCGATCGAGCAGCCGGAGCGGGTCGCTTCCGTAAAGCCGGTTTCCTTGAGGCGGTCCAGAGTCTGGACGGTGCGCTCATGGCCGCAGGCCTTATAGCAGTTCAAGATCAAGTCACCGAGCTTGCTCTTGTTGACCGCGAAGTTGGGGAAGCCGACTTCCGCAGGCCAGATCTCGGAGAAGATCACGCGGCCCACCGTGGTTTCGATGGTGCGGTTCTCCGGATTTCCGTAAACGGTCTTGCGACCGAAATCAGGATTCGCGACCCGGATGCGGTCGTGGGTCTTCAAGCCACCGTCGTTGTGGGCGAAGATAACCTCTTCCTTGGTGCCGAACAGCATGATGCGTTCGCCTTCCTGCTTTTCCTTCCGCGGCTCGGCGGTGAGGTAATAGCAGCCCAGAGTAATGTCCTGGGTGGGCGTCATGATCGGCTTGCCGCTCGACGGGCTGAAGATGTTCAAGGGCGCCATCATGAGGAGGCGCGCTTCCATCTGGGCTTCCACCGAGAGGGGCACGTGCACGGCCATCTGGTCACCGTCGAAGTCCGCGTTGTAAGCGGTGCAAACGAGGGGGTGAATCCGGATCGCTTCGCCTTCGATGAGCACCGGCTCGAACGCCTGCACCGACAAGCGGTGAAGGGTTGGAGCGCGGTTCAGCAACACCGGGTGACCCTTGGTCACTTCTTCCAGGATATCCCAAACTTCCTTGGTCTGGCGCTCGATCATCTTCTTGGCCGACCGGACGGTATGGACATAGCCCAGTTCCTTGAGGCGGCGGATGATGAACGGCTCGAACAAGACCAACGCCATCTTCTTGGGAAGACCGCACTGGCTAAGCTTGAGCTCAGGTCCGATGACGATGACCGAACGTCCGGAGTAATCGACACGCTTACCAAGCAAGTTCTGACGGAAACGTCCACTCTTGCCCTTGAGCATGTCAGACAGCGACTTGAGCGCACGGTTGCCCGCGCCTGTCACCGCACGACCGTGACGGCCGTTGTCGAACAAGGCATCGACCGCTTCCTGCAACATGCGCTTTTCGTTCCGGATAATGACTTCCGGAGTCTTAAGCTGAAGCAGGTTCTTCAACCGGTTGTTACGGTTGATGACGCGGCGATAAAGATCGTTGAGATCCGACGTCGCGAAGCGTCCGCCTTCGAGCGGCACCAGCGGACGGAGATCGGGAGGAATCACCGGCAGCACCGTGAGAATCATCCACTCAGGCCGCATCTTGGACTTGGTAAAGCCCTGATACAGCTTGATCCGCTTGGCGATCTTCTTGCGGTTCTGCTTCGACTTGGTCTCCTGCATCTGGATCTGGAGGTCGTCAACCGACTTTTCCAGGTTGATGCGGGCGAGCGAGTCGCGGACGGCTTCGGCACCCATTTTGGCGACGAACGCGTCGGCGCCATAGGTTTGCTTGGCCTCACGAAACTCGTGCTCGGAGAGAAGCTGATGCTCCTTCAAGGCGGTGGAGCCGGCATCGATGACGAGGTAATCCTCGTAATAGATGATGCGTTCCAAATTGCGCGCCGTCATGTCCAGCATCAGGCCGATGCGGGAAGGCATGCACTTGAAGAACCAGATGTGCGAGACCGGCACGGCGAGCTCGATATGGCCCATGCGCTCGCGGCGAACGCGGGCCAGGGTCACTTCGACGCCGCAACGATCGCAGACGACTCCACGATGCTTGATGCGCTTATACTTGCCGCAGGAGCATTCCCAGTCCTTTACGGGACCGAAAATACGTTCGCAGAAGAGGCCGCCCTTTTCGGGCTTGAACGTGCGGTAATTGATGGTCTCCGGGTTCTTGACTTCACCCTTAGACCAGGAGCGGATCGTTTCGGGGGAAGCCACCTGGATGGCTACGTGATCCACCAAATTGACCTTGTCCAACCCGAGTAACTCGCGGGCCGCGTCTTTGGAAGACGTGTTCGTCATGTTCATGTTCATGTTCATGGTTTTGCGGTCCTGGGTTCGATTTTAGCCAAGTGCGCTCAGGGACGGTTGAATTTGGGAGGTTTCCGTCCCGTTCACATAACCCACCCGGACATCCAGTCCGAGCGATTGCATTTCTTTCACTAACACGTTGAAGGATTCGGGGATGCCCGCCTCGAGCGAGTTGTCACCCTTGACGATGCTCTCATAGATGCGGGTACGGCCCTGGACATCGTCCGACTTGACCGTGAGCAGCTCCTGGAGCGTATAAGCGGCGCCGTAGGCTTCCATGGCCCACACTTCCATTTCGCCGAAGCGCTGGCCGCCGTACTGCGCCTTGCCGCCCAGCGGTTGCTGGGTGACGAGGGAGTAGGGTCCGACAGCGCGGGCATGGATCTTGTCGGCGACCAAGTGGCCGAGCTTCATCATATAGATATAGCCCACCACGACCTCCTGATCGAACCGCTCACCGGAGCGGCCGTCAATCAACCGGACCTTGCCATGTTCCGGCAAGCCCGCCTGCTTGAGATAGCCGCGGATATCCTTTTCACGGATACCATCGAAAACCGGCGTCGCGATCTTGATGCCGAGGAGCTTGCAAGCCCAACCCAAGTGGGTTTCGAGCAACTGCCCCACATTCATGCGGGACGGCACGCCCAGCGGGTTCAAGACGATTTCGACCGGCGTTCCATCTTCCAGGAACGGCATGTCTTCCTCGGGGACAATCTTGGCGACGACACCCTTGTTACCGTGGCGTCCGGCCATCTTGTCACCGACTGACAATTTCCGCTTCGAGGCGATGTACACCTTGACCTGCTTGACGATGCCCGAATCGAGGTCTTCGCCCGCTTCCACGCGTTCGACTTCCTCTTCGTGCTGCATCTGCAAATCTTCGAACTTCTTCTTAAACTGCCCGATGATCTCGGTGATCTTGTTACGGATCGGCGAAGGATCGATTTCGATGCGGTCATACACCTCGGCCAGCTTCTTGAGCAGGGTCTTGGTGATCTTGCGATTGGCCGGGATGATAATCTCGCCGGTTTCGCTGTTGACCACGTCGAGCGGAATCTTTTCGCCCAACAGGATGTTCGAAAGGGCTTCGGTCAATTGCTCCAGCAATTCCGAGCGCTTTCCCTTGTATTGGTCGTCGATCTCGCGGCCCGGCTTCTTGGAAGAAGACGTCACCACGGGAGTCGGGGCCAAGGGGCTATCCTTGGGAGCCACATCACGTTTGAGACCCACCTTCTCACTGTCCTTCTTGGCGGAAACCTTGACATCCATGACGATGCCATAGGTGCCCGAGGGAACCTTGAGGGAGGTGTCCTTCACGTCGGCGGCCTTCTCACCGAAGATCGCGCGGAGCAAGCGCTCTTCCGGCGCCAATTCCGTTTCCGACTTCGGAGTGATCTTGCCGACCAGGATATCGCCCGGCTTCACTTCGGCACCGATACGGATAACACCGTCGTGGCCGAGGTTCTTGAGCGCTTCTTCGCCGAGGTTCGGGATATCCCGGGTAATTTCCTCAGGTCCGAGCTTGGTATCGCGAGCCACGACTTCGAACTCATCGATATGGATGGAGGTAAAGATGTCCTCCTTCACGATGCGCTCGGAGATCAGGATCGCGTCTTCGAAGTTATAACCGTTCCAAGGCATGAACGTGACAAGCACGTTGCGTCCGAGGGCGAGTTCGCCACCACCAGTGCAAGGACCGTCTGCGAGGACCTGGCCCTTCTTGATCGTTTCACCCTTGGCAACCAGGATCTTCTGATTGATGCAAGTAGCGGCATTCGACCGCATGAACTTACGCACGGGATAAACCCACACGCCGTTGCCGGCGTCCTGCTTCAGCTTCTTCTTGCTCTCGGGAACCTTGCCGTCCCGGGTGATGATAATCTGGCTGCCGGTAACGGCGGCCACTTTGCCGGCGTCTTCGGCCATGATGACCGCGCGGGAATCGCGCGCCACCCGTTCTTCCAAACCGGTCGCCACCAGCGGAGCTTCGGTCACCAACAACGGAACGCCCTGGCGTTGCATGTTGGAACCCATCAACGCGCGGTTAGCGTCGTCGTGCTCGAGGAAGGGAATCAAACCGGCGGCCACCGAAACGAGCTGCTTCGGAGAGACGTCCATGTAGTCGACCTTATCGGGGTCAACGTCCACGAAGTCACCCTTGAAGCGGCAGGAAACCTTATCCAGTGTGAAGCGGCCCTTGTCGTCGATCGGCGCATTCGCCTGGGCGATGACATAGCCTTCTTCACGATCACCGGTCAGGTAATCCAAGCGATCCGTCACGCGGCCAGCCTCCACCTTGCGGTAGGGGGTTTCGATGAAACCGAAATCATTGACCCGGGCGTAAGTCGCGAGCGAGGCGATAAGACCGATGTTAGGACCTTCAGGCGTCTCAATCGGGCAAATACGGCCGTAATGGGACGGATGAACGTCACGAACTTCGAAACCAGCACGATCACGGGAAAGACCGCCAGGCCCGAGGGCTGACAGACGCCGCTTGTGCGTCAGTTCGGCCAACGGATTGATCTGGTCCATGAACTGGCTCAACTGGCTGCGGCCGAAGAAGTCGCGCACGACGGCCGAGAGGGCCTTCGGGTTGATCAACTTCTGCGGGGTCATGGTGTCCGTGGTCTGGTCGAACAGCGTCATACGCTCCTTGACCAAACGTTCGGTACGAGCCAGACCCACGCGGCATTGATTCGCCAGCAATTCGCCCACCGTACGGATACGGCGGCTGCCGAGATGATCGATGTCGTCCAAGCTGCCTTCGCCCTTTTTGAGCTTCAGCAAGTACTTGGTCGCGTGAACGAGATCTTCCTTGGTCAGAACCCGGGCGTCAGCGTTGTCTTCAAAGCCGAGCTTCTGGTTCATCTTGTAACGCCCCCCGCGACCCAAGTCGTAACGCTTGGGATCGAAGAACAGGCGCTTGATCAATGCGCGGGCATTGGCGGCCGTGGGGGGATCGCCAGGACGGAGGCGGCGGTAGATGTCCTTGAGGGCTT
>DATJII010000037.1:0-10565 GCA_035493435.1 Candidatus Limnocylindria bacterium | reverse complement strand
CTCGATCTGCCGCCGGAAGCGTTGGTTGAAGGAGATCAAAACGAGCTTGCGCCTCGGGACGGACGGCATCCCGTTGCTGATGAAACAACGTGGGAAAGAAAAGAAACGCAGGGTGCTCCACGCGGAACCCGCCTTTGCCTTCCGAGATGCCGCCTTTTCGAAGAATCAACGATTGCCGTCCCTGCCCCAAGGCATCGACGACCACGGCCCATTCTTTAAAGGCAATCTGCACCGGGCAAAGGCTTTGTGAGTATCCTACGCAGAACCTGAAGCGTCGTGACCGACCGCTTGGCGCAGCGACCGAGCTGCTTAGCTCAAACGCATCGGCATGATCACGTACAGGAACGGATCATCAACCTTGACCACGCCCGGGCTCAGCTCATCGGTCAATTCCATGTAGACCTGGTCGTTGTCGAGCGCCTTCAGCGGATCCATGAGGAATCCGGGATTGAAAGCGATCGCGACGTCCTTGCCCTTGTAGTTGATGGCTATGGTCTGCCGGGTTTCACCGACCTCCGGCGCATTGGCCGTGATCGCGAGTTGATTCTTCGTGAAGGCGAGTTTGACCGAGTTGGACTTGTCGGTCGTCATGATCTCCGCCAACCGCAGGGCCTTCAGCAACTCTTCGCGCCCGACTGGCACGCGCTCCTGGCACTGTTGCGGAATCACCTGCCGGTAGTTGGGGAAATTCCCGTCCACGAGCTTGGTGATGAGAACCGAAGCCAACCCGCCCTCCTCCGTCGCCGGAGTCGCGGTGAAAGCAGCCTGGTTCTCGGAAAATTTGATTTCAACGGTGCCCGTCGTCAGCAAACGGGTCAGTTCGTTGATGGCCTTTGAAGGGACAATGAAGTCAGCCTGGTTTTCCACCGGCACTTCGCACTCTTCCTCCACCAACGCCAGACGGCGTCCATCCGTGGAGACGAGAATGAGTTTGTGCTCCTTGAGGCTGAAAAAGATGCCGTTTAAGGTGTACCGGCTTTCGTCCGTGGAAACGGCGAAACCGGTCTTTTTCAGCATCGACCGCAATTTTTCCTGCGGCACCGTGACCGCCCGGGACTGCGAGAAGGTCGGAGTCTGGGGAAAATCTTCACCGGGCAGGCCATGGATACGAAAGAAAGCCGAACCCGCCTGGATGGAACAAATCGATTTGTCGTCCGAATCGAGTTCGATTTCGGTGGCCGGAACTTCGCGGGTAATTTCGAAGAATCGCTTGGCCGGCAAGGTGATCGTTCCAGGCGTAAGCACTTGGGCCGGAACGGTACAGGAAACGGTGACGTCCAAGTCGGTCGCAGTGAGGGATAATTTCCCCTCCTCGGCATTCAGCAAGATATTCGACAGCACGGGAAGCGTGGTGCGCGAACTTACGACGTTCTGCACGGCTTGCAGTCCCGACAGCAAACGATCTTTGGCAATGGTTACTTTCATCCGTCCCCACAAGTATTAGGGGTCTTGGGAAAAGTGAAAGCCATTAGTAGTGTCATTGGCAATCTTTGTCTCGAACTTTTTCCCCAAGCTTGATCCTCTTTGGCCTCGGTCGTTACCCTCCACGGCCTTAGTCGAATGAAGTCCATACTGTTTTCCATTTTCGCGTTGCTCCTGTGCGGGCTGGCGCTACCCGTTTCCGCCGCCAAAGCCAAGAAGTCCAAGCTCCACCATGTGGTCTCCTTCAAGTTCAAGGATTCGGCCTCCAAGGAGGACATCAAGAAGGTGGAAGACGCCTTCCGGGCGTTAAAGGCCAAGATCCCCCTGATCGGCACCTATGACTGGGGAACCAATTGCAGCCCAGAAGGATTGAACAAGGGTTTCACCCACGCCTTTCTCCTCACTTTCAAAACCGAGAAGGATCGCAATGACTATCTGGTCCATCCGGATCACAAGGAGTTCGGCAAACTCATTGGGCCTTACATCGCTGACGTGATGGTCATCGACTTTTGGTCCAAAGAGTAGTTCGCTCCCTGCCGCCAAAACGATATGCCCGCCCCCGAACCAGGCTTCTATCGAACTCCGCCGCTGTACCGGATTCTCGACCACGTCTCGGGCGGGCTCTTGCTGTTCGCCATCGTATGGGCGCCTTGGGCGTTGGGCACCACCACGGGCGACACCATCACCGTTTTGACAGGCGTGGGATACACCTTGGGTCTGTTGCTGCTGGTGAAGAAGGTGTTTTGCGCCCGTTTCGGGTTCGATCCAGTGCGATGGGTCAGCGATGGATCGGGCTGGCCGATGAAGGTCATTGCCGGGCTCTGCGTGGCTTTGCTGCTGTATGTGATCATCAGCGTGGTGAACAAGCACGCCATTGGCATTTACACCTATAACGCGCCGAATCCGAAGCAGATCACCGGAGTCGATCTCACCTTCTTCGAATCCATTCCCTGGCTGCCCGCCAGTTACGACTGGCCACGGTCCCTCAAGGCGGCGATCCGATATTTCGGTCTGGCCTGCTTTTTCTGGGCCACTCGCGAATGGATCATGGGGAAATCGAAGGCTGAACGCCATGGGAGTGGATCCGACAGCGAACAACCGTTTCCCAACGAGCGCGCCCGAATCGCTCTCTGGACCCTGGTCTTGAGCGCCACGGCGCTGGCCTTGACGGGTATCCTCCAGCGCTTTGACAAGACTCCCAAGCTGTTGTGGCTCTTTGATCACAATGGGCGTCCTGATTTCAGTTTTGGCCCTTTTGCCTATCGTGGCTCCGGCGCCCAATACCTCAACCTGATCATGCCCGTGGCATTTGGATTCTGGTGGACCCTGCGCGAACAAGCCCGCAAACGTTCCGGAACCAACCAACGTGCCGGAGGCGACGCGTACGTGATGATTGTGCCCTGCGTGATCCTGATGGCCGCCGGCAGCGCCGTCACCACCAGTCGGGGAGGAGCTGCCGTGGCGGTTCTCCTGCTGTTGGTCGCGGCATTGATCGTGGCGACCGCTCGCCGCGCCAGTGCTGGGCTCCGAGTAGGCCTGTTATCAACGGTCACGATCGCCACCCTGGTGAGTTTCGTTCTCGGGGGCGAGGATCTCCAAAAACGATTGCAGAAACTGGGCTCCGATAATCTCGGGGGTCGCGGCGAAGTCTACGAAGTGACGCACCGCATGTTGAACGATTTCCATGTCTTCGGCAGCGGCGCGGAGACTTTCGTCAGTCTTTATGCCTTCTATCGTTCCGACGAACGGGGCGTGTGGGCGGCTTACGCCCATAACGACTGGATGGAAACCGTCATCACCTTTGGCTGGGCTGGGGCGTCGATCGTTTTCGCCCTCCTGCTCATGATTCCGGTAGCCAACCTTTTCGGGCGGGGCATTCGCGCCAACCGGGAATTTCGCGCCCTGATATTCCTGTCGTTGTTCGGGGTAATGGTTCACGGTTATTTTGATTTTCCGTTCCAAGTCTACGGCATTCTGTACACGTTCACCTTCCTGGCGGCGATAGCCACACTGGCTACACGCGAGGCCTAGGCTCACCTAGGGAGCCTATAGCCACTGTCCGAAGGCGTCGTCGTGCGAAGCCGTGAATAGTTGTTGCTATGACTAAGAGACCGTCACTGAGCCGTCCTGGTGTCCTTTGGGTGTGGATGCTGCTGTTGTCCACTGCCATCGCCTTCCGCACCTCGGCTGCGCCGCGAGGCAATGCCACCGCGCTCGACCGCTACGTCGCCAAACCCGACCCGGCGTATGCGTGGCATACGGTAAAGAATCTCAAGGTTGGCGACACGACCGTCACCCAGATCGACATGACGTCGCAAACCTGGCTGACCACCAACGAGGTATCGCCCTCGACCTGGCGTCACTGGGTCAATGTCATCCGGCCGCCCGGGGCGAAATCGACGACTGCCTTGCTGATAATCTCGGGCGGCAACAACCGGGACCCGGATCCTCCCGCGCCCAGCAAGGAGTTAATTGCCGTCGCCAACGCGGTTCATTCGGTGGTTGCCGAGGTGCGCATGATTCCAAACCAGCCCACCATGTTCGCCAACGACGGCGTGCAACGCGTCGAGGACGACTTGATTGCCTATACCTGGGATAAATATCTCCGCACCGGCGACGAGCGCTGGCCTGCCCGGCTGCCGATGACGAAGGCCGCCGTGCGCGCGATGGATACAGTCACGGCCTTCACGAAAACACCTGAAGGCGGCGGCCAGGCGATTGAATCATTCGTGGTGGCGGGCGCTTCGAAGCGCGGTTGGACCACCTGGACGACCGCCATCGTCGATTCCCGCGTGGTTGGCATCTGCCCCATCGTCATCGACCTGCTCAATATCGAACCCTCCTTCATCCACCATTACCAGGCTTATGGCGGCTACGCCGAAGCGGTGGGCGATTATGTCCAGCACGACATCATGAGCTGGCAGGGCACCCCGCAGTACAAGGCGTTGATGAAGATCGAGGAACCCTTCCAATACCGCGATCGCCTGACACTGCCGAAACTCATGCTGAATGCCTGCGGCGACCAGTTCTTCCTGCCTGATTCCTCGCAGTTCTATTTTGGGCAGCTTCCGGGCGTGAAATACCTGCGTTACGTCCCCAACGCGGACCACTCCATGCGCGGATCCGATGCTTATGACACCCTGGCCGCGTGGCACTATTTGTTGCTGAACCACGGTCACTTTCCCGAATTCGGCTGGACCAATATGCCCGACGGCTCGATCCGCGTGACGACAACGGATGCGCCTAAGGAAATCAAACTCTGGCAGGCGGCCACGCCCAAGGATCGCGATTTCCGCCTGGAAGTCGCGGGCCGCATCTGGTGGCCCACGCGCCTGGAGCCGGAATCGCCCGGCGTTTATGTCGCCCGCGTCTCCCAGCCAGCCAAGGGCTACGCGGCTTATATGGTGGAGTTGACTTACGATGTCGGCGCACCTACTTCCCTGAAAGTCACCACTAACGTCCGGGTGACTCCTGAGGCCATGCCCTATCCCGGCCCAGTGCCCGTCAAGAAACACTGATCGAACCCTCTTCTAATCTGTGTGAATCTGCGTAATCTGTGGATGGAATGCCTTTTTTCTGAGGCCGTTCAAATACAGATTTTTTGTCCGCAGATTACGCAGATTCAGACAGATTTTTGGGAAGGAAAATTGAGATCGTGAAGTCAGGTATAGAGTTGGGTCGGCTGGGAAAACCTTAATCCATTGTAAAACCATGCCATCGGAACAAGAAAATCCACTGGAGGCTCTCAAGGCTGCGTTTCACTCCGATAACGCGCCACTGGTTCGCCAGTTGTTGGATGCCCACCCGGCTTTTCGCACCCGGCTGGGCGATCCTGTCATGGCCTTCGATTCACCGCCCATTATCCACGTTCGGAGCCGGGCAATGCTCGATGTACTGTTGGACGCCGGGGCGGATATTAATGCGCGCAGCACGTGGTGGGCGGGAAGCTTCGGGTTGCTGGACGCCGCTCCGTTGGAATTGGCGCACTATGCCCTCCAGCGTGGAGCCACACTGACCGCCCACGCGGCGGCTCGGCTGGGCTTGCTGGATCGCCTGCGAGAAATGGTGGGTGCCGATCCCTCCCTGGTCCATGCACGGGGCGGCGACGGCCAAACGCCGTTGCATTTTGCGAGTTCGATTGAAATTGCCGATTTCCTCCTGGACCATGGCGCGGACATCGACGCCCGGGATATCGATCACGAATCCACGCCGGCCCAGTGGATGATCAAGGAACGCCATGCCGTCGCCAGGCATCTTGCCACCCGGGGTTGCCATACCGATATACTGATGGCCTCCGCCCTGGGCGACAGGGAGTTGATCCTGCGCCACCTCGCCGAAAATCCGGCCAGCATCGGGATCTCCGTATCCGCGGTCTATTTCCCGATGCGCGATCCCAGGGCGGGAGGAACTATTTATACATGGACCCTCGGCCTCAACGCCACCCCGCACTCCACCGCCGCCAGGTTCGGGCATCCCGGCATCGTCGCACTCCTGATGGAGCACAGCCCCCAGGAGATACGCCTGGCCGAGTACGCGGCTTCCGGCAACGAAGCGGCGGCAAGGGCGTTGCTGGCGGGTTCCCCAGACCTGATCAGGCATCTCACCAAGCGGGACCACGACCGGCTGGTCAGCGCGGCGGTGGACAACCGGACCGACGTTGTGCGCCTGATGCTGGAGCTTGGGTGGCCAGCCGACGCCCGGGGGCAACATGGCGGCACGGCATTGCATTGGGCGTGTTTCCATGGAAACGCCGCCATGGCGGGGGTGTTGCTGCAATACCATCCGCCTTTGGAAGCGACCGACCACGACTATCACGCCACACCGCTCGGCTGGGCGCTTCACGGTTCCGAGAACGGCTGGCAAGCCCGGACCGGCGACTACCCCGCCACGGTGGAAGCCCTGCTCCGCGCCGGAGCCAAGCCGCCCGCGGCCCTCCGCGGCACCCCAGGCGTCCAGGAGGTATTAAAGCGCCACGGGGTGAGATAATTATTATCCGCGGATTTCGCGGATTCACGCAGATTATAAGACATTGAAAACAGGGCTCTTGGTGGGGCTCCAACCCCACGAAGGTCCATGTCTGCCTCGTGGCCCGGATATCGTGCGGGTTACTAATTATTTATCGAAGTCTTCCGTTCTTAAATCTGTGTGAATCTGCGCAATCTGCGGACAAAACTCTTCCCGGATTTCGCCCTGAAGTCGGACTGGGATTTCCCGCTTTTCGCCTCCCTCCTTTTCCCCATCTGCGCAAATCGGTGACCTCTGCGGTTCCCTTCCCGTTTCCTCCCCTCGCCGGGCCGCATTTTTGGGACTTCCCCTACGACGGTGTCTTGCGCTTACCTTACCGGGCATGTCGTCGCTTGAAGGCAAATTCGGGATCGTATTCGGCGTGGCCAACAAACGCTCCATCGCGTGGGCCATCGCCCAGGCTTGGCACAAAGCTGGAGCCAAACTGGCATTCACCTACCAAGGGGATCGCCTGAAGGAAAACGTCGAGGAACTCGCCGGCACGTTCGGCGCAGATACCCTTATCCTTCCTTGCGATGTGACCCAGGACAGCCAGATCGACGCGGTGTTCGCGGCAGTTGGCGAGAAATTCGGCCGTTTGGACCTGCTGCTTCACAGCGTGGCTTACGCCCCGCGCGAAGCGTTGGAAGGCGATTTCATCAATACCTCCCGCGAAGCGTTTCGCGTCGCCCACGACGTAAGCGCCTACTCGCTGATCGGGCTCAGCCGCGCCGCCGCGCCGCTGATGACCAACGGTGGCAGCATCGTGGCCATGAGCTATTACGGCGCGGAAAAGGTCATCCCCCACTACAACGTGATGGGTGTCGCCAAGGCCGCCCTGGAAGCCTCCACCCGTTATCTCGCTTACAGCCTGGGCCCCAAGAAGATCCGCGTGAACTGCATCAGTGCCGGCCCGATGAACACGCTGGCCGCACGGGGCATCGCCGGTTTCAGCGATATGCTGAAGCATTACGAGGCCCATGCTCCCCTGAAGCGCAATGTCTTGCCGGATGAATTGGGCCAGACCGGCACCTTCCTCGCCAGCGACGGCGCGGCGGCCATCACCGGCCAAGTGCTTTACGTCGATTGCGGCTACCAAATCATGGGTATGTAGTCCAAGCTGACGGCGGCAGGGCTCCCAACCCACCCTGCCGCTCTCGCCATGCTCGAACGGCTCTTCCGACTCTCCGAAAATCGCACCACGGTGCGGCAAGAAATCATCGCGGGCATCACCACGTTTGCCGCGATGGCCTACATCCTCGCGGTCAATCCGGCGATCCTCTCCCAGGCTGGGATCGATCACGGCGCGCTCATTACTGCCACCGCTTTGGCCAGCGCCCTCATGACGGTGTTGATGGCCTTGGCCACCAATTACCCCATCGCCCTGGCTCCTGGCATGGGCCTCAATGCGTTCGTGGCGTTCGGGATTTGCTTGGGGGCGAAGATCCCGTGGCAGGCTGCGTTGGGAATCGTGTTTTACAGCGGGGCCGCCTTTTTCCTGCTGACGATCACGGGTGCCCGGCAGCGGCTGATTGAGGCCATCCCCCATTCACTCAAGATCGCCATCTCCTGCGGCATAGGGCTTTTCATTGCGTTTATCGGACTGAAAGGCGGCGGAGTGATCGTAAAAAACGAGGCCACCTTGGTGGGTCTCGGTAACACTCACTCGGCGGGAGTGTGGTTGGTCCTAGGGGGAATCGTCCTGACGGCGGTATTGGTGCAAAGAAAGGTCCGTGGCGCCGTGGTGATTGGCATCCTCGTACTGACTGTTGCCGGGCTTTTCCTTCCGGGCGAAACACCCGGCAGCCACCTGACCAGCCGCCCAACCGGAATTGTTTCCCTGCCCCCATCGCTCACGCCGACCTTTTTCCAACTCGATCTGGGATACTTTTGGACGCATTGGCGGGTGTGTGTCCCTTTAATGGTAGCCCTTTTGTTCATCGACCTGCTCGATAATATGGGCAGCCTGATCGGGGTTTGTGCCCGGGCCGGATTCCTCGATAAGGACGGTCACTTGCCCAAGATGGGTCGAGCCCTGACTGCCGATGCCACCGCCGCGATGGTCGGTGCCACCTTGGGTACCAGCACGGTCACCACCTACATCGAAAGCGCCGCCGGCGTGGAAGAAGGCGGTCGGACGGGACTGACGGCGGTTTCCACGGCCGTTTGCTTCTTGTTGGCTTTATTCCTGAGCCCCCTCATTTCCATCATCCCAGCCGTGGCCACCGCCCCGGCCTTGGTGATCGTGGGTGTTTTCATGATGCAAGGCATCCGCGATCTGGACCTGACCGATTTCACCATCGCGGTCCCGGCAGTCGTCACCATGCTGGCGATGCCCCTGACCTTCAGTATCGCCGAAGGCATTGCGCTGGGCCTGATCGTCCACGTCGGTTGCATGGCTGCCGCCAATCGCCTGAAGGAAGTGCCGCCGCTGGGTTACGTGTTGGCCGTCTTACTGACGCTGCATTTGTGGTTCCGGTAGAGTCACTTACAGCGCTGCGAACGCGGCAGCGTCTTGGAGTTCCACCTTCGCCAAGGCTACGGCGGACAAGGCGGTGGCAAGCGAAGCGCGACACCGCTTTGGACGCGTTTCCCGGCAGGCCAGCAGAGATTCATTCCCGTGACCGATAACGAGCAGACCGGGAAAATGCCCAAAGGGTCGTCGTGCCACATGGGGAATTTATCGTCATACCGTCATATCGTCATGCCCCACGATGACGGTATGACGATATGACGATGAAACGCTGATGTAGCACTCAGGGGTCGGGCACCGCCTTCGAATCTCGATCGCCAGATGAACCCGTCAGCGCCCGCCGACACCCGCCAGCACAGCGGCAGGGGAGTGCCGCAGTCCAGGACGCTTCGCGCTTCGGCTGGAACGGTCCGTTTTTAGGCCACTTTCTCCGTTTGACCGGCGGCAAAAATTCTGCGTACCTATGGATTGTCCGTGCGAAACGCGCAGTGTCGGCGTCAGATTGACGGTTTGAACGGAGGCTCTTGGGTGGAAATCTTGGGGCAGTTCTTCATTCGTTTTCTGCGGGGTTGCAGATCCCCTCACTCAGTTTGCAGCGGCTAGCTAGTTTGTTATGGACAGCCAGAGTCGTTTGTATGTTGGCAACCTCTCGTTCCAAACCATGGAACGGGATATTCAGGATCACTTCTCCGCAGCCGGAGTGGTAACCTCGGTGAATCTGATGCTGGATCGCGTTACGGGCAAATCCCGCGGATTCGCGTTCGTAGAATTCTCCTCCGCTGATGAAGCTCAGCGCGCGGTGGATCTCTTCAATGGCAAAGACCTCGGTGGTCGCGCCCTGACCGTCAATATCGCCCGCCCGCGTGAAGAACGCGCCGGTGGCGGTGGCGGTGGTGGCGGATTCCGTGGTGGTGGCGGCGGCGGCGGTGGCTTCCGCGGCGGTGGTGGTGGTGGCTGCGGCTTCCGCGGCGGTGGCGGTGGCGGCGGAGACCGTGGTGGTCGTGGTGGCGGCGGCGGTGGTGGCGGTGGCGGCTGGCGCGACCGTGGCGACCGTGGTGGCGATCGCGGCGGTGGCCGTGGTGGTCGCGGCGACTACTGATCGCCTTCCTGGTCCCCCGGGATCATTCGTTTTCAAAAAAGCGCCCGCTATGGAAGAAATCCTTTGCCAAAGCGGGCGCTTTTCCTTCATCTTCCCGCTCCGCTTTGGGATCGGGGCGTAGCGTAGCCTGGCTAGCGCGCCTGTTTCGGGTACAGGAGGTCGTGAGTTCAAATCTCACCGCCCCGACCATTTCAGCGGATTTTGACAGTTTTGGTTTTGGTTTCGATAAATCGAAGGTCGGCTTCGGTTTGGGTGGCGAACACCTCACGTTGGATTGGCTCGGTTGGACCTTAATTCGCCACTGTTTCGAGGAGTTGGGTGTAGAGCGGTTCGGTCGCCTCGACCGGCCCCAGATTGCGCACGTGGCGGAATTGGCAGACGCGCTACTTTGAGGTGGTAGTGCCTTACGGCGTGCAGGTTCAAGTCCTGCCGTGCGCACCATTTAGTAATTCCCTCGGATCTCGACAGGCACTGCCAATGAATAACTCATAGAGGGGTCGATTTTCCAATCAGCCGCTTTCGCACGATGAACGTCTGCGAAAATATAAAAAAGCTGGATGAACGGAC
>DATJII010000036.1:0-4425 GCA_035493435.1 Candidatus Limnocylindria bacterium | reverse complement strand
GGACTCTATGCCTACCGCTGGGCCTCGGAGAATCCCGAAAAAGTGGCAGTGATCTACGGAGACGCACCGGTCTGCGATTTTAAGAGTTGGCCCGGTGGCAAGCTTCATGGCAAGGGCAGTCCGGGCGATTGGACGGAATTGCAAAAGTTGTACGGCTTCAAAGATGAGGCGGAGGCGCTGAATTATCGGGGGAATCCAGTCGACATTTTGAAGCCCCTGGCTCGCGCCAAAATCCCGTTGATCCACGTAGTAGGGGACGCTGACGATGTCGTGCCACCAGCGGAAAATACGACCCTGATCGAAGAACGGTACCGGGCGTTAGGCGGGGAGATGCACGTGATCCATAAACCGGGCGTTGGCCATCATCCCCACGGACTCGACGATCCCAATCCAGTGATTCAATTCATCGTGAAACACGCCTCTGTCCATCTGCCGAAGCCGTAGTTCCGACCCCTTTCATCGAACGTGGCGAATCACAGCCTTGACGCCCGTCTTGCCAGCCCGGCCTGGCACACAGGAGTCATCTTGATATGAAAGGTTAGGAAGGTCGTATATTTCACCCCAAGAAACATCCAATTTCACCAGAGAACGGCATCAAGCTTGACGAGCCAAAGGTGATGCGGTGATTCTACTCAAAGTCTGAGCTATGAAGATTCCGTCGTTGGGTAACCTCACTGCCTTGGCTGTATTGTGCGCCGCCCCTACTGTCGGCGCCGCCGTGGTTTTTTCCACTACTGTAGTCGATGTCCCACTCTCTTACACCGATGGATCGTCGTTGAATCTGGACATCGACGGTGACTTGACTACCGATTTCACCGTTCACACCGAAATGATCAGCGGAAAGCTGGGCATGTACCTCTTCGACGAGAATGCAGAAAATAATGTAGCCTTGGTAGATACCATCGATTACTTCGCCAAAACGTTCGGCCCGGGCGAAACGGTGACCACTGGTCTGGAGTTTTCGAACTACGGCTTGCTGTACGTCCAAGACAATCCGAGTTCTCCGTCGAACCTTGGGACTTTTTATGTGGGCACGACATTCTTGGCCTCTGGTTCCGATTTGTCCATTGGCTGGATCAAGTTCAGTTTTCCGGTCTCGGGCAATCCCACGGCGGTTAGCGCCGCCTATGATACCCTGGAGAACAGTGGAATCATGATTCCTGTTCCAGAAACCAGTGTTTACACCACCATTGGGGCCGTCGGCTTGGCCGCCTTTGCGGCGTGGCGCAGGCGCAGCATTAAATAGCTGCTTTCGCATTGGCTACGACTCGGGACGAGACCTCTCACCTGCTGTCAATTTTCAATGAAAACGGCATCCCTAGGCACTCTCGCTTCCCTGGCTGTGCTCTGCTCTGCTCCTGCCGTTCATTCTGCCGTGGTTTTCTCGACAACCGTAGTCGATGCCCCCATTTCCACGTCTGACGGCGCGCAGACCCATTTCGATATCGACGGAAACTCGACCACGGATCAGTGGACGTTCAGTTTCAGTTCTCTGGAGCTGTCGAACTTGCTGTTGAGAGGGCCTGAGGGTGAATCCCAGGTCATGACCACCACTGCCGCTGGGTATGACTTTGTTCAACCGCTTCGTGGGGGCGACAGCGTCGAGGATGTAGCGAACTTTTCCAATGTTGGGTACCTCTATGTGCAAGGCGAAGCGAGTTCACCCAGCACTCAGGGGCATTTCTATGCCGGCGTCACTTTCGTAGACTCCAGCAATTTTCTCCATTTCGGGTGGATGGAACTTAACTTTCCCATCAGCGGAACGCCCACGGTCGTTCGCGCCGCCTATGAATCCGCGCCGGGCACTTTCCTCACAATTCCCGTGCCGGAACCTGACCTATATCCAGTCCCGGGCGCGGTGGGATTGGCAGCTTATGCCACGTGGCACAGGCGACGAGCCTGACACGCATCGATCGTGTCACTTTCTTCCTACATGGCGATCGGTCAAGCGGCCGATCTGGTGGCTTCTCCCAGGCAGGCGGAATTGACCGAGCGGCTGGTCAAGCCGCGAATGCCCACCATTATTGAGGCGATCACACGGGCTAGGAAAGCCACCGACGCTTTTTTTTCGCTGAGCTCGTCTGCAACCGCGTTGGCCGCGACGCCTGAAGTCTCGGGCGATTCCAACCTCGCCGTGTATCCCTTGGGATTTTGCGCCTCCATACGCGACCGGGTGTATGCGGAACTCGGTCGTGAGCCGTGCATCCAGGAATTGAGGTCCGCCGGGGTCACCTTTAGCAAGGTATTCGTCATCCTCCGCAACTCTTACTTCCAGAATGCCATCCAGCTTGGCAACCTGTACCTGGACACGGCAAACGACACTGTCGATGCGTCCAAGCATTTCTTTGAGTGGCAGGCGATTCCCGATCTAAGCTACCGGAATCTGGAGGCGTGGCCAGCCTTGGCGGACGTGGCCGAGAGATATTATTCCTGCCAGGTCTTCCTCAATATTTATTTTCCGTTGCTTGCCCCGTTGATTCCCTTGATGGCCATCCGGGACAACGGTCGACTGGACCTCCTGTTTTTCCAAAATCTCTTTTTCCTGAAAGACCTAAGGGAAGGGCTTCCCAGGCTGAGCACGTGGCTGAAAAGCAATGATGCCGTGCTCCATCGGCGTTTGCCGCAAGCCTATCAGGATTTGCTTGTACGCCATTTTTCGGCAAATGACTTCCAGAAGTTTCCCTTCGAGTTTCGAACCGATGCGTCCCTGCCAACCATCCTGGCACAGGCCCGGGAAATAGCCGCCGCGTCTCGCCATCCCCAACAGGAAAAACTGGTTGTCAAATTGCTGGAGATCGCCCCGCAGGCGGTAACTATATTCCGACGGCTGGGCATCAATGCCCGGCGGTAACTGGGCGGCAGACGAATAGGCAGGTTAACGCAACTTGCGCACGGCTTCGTGGCGCGGGCAATCGACGAAATGGTCGTTCACCATTCCGACCGCCTGCATGAAGGCGTAACAGATGGTGGTGCCGATAAACTTGAAGCCCTGCGCTTTCAGCGCCTTGCTCATCGCGTCGCTGACGGGTGTTTTCGCAGGCACCTGTCCCATGGCTGTCCACCTGTTCTGAAGAGGTTTGCCACCCGCCAGGGACCATAGAAAGCCATCCAGGGTCGTCCCCTTTTCGCGCAAGGCAAGATAGGCCCGGGCATTGGAGATGGTCGCTTCCACTTTGAGCCGGTTCCGTACGATTCCCTCGTTTTGGAGAAGCGATTCGATCTTGCGCGGGTTATAGCGGACGATCTTTTCGGGATCGAACCCGTCGAAAGCGGCTCTATACGAATCACGTTTCTTCAGCACGATATACCAGCTCAAGCCCGCCTGTGCTCCCTCCAGGTTGAGCATCTCAAACAAGACGCGATCATCGTGGACGGGAACGCCCCATTCCTCGTCGTGATACGCTTCGTAGAGGGGATCCGGGCGCACCCAGGCGCATCGTTGTAGCTTGCTCATGGCGTTTCCTTCGCCGGGAATCAGAAGGCATTGCCGTCGGAATGTGGAGCCTGAAGCCATTCGGATTGAATTTATTCCGACGCGGCTTCGACCAAACCTCCCAATGACTCGCTCCCCGCGCCTCACGTACTCGATCCTGTGTTGCGCCGGCGTGCTTTGGGAAGGCACCGCCAGTGCGGCGGATAAACCGGTGTCCGCGCAGGTTCACCTGTCGTCGCCTCTGGAGTATCAAGTGTTCCAACGCCAGTCCCGGACTAAGGGTTCCATCGTCATCGAGGGCGGTGTCGCCCTGCAGAACGTCGATGCGGCAACAGGTCCAGTTCGGCTGCAATTCCGTCTGATTGGCACCGGCCGTGATTCGAAACCGTTTTCCAGTTGGCAACCCCTGCCCTTCGACAGTCGCGTCCCGCGTTTCCGTGCCGAAATCGTGGTTCCACCAGGCGGCTGGTATCGATTGGAAACACAGGTCCTCGCTGGGCCATTACCGGTGAGTACCAACACCATTGAACATGTGGGCGTGGGCGAGGTATTCGTGGTGGCCGGGCAATCGAACTCAGCCAACCACGGTGAGGGACAGCAACGGCCGAAGAGTGGACTGGCTAGTTCGCGCGGCGGGAATGGTTGGGGGGTAGCCAACGATCCTCAACCCGGTGCCAGCGGAGGTGGCGGGAGCTTCATTCCGGCGCTGGGAGATGCTTTGGCAGCTCACTTGGGTGTGCCCATTGGATTCATATGCACCGGGGCCGGAGGGACGAGTGTGCGCGAGTGGCTGCCCGAGGGGATTTCCTTTCCCACGCCGCCCACCACGGGACAGAACGCGATAACCCTGGGGCCCGAGACCTGGGTTTCCACCGGGTCCCTCTACGGGCAACTCGTGGATCGCAGCCGGGCACAGGGCTCGCACGGATTCCGCGCGGTGTTGTGGCACCAAGGCGAATCAGACAACAACCAGCCCGACGGCCGTAATATAA
>DATJII010000035.1:0-4400 GCA_035493435.1 Candidatus Limnocylindria bacterium | reverse complement strand
CCCAGGACGATGCAGGTGTCGCGGCGCAGGTCGACGTCATAGAGAAAGCGACGATCTGTGTGGGGGTGGGCGGCGATGCAGTTCACCCCTGCAGCCCGAAGCTCCGCGAGCGTTTCCACCAGGTTTGTTGAAACGTGATAGGGCAGCTTGAAAAGGGTTCCCATGGCGCCGCGGACGGAACGGCGCAGGTAGGGATGGGCACTGGTTTCACCCACGATCAAGGCTTGTACCCCCATCGCCACCGCGTTGCGGGTCACCAATCCGACGTTTACCGCGTTGGTCACCCCGTCCACGGCCGCGAAAAGACGTGGTGCAGGCAGAGTTTGAAGGAGCTGGGGCAAGGACCAAGAACTGGGGACCCGGCCCAAGGCCAGCACGCCTTGAAAAAGAGTGAAGCCAGTCAGTTGGCTGAGCACCGACTTGGGGGCGACGAATAGGGTGATCGCTTCCGACCGGGCGGCCAGCAACGGTTCATACTCCGATTGCCAGTCGGGAGGCAGGAGCACGGAAACAACTTGGTGGGGTGACTCGACCAGACGGCGAACGATCTTCTCGCCTTCGGCAATGAATAAACCTTCGCCCAAATGATCGATCTGGGCGCGCATGTTCCGGAAGGGCGCGAAGCGTGGGTCTTCGAAATCTAGGATCGGTTCGACAGTAAACACCGGAAATTAATCATAGGCTGGACACCACCAGAAAGGCGAGTGGAGACCGCCACCACGAGGCGTTGGCTCAGCGGCGGCGTGGCGGATAGGTCAAGTCATTCCGGTCCCGCAGTGACCAGCGGTGAAGTCGAGGGAGACAAACCGCCGGAATTCGGACGTTTCACCGAGAAAACCTCAAAATCTGGGAGGCGGGAAGGCCAGGAGCTGTCGTCGTCCATGAAGGCCGCCAGATGGGACAGCTTGCCATGGTGATCGGTGTGCAGCGTAAAGGCGGCCAGTGCCTGCCTGCCTTTTAGGCGGGCGAACGTATAGCCGCCCAGTGTATGCGATTTGATTCCACGGGGCGCTCCCGAGGCGTTTGAGACCAGGAAAAAGGTGAAGACCGCATGGGGGTAAAACTCGCGTTTGCGGACCTTCGCTTCTTTCCATTGAGCAGACAGCGCAGGATGCGGTTCACAGCGCAAAATCTCTTCAATCACCGCCTTTTCCAAGGTGGATATGGTTTCCAGATTCGGCGCCTCACCCATAGTGGTTTACGGGATGCCCCGTATTGATCAGATGCGTTTTAGTTTCGGACCTTTGGCGGTGTCTTCGACCAGCCAGCCCAGTTCTTTGAGTTGGGCTCGTACGGCATCGGCTCTCGCGAAATCCCGTGCTTTTTTGGCGGCCGTGCGAGCTTCCAGCAGGTCCGTAACTTCAGCTGGAACTTGGGCTTCGCCTTTGCTTCCCAGTCCCAATACCGAGTCCAACCGTTGCCACGCGGCCAGGGCCTGAGCCGCGTCTGCTGCCGATATCTGCCCCGCTGCAATGACCCGGTTCTTTTCCCGAACCCACTCAAAAATCGCGCCCCAAGCTTTGGAGACGTTTAAGTCGTCATCCATGGCTTCAGTGAACGCCGCCAGGAGTTCATCGGTAGATTCGGGGGAATCCTTCAGTCCAGAACCTGCCGCTTCGCGCAATTTGCCCAAGCACTCGTCAATGCGATCAAGCGAAGTGCGGGCGGCAGCGAGGCCATCCAGGGTGAAATTGAAGGTCTCGCGGTAGTGGGAGCTGATCAATAGGGCCCGGACTTCACGACCGGTGTAGCCTTTGCCGATGAGGTCGCGGAGGGTATAAAAATTCCCCAGCGACTTGCTCATCTTTTTGCCCTCCACCAGCAGGTGGGCGCCGTGCAGCCAGTATTTTACGAAGGACTGTTGCCGGTTCCAGATGTCGCCATGGAAGCCGCCCGCTCCTTCGCTTTGGGCGATTTCGTCTTCATGATGGGGGAACGCCAGATCTTCACCTCCCAAGTGCAGATCGAAGGAGTCTCCCAGTAACGCCATGCTCATGGCTGAGCACTCGATATGCCAGCCCGGTCGGCCCTGGCCCCACGGGCTCTCCCAGAAGATATCTCCATCGTCGGCTACCCGGCTTTTCCACAGTGCGAAGTCCGCAAGGTTTTCCTTCGTGTACTCATCGGAGGAGACCCGTTCTGTCTGGCGTTGTTCGCTGAAGTCGAGTTTGACCAACTGGCCGTACTGGCAGGAGCAGCCAGGCCAACGTTCCGCCGCCCGGTACTTGTCGATGCTGAAATAAACGGATCCGTCAGCGGTGCGGTAGGCCAGCCCCCGTTTTTCCAATCGTTGGATCAGGTCCACGATCTGCCCGATATAGGCAGTAGCCCGGGGCATATGCTCGGGCTTCGTGCAACCCAGGGCGCCCAAGTCCGACAGAAAGGCGTCGATGTAGGTCTGCGTATAAGCAGCGAGAGTGGTATTCGTCTCGCGGACCCGGCGGATGATTTTGTCCTCCACGTCCGTGAGATTCATGGCGTACGTCACGTCGTAGCCGCGGAATCGGAGGTAGCGGGAAACCAGGTCGCTGAAGACGAAGGTGCGGAAATTTCCGATGTGGCCGAAGTCGTAGACCGTCGGGCCGCAGCAGTACATCCGGACTTGGCGGGCGGCGGGGTCCAGCGGGACAAAGTCCTGCAGGGTGCGAGAAAGGGTATTGAACAGGCGCAAGCCCATAGGTGGCGCCGGGACCGTATCTGACCGCGTCTCCGGCGTGAACTGGTATTGTGAGAGTTGCTGGCGACGGGAAAAAAAACAAAGCCGCCCGGTTTATGGCGCACCAGCGTTTCGTTGCAGGCAACGAGTGGCGCTGGCGCGACGCCTGGGCGGCTTCGCTTACGGGATGAGAGGTTGCGCTAGCGGCTAGGCGGAAAAGGATTTTCCGCAGCCACAGGAGCTGTGCGCATTCGGGTTGCTGATCTTGAATCCGCCTCCGGTCATGGCGTCACTGAAATCGATGACGGAACCCCGCACGTAGTTGGAGCTGAACGGATCGACCACCACACTGACACCGTAGAAATCGGTGGCCAGATCGTCATCGCGTTTTTCGTCGAACATCATGGCGTACTGCATCCCAGAGCAGCCACCAGCCTCGACGAAGAGGCGAAGGCTTTTCCCGGCGTTTTCCTTGTCCTCAGCGATCATACCAGCGATGTGCTTCGCGGCATTCTCGGTGAGAGTTACTACAGAGGCTTCGTTGGCAACAGCGGTCGACATAGCTTCCTGAGATTAAAGGGATGCGTGAAGCGTGTCAAACGGGAGTGGCCCGATGGACACGTGTTCTTGTGGGTCTACTGGCCTTCCACTTCGTCAAACAACCGAGTGCTGAAATACCGTTCCGCGCGGTCGCAGAGCAGGGTGACAACGGTGGCTTTGGGACCCATTTCGCGGGCGGTCCGGAGGGCGGCCACAATATTGGCCCCGGAGGAGGTGCCTACCAACAAACCAAACTCTCGGTGCAGACGGCGCGTCATGGCCAAGGCTTCGGCGCTGGTGACTTTGACGTTTCCATCCAGAGGAGCGTCTCGGAGCAAACGCGGAATGAAGCCGTCGGCGACGCCTTCGATGAGGTGGCAGCAAGGACATTCTCCCGCCAGAAGTGCTTGTTCCGCGGGTTCCATCGCCAGAATCCGGGAATTCGGGTACTTCGTTTTGATCGCCTTACCACAACCGGCCAGCGTGCCGCCGGTACCAAAACCGGTGACGAAGGCGTCGATCGGCTGGCCGACTTGCCGGATGATTTCCTGCCCCGTGCCGTGTTCGTGGTCTTCCACGTTCAGCGGGTTTTCAAATTGGCGCGGTAGAAAGTAACGGGAATCGTTGGCCGCCATCTCGAGGGATTTCTGGATGCCGGTTTGGTACTGGCCAGCACTTTGGAACAGAATGAGTTCCGCTCCGAAACGCCGAATAATGCGGCGACGCTCCTCGCTGGCACCCTCGGACATCAGGATTGTGACCCGGTAGCCATGGGCCGCTCCCACCATGGAGAGTGCGATACCCGTATTGCCGCTCGTGCATTCCAGAATGATGGAATCCGGGCGCAGCAACCCGCGCTCCATGGCGTCGACGATGACGGTTTTGGCGAGCCGATCCTTCACGCTGCCGCTCGGATTCAGGAATTCGCACTTAGCCAGCAGGGTGAACCCTTCCGGCTCAAAATGGAGGGGAATGAGTGGCGTATTGCCGATAAGCGAGAGCACCGGCGCGGGGGAGACACGAGATTTCATGCGTGCTGTACCAAACGGGGATATGCGGAACAGATCCTTGGGTCCAGAAATCGTTCCGGTCGATAAATGGCAGGCGGGATTCGCCGACACAAGTCCGAATTGGCGAGGGAGGGGAGGCGATCTCGGGTTGCGCGTTCCCGCACAGGCCGTACGATGGTTCTGTGTCAGTTGCT
>DATJII010000034.1:0-33211 GCA_035493435.1 Candidatus Limnocylindria bacterium | reverse complement strand
CGCCTCCTTGATCACAGGTTGGAGCATGATGGCGGTGGGCTCGTGTTTTCGCTGGCGGCTAAAAGCGAGGATCTGCTGCACCAGGTCCTTGGCCCGGTGGGCGGCCGAAAGTACCTGGTCGAGTGAATCACGCACCGCCTCGTTGCCCACCAGCTCCAGTTGGGCCGCTTCCGTATAGCCCATCACGGCGGCGAGGATATTATTAAAGTCGTGGGCGATGCCTCCGGCCAGGGTCCCGATGGCTTCCATCTTTTGCGCCTGGCGCAACTGCGCTTCCAGGCGGCGGCGGGCTTCCTCGGCCCGAATCTGCTCGGAGGAATCCCGGCAGGTGATGGTGACCATGGGCCCGTCATGCAATTCCACCCGCGACAGGAAAGCCTCAATGGGAAACTCCTCACCGCTTGCCCGCAAGCCCGTCGGTATTTCGAGTCGTGCGGTGCCCGAATCCGTGCCAACCGCCTTGGAAAAGAGTTCCAAGGTTCCACTGCAGGTTGGGCGATATCGTTCTGGGAACAACTGAATAACAGGATCGCCCAGCACCACCCTGGATTTTCGCCCGAAGATGCGCTCAGCCGCGGGATTGAAGACCAGCACCTCCAGGTTGGTGCCGATGGCAATGATCCCATCAAAGGCGGAATTCACGATGCCTTCGAAACGCACCCGCTCCTCTTCCATGGCCAATTCCGCCTGTTTCCGGCGGGTAATGTCCTGGGCGATGCCCAGCAAGCGGACCACCCGGGAACGGTCTTCGTTCCAGATTGGCTCGACGTGCCAGCGGGACCAGACGACACCACCGCCTTTGACTTGCAGGCGGACTTCAAAGGGGCCGGTACGCTTGCCGATCAAGTGTTGCTGGTGTTGGTTCTTGACGGCTGGAAGGTCGTGCGGATGGACGATGCGCCCCCAGGTTTCATTCCGATATAAGTCCGGCAGGCTATATCCGGTCAGGCGCGAGCAGGAATCGGAGATGCGCTCAAAGGTCACCCGGCCATTGGCATCGACCTTCATCGAGTACTGCATATCCGATGAGTAGACCGAGGCGAGCCGCTCCATCGTCTCCTTGTCGCGCAGTGCTTCCTGGGTCTTCTTGTATTCAGTGATGTCTTCGCTGGTAAAGAGAACCAATCGCTCGCCCAGCAGATCGAATGGGCAAAATGAAATCAAGCTGGTGGAGAGGCTGCCGTCCCGCCGTCGAAAGTGCGCCTCCCGGGCGAGAATCGTCTGGCCTGAGTGGACTTCGGCCAAGGCCTTCCGACCCTCCTTCGGTTCGATCCATAGGCCCAACTCCAGGGCAGTTTTGCCGACGACTTCGTCACGTCGATAGCCCGTGCGTTTTTCGAAGGTCGGGTTGACGTCGAGAATCATCCCATCCGGCAATCGGGTAATGCCGATGGAATAGGGCGCATATTTGAAGAGGGCGCCAAACTTGGCTTCCGAGCGGGTGATTGCCTCATGGGCCTGCTTTTGGCGGGTGATGTTTCGCAGGATGCCTTCCACCCCGCAGGAATGACCTCGGTCGTCGAATTTAAGGGAACAATTGCCCGCCACCTGGATCGGGGTCCCGTCCTTTCGCTTCAAAGTCACTTCGTAATTGCTGACGAGACCGTGTCGGCGGATGGCATTCAGGCTCTTCTGCCGATCCGCTGGATCGAAGTAAAACGTGGTGGCCATCGGCTTCCCGAGGCACTCGTCGACCGAATCGTAACCCAGCATCTCGGCAAACGCGCGGTTGGCCAGCGTCAGGTGGCCGGTTTCGTCGACCCGATAGAATGCGTCCTGGATGGAATCAAAGATATCGCGGTAGCCAGACTCGCTTTGACGCAATCGGTTTTCCGCTGCCATCCGTTCGGCGAGTTCGCTTTGCGCACGACGTAGCGAGGCGGCCATGCTGCTGATAGCCACATGCACCGGGGGAATCGCGCAAGCCATGGCAATGGCGAAGAGCGTCCAGCGGGTAGCGAGAGAGATGCTGACCAGCATCGGAAACTGGCCGCCGTACGCTTCGAAAACTCCAAAGGCCAGGAGTGTTGACGCCGAAATCGCTCCGTAGACGCAGGCCCATCCACTTCCGAGGAGAACGGCGGCAATGAGCATTCCGGGAAAGAAGAACGGGGTAACCGGGCTGCTCACTCCACCGGAAACAAACGTGAGCAGGGCCAGCGAAAACCAGAAAAACGCGCAGTAGCCAAAGCAAGCGGTCAAGAGCCAGCCCCGCTTTCCGAGTACACGAAACGCGCCCAAAACCACGAAATAAATGCCAAGAATCGTCACTCCGGCCGGGGATCGCGGTAGCACGAAGGCCACTGCCGAACCCGCTCCGACGAGCGTGATGAGCAGATTGGCACCGATCAGAAATTGCAACTGTGACGCCCGGCGGACCGATTCACGGGGATCCGATATATCGGGGAGTGAGTTGAACGTGAGTCCGCTAGGCATGGCGTGTATCTGGACGGACAATTCCCATGGACCATCCAAGGAAAACGCGAGTTCCCGGCGGGCGGTCCCGCGGCCGTTTCGAATCCGTGCAAAGGTTCCTGGCAACGGCTTGCAGGAAAGGCGTGAGGCGGCAGGTCATTTGACGTATCTCTCTTACGACGTATGTCTTACACAGACACTACTCGCCCAATTTTGGGTGTCTAGCGCGATTGCAATGCAATTGCGCAGAGGAGCTACAGGCTCTGACGTAGATTCGCAAGAAAAGTCGGTTCTCCCGGGCTCTTAATCGGACGTCGGAGAAGCGTGGTCATCAAATCGGGGCCGATACCCATGGAACTTGGAATCGGTCAGGGCATCGGGGGCGCATCTTATTATCGCGGGTCCCAGTGGTTCTATTGCCCCCTCACCTTGGCCTCTCCCCTGAAAAATTTCGGGGGCGAGGGGATCAGCGGAGGTGCCTGCGAAGCGAAGCGCCTTCCTTCGCCCCCTGGGGGAGAAGGTGGCCGCAGGCCGGACGAGGGGGTGGGTATACCAGTGGTTCCGATTGCATTTCGCCCACAAAAGGAAGATGCGTCCGGGCATCCGGCGATGCGATTTTTTGGGTAGCCTTTGCAGGGATCATATGTCATGAGTGGCCAATCCGTTCGCACCCATGAAATACTCGACCTTATCCATACTGGCCACTTGCTCACTCATGTTGGCGTCAAACGCAGGCAGGGCCAACGATGCCACTGCTTATCTATCGGGCACGTCCGTTTCGGTGTATCCGGGGAAGTTCATACAATTTGGAATGGAATATGATCTGGCTTTTGACCTTGGGGACGCCAGTTTCAACAATGAATTCATCTACGGTGGCACGAGTGCAGACCCCGGCCTCTTCTATTCCACCGCTTATCTGACCATTCCTTTCAACCCGGATCCATTGATTGGGACCTTGTCGATCGACTTGCCGTTGTTTTCCGACACAGATCATAATGGATTGATCGATTTTCTGGAGGTTGCCAAGGCTGTTCCCGGCAATGTCACAAGCGGGGGGCTTTACTACGACAACGGCTTCGAGACGTTTACCGGTACCGTTAGTGCCACTTGGACGCGCACTCCGGGAGCCACCACGGGATTGGTGTCGTTGAGGGTGAAAATCGCGGATTTTGGAGTCGATACGACTTTCAAGCACACCTTCGAGATCTATCAGTATAAGGGAACGCTCACCTATACCAACACGGCGACCGGTGCGCTCTCATCTGTGTCCCTCAATCGATTGGGCGCAACGGGTGCCATTTCGGGGCCGTTGAACCTGGTTCGCACCAATAGTGCGACGTTGGGTTTTCCAGCGGGGACCTGGAAGGATGAGACCGGGGCTAGTCTTGAATTTAGTCCCTCCGCCGATACCGGTGTTGCCCTTCACCGGGACTCCGTGGCAAATCACTTCGGAGCCTATGTGGCATTCGTGGATGGCATGCCACAGACCGCCGAAACCCAGGAGTACCAGTTGTGGCGTCTTGACGTATTCGACGCCAACGACGCGAACCTCAACGGGGTTCCCGACCTTGGTGACACGCCCGTTGCGGAGGTTGCGCCGACACTGGCCGTGAATCTACAGGACGGCTCACTTCGGTTGGCCGTCACCGCGAAGAAAGGGCAGACGGTAACCGTGGAAAGCAGCCCGAACGTGGTGTCCCCTTCGTGGACGACCGTGACGACGCTAACGCTGGCGGCGGATACGGATTCAACGACGCTTGCCGTACCGGCGTCGACGGTGTTTTTTCGCACCCGGTGATCCTGCCGGTAGGTGTGCGAGAGTTTTTGAATCAACGGCTTTCACGTCGGGTGTTGGAAAGGTAACCTGTCTCGCAGCACAACATTTGCTGTCCACGCTAAGCATGAAGGCCAAATTTCTCAGTTCGCTACTTGCCGCGCTCGCCACTTTTTCAGTTGCCAAGCCGACGCTGGCCGCCGCGAATGACGAATCGCGGCTTGCCTTGCGCCCGACGGTGGACCTCCTGGCGCGAAAGAAGACCGTCATCCTCGGTGACAGTATTACCCAGGCCGGTGCTTACGTGACCTTTACCGCCTACTACCTGGACAAACTGTATCCTCAAAAGCAGTTCGACCTATACGGGCTGGGGCTCGCGAGCGAAACGCTTTCGGGGCTGAGTGAAGAAGGTCACGCGGGCGGAGCCTTCCCGCGTCCATGCCTATTCGAGCGGCTTGGTAGACTGTTGGAGAAGGTCAAGCCCCAGGTGGTCTTTGCGTGTTATGGCATTAACGACGGAATCTACCTGCCGCTGGACGACCAACGGTTTGCCGCATTCAAAGGGGGCGTAACAAAGCTTATCGCACAGGCCAAAGCTGGTGGAGTGAAGGATATCTTTCTCGTCACTCCGCCGATCTTCGATGCGACGAAAAAACCGGGTGAATTCGATTACGACAGTGTGATGACCGCCTACGCCCATTGGGAAACGACAATCGATGAGCCGGGTGTACACGTGGTCGATTTGCACTCCGCCATGCGCAAGGCGCGTGACGCCCGCACCGAGGTTTTTTCCCAGGACAATATCCATCCCGGGGACGAGGGCCACTTGCTGATGGCGAAGACCATCCTCGGTGCCCTCGGTGTGGAGGTCCCCAACGAGCCAGTGGCAAGGATTCATGATGACCCGCTCTTTAAACAGGAGGATCTTTTGCGCCAGCATCGTTGGACCGCGTGGATGCGGCACATTGGTTATACGCGAGAAAACACGGTCGCGCCTCAGCCGCTCGGAGACACCGAGACGGAGGAGATAAAAATGCGCCAGGCTATCGACGCGTTGAGACAGCGGTTGTGATCTTGTGAGCATCGTCCGCGCAGTTGACGTGGCGAAAGCGTGATCTGGATCAAGGTCGCACTCCGTGGACAGTGACAATCAAGTGGTAGTGACACTCTTAAATTGAAAACAACCTCACGCCATTTCGCTGTCTTCGTGACCTGTCCCGATGTTGAAACGGCGCGCCGGTTGGCGATGATGGGATTGGAGGCCACGCTGTGCGCCTGTGCCCAAATCCTGCCCGCCATCGAGTCGCATTATTGGTGGCAGGGGAAGCGTGAGCAGAGCCGCGAAATATTGGTGATCTTTAAAACCACCAAGGCGCGATTGCCTGCTTTGGAAAAGGCCATCAAAAAGGGGCACCCTTACGAGGTGCCCCAGATCGTGGTGCTCCCGATTGCCTCGGGCAGCGCGTCTTACCTGGCCTGGTTGGACTCGGAAACGAAGCCTATTCGCCGACGTTGAGTCGCGTCTCGTCGCTGTTGGCGCGAATTTCCGGGACGTACATAGCCTGGCCGATCAACGGCAGGGCGTGGAATTGTCCCGGGCGTTCGGCGCGGTACTGTACCCGCAGTTCCCAGTAGCCTTCCGGCAGATGATCGACGAATAGGGCGGACATCCGGTCCCGCCATTCCGGATACACCCATCGGCTGGCCCCGGTGTAGGAATCTGAGTCAGGCCGTATAGACGGATTCGCTCCGATACTCTTTTTGAGCTCGCGCGCGTAGAGACCTCCACCGCTGCGCACCTCTGCCGCCTCAAATCCCGCGGGCTTCAGATCCTCAAAGAGCAGGTACTCATAGTGATTCTGGCTCGCGATGGTGAAGATGGCTTCGACGCGTTCGCCGGATTTCACCGTTTCCCCGTCGCGCAAGGGGATTCGGTCATAGACCAAACCTTTCAGCAGGGTGGGGTGCCCAACGAGGCGGACATATTCGCGCCGGACATGGATTTCGTTGCCGGCCGGTTCCACAGGTTCCTCGGTGCTGAAGTAACGGGCCGCCGCACTGAAATAGATGGGTGAGGTTCCGTTTAGGCGTCGGATTCGGAATTCATTTTGGTCACGAATCAGTTCACTGGGAACCTCAAATCGACGAGCGATATCCCACAAGGGTTTTCCCCGCAGATCGGCTTTGGCTATTTCCCGGCCATTGACTTCGACGGCGTACTCGATGTCAGGAGCCAGTTCTTTGGTGGCCCGGAGGTAATCATTCAGCACCAGGATCACAATCGCGGTGTCCCGCGTGTTGTTCCATTGGGCACCACGCCGGTTCTTCAGCAGCCACGTGACTACTGGCTCAACCAAGGCGTGGGACTTATTGGCCATCAAAAGCGCACGTAACGCAAAAGCGGTGGCTTCAATACCGCCCTCCGACCAGCGATAGTAGAGCCCTTCATTGCCCCAGTGGGCCGTTTCTTGGGGACCACCACTGGCCGTGGTGGCGGTGGGATTCCACGGTTGTATGTTCCCCTTGATCACCCCGTTCTCCAGGTTGCGCAAGAGGACTTCCGATTCGTCCTTTTTACCCATCTGTACCGCAACGGTAGTGAAAAGTGCCCGCGTATAGGCATTCAGGTCGTTGCGGCGACTCCACAGGCTGGCGAACGCAGCGTTGACTTCGTCTCCAAAAGTCTTCGCCTCGATCCGGCTGAGGTGTGCCGCTAAAGCGTGGAGTTCCCAAGTCTGCAGATCCGGTGCGTCCTTGGCTTCGACCAGGTGCTTACGGAGCCAGTCGACTGCGCGATTGAGGCGGTCTTGGTCGATGGTAGTGTCAGCTTGGGCGGCGAGCGTCCAGCCCCAGATCACGTAAGCGGTCATCCACGGATCGCTTTCGCCTTCCTTCCACCAACCCCATCCACCGTCCGCATGTTGGAAATCGTAAAGGCGTTCCAATCCCGCCTTGATCATATCGTCCAGGTGCGTGAGGTCCGAAGGACCGCCCGGATGGGTCGCGGCGGCGAAGTTGGTTTCAATACCGCCGAAGCGTTTTTGCATGACCGTTTTCGCGTCGAGTCCCTGATTTTGCAATGTTTGCCGGACGATCACGGCGGGGAGAAAGCGGCTCAAGGTTTGCTCGGTGCAGCCATAAGGATAATCGGCCAGGTACGGCAAGGCATCCAGCATGGTGGCCGCGAGGCTCGGGGTAATATTAAGTGTGAAAGTTGTGCTGCCAGCCTTACGTGCGGCGGGAATCACCACACTTCCACCTGCGTCGCCTGTCGTTGCCTTGCCGGTCGCGATCTCCAGTTTTTCGATGCCGTGTTCGTAGACCGGAAAGGTCCGTTCCATGGCGTCGCCGATTTTGCCCGCTGCCACGGTGACGCGGATTTTCGCGGAGCCGTTGGTGGCCGCATGGACGGCCCAATGCGCCGTGTTTTGCCCGTGGGAAGCGATTATTATAGGACCCGTTTCCGTCTTGATGAATTGGCCATTGCTCCATCCGCCCGTAATCGTCGCCCCTTCAACCTCTAGTTTTGGGGTGAGGGAGACCTCTTGTCCCGTCTGGTTTTCAATGACCGCGCTAACCACGCACAGATCGCCCACGGTAAGAAACCGTGGTGTCTGCAACCGAACCATCAACGGTTGCTGGGTTTGGACCGCATTGCTGCCCATGCCTACCTGATTTTCCCGAGTAACCGCTCGGGCGGTCGCTTTCCATCGGGTCAGGGAATCGGGATAGGCAACTTTCACCTGGGCCGATCCATCGGTGGTGGTGGTGACGTTGGGCTGCCAGAATGCCGTGTCGCGGAAGTCGGAGCGCACCACAATATTCGGTTCAGACCCAGAGCCAGCCGGTTCTGCCGCCGCCAATCCACTGGCTGTAGATAACTCAGCGCGCGCGCTTTTCATCACCGCACCCAGGGCCACGGCTGGAGAGGCCGAGTGGGCGTAACCAAAACGTGCGACAGACCGGCTTCCGGCTCCGCCAAAGGCACCTCCGCTAAGACTCACAGAATCCAGCGCCGCAGGAATCGGGGTAATATTTTTCGGATATTTGCCTCCGCCTTCTTCGCCGCCTTTCTCGTCGTCGCCTTCCGCCGGACCCGCCTGTTCATCATAAACCTCTCCCGCCTTGGACTTGAGATAGCGAACATAAGACCGTTGTTGCACGGTGGATGCCGACTCGCCGTGGGAAAGGCGGCGGTAGCCGTAGAAGAAGGGCCGCGGATCCCCCGCCAGGTCCGGTTGAATATAAGTAATACTCTCATCGATCACGCTGAGCGCCACTTCGGCGCTGACCGGTTTGCCGGTATCGTCGCGGGTGGTGATGGTGTAGAGCCCTTCGTCGCGTGGGGTATAGTTTTCGCGATTGGCTTTGACCTCCACTGTGAGGAATTGTTTGCGCGGCGGGACCACGATCTCTTCAGTGGCCTGGTAAAAGGCCCGATTCGCCACCGATTCGGCCATCAGCCAAAAGTTCGGGACGTGCCGGTCAGCCAGGTCCAGGTCCATGAATTGGACGGTACCTTTGAGATGCAGCACGCTATAGTCCAGGCGATCGCCGGTCTCGACGGTCAGCAGGACGTAGCGATCCGGGCTGTCGCACATAATAGCCAAGGGAAGTCGGGAACCTTCCTGCGCCGTCTCTTTGTCTACGATGATCTCGACGCCTTGCCCATGGTATCCCAGATCCTGTGACTTGGCCGATCCAATCCAGAGGCCCGTTTCCGTGATGACGTCGGGTTCGAAGGGGCGTGGACGACCATCGGGAGGCGCGGGCGCGGTGGCGTTGCCGGCGGAACGCCAGGCCAGGCGATAATAGCCGTCTTCCTTGGGAACGAAGGAAACTTCGCCCAAGCCGTTGGTCCCGGTTTTGATGGTTTGGGTCGCGATGTCATCACGTCGATACCCTTGGAATTTCAACCTCCATGGACGCTCACCATTTCCCGGCAGGGGCGGCCAGGTGCCAGTTTTCCGTTTCAGTAGTGCAAGTTCGGCACCCCGCACTTCCTTGCCCTTGGGATCCAACCAGACTTCGTCCCAACGTTCCCGGGTAATCGTAACTTCGCCGGTAACGGATACCGGTGAATTATTGGCGTCGTAAGCGCGAAATCCAGCGGTTGCCTTGGAGCCTGGCGCCGCGAGTTTCAGGTGGCGCGCGGGTTCGACGAAATACCGCTGTCGTGTTACCCGTACTTCGCCGTCGCCGGTGATTTCCCGACGCGAGGCATCCGTCACCCGGGCCTCCACCCGGAATTCCAGATCATTGCCCGCGGGATCGGTGGTCAGGGTTAGCTTGGCTTTACCCTCGGCGTCCGTCCGGAGGGTCTCCCGCTTCACCACCTGGTCAGGCGCGCGCCAGCCACGGAAGCCGCCTCGTCCAAATCCACCGGCAGGTGTATAATACCAGGGGTAGGGAAGATCCAGTGGACGGATCGGATGCCACTCCGATTGATGAACCAGCACTTCAACCTGGGCATCCTTCACGGCGCCTCCGGAATAGTATCCGGCCTGGATATTAACTTCGATGCTCTCGCCCAGTTTGAAGGTCTTCTTGCGGCGGGTGCCGTCCGGTGCAGTCTCTTCTGGAAGGGCTACTTTGACTTCGAATTCCGGCAATTTGTATTCCTCCAAACGAAACAATACGGAGCTTCCGAGGTGCCGCCGTTTTTCCGCTTGGTCCCAGAATAGAATGGAGTACTGCCCCAAAGGCGCGGTTTCGCCCAATTGGAAATCGCCCCAGGAAGTTCCGAAGGCGTTGAACTCAATAACCCCGTTGGTCATCCGGGCGCCGCGTGGGTCAGTGATCTCATAGTAGATCTTCTTGCCCGCCGGATTGGTGTTCCGGCCCTCGCGTTGCTCGCGGGCAATCAACTTCCAATGTCCGACATCCTTGGGGCGATAGGCAGGACGATCGGTTGCGACGTAGATTTTCCATTCACTGCCGGGTCTGTCCGCATAATAAGTTGTGTGGGTGGCGAACGCTTGTCGGCTTCCTGACCGTGCGAATACGACCAATTCCTCGTTCTGAAATTCCAGGTTGAATTCCGCCAAACCGTGGCTATCGGTGCTCTTCGCCACGGATCGGCGCACCAGCGTCCCGTTGTCCACGCGATGCGCGGCCCAGAACTGGAGATTGGCCTCGGGAATGGGCTCACCGGTCATGGCGTCCGTGAACCATGCCAGCACTTTTTTCCCCGAGTGGTGCAAAGTGAGGGTGGCATCACTCACCAGGAGGATGTCCTGGGTTCGATTTTTCCCGGCAGTGATCTCGAGGAGATAAGCTCCTGCGGGGAGTTTTTGCGGCAATACAATATTCGTGCTGGTTAGTTCATGGCTGGCGGCATTGGTGAATGTCAGCTCCCCGAGGAAGGAGGGTTGGCTGGGCCCCACGGGAATATCCACTTGCCGGGTCCACTCCACACCGTCATTGGAGTTCTTCCTGAAGGTCGCCTGGCGGGTGAGGTCTACCGACGTGATGACATAGTTTAGCTGGGAAACGTTGCGGGCATTGATGACAAACTGGATCTCGCTTCCCGGAAGGAAAACACCGGGCACCAAGGTATCGACGGACTCGCGTACTATCTCGTTCTGCCGATCCAGCGCCTGTCTCCAAAAAGCGGATTCACCTTCCTTGTATTCTGTCGTGAGCTGGAGATAAAGGGGCAAGGCCCGGGCGGCATCTCCCGCGCGATACCAAGAGGCGTCCTTGGGAAGTATGAGCTTGCCTTGGGCTTCGACCCAATTCGCGTAGCTGAACAACGCGGCGTCATGCCAGGGATTGGCTTTGCCGCCCGCGAGCGCCGCCTTGAAGTCGTCTTCTACCAAGTAAAGTGCTCGTTCGTCAGGCGGACCCATTTGTTGGAGGGCGCGGGCGCGGAGGAAACGGGCATGCGCTTGGTCGGCGGGTTCAGTGGCGATCTGGACTGCATTGTTGAGCCAGTCCAAGCGGATCGGCATGGATTCCGGGTCCATCCGATTCCAGCGATTGCGGGCCAGTTTCCAAATGATCGCCAGGTACCGGTTCCGGGCGGTGGTGAGCTCACTGCGTCCGCTCCACCAGTCCAAGGCGAAGCCGTAGCGGGTTTCCACCCAGTCCCGCGCATCGCCCCGGCGGTCATGGAAGTCTCCCAGCGATTCCATGGCTTCCGCCCATGCGCGATCCCGTTCGATCTCAGGGGCTTGCTGGGGAAAAACTCGATCCAGCGCGGACAAGGCGCGTTCGGACTCTTCGTTTCGCAGATTTTCACCTTGGGTTCGCCAAAGGGTGTCGTTGACGCGGAATTGAACCCACCGATTGGTGGATCCGGATAAATCGCCCGGGGCCTGTCGGTAGATCTCCCATGCCCGGACGAATGAGCCCTCGGCGTAAAAGGCTTCGGCGTGCCGTTGTTGTTCCTCCCAAGTAGCTGCCTGTGAGAAGATTACCAACGAACAGAGGGCGAGGGTCCAAATCATCCAGCGAAACGGCATCATAGCGTCTTGTCGTCAAACGTGGCAGGGCCGTCTCCGGTGGGCAAGTGACCTCCGGGCGAAGTAACCCTCCACCGGGTTAACGCCTTGCGGGTAACTTTCTTAGGAGGTGGGCACGCATTCGAGCAGGAAGAGTGAGCATCATTCATGGTTGCCCACCTGGGCATGGGCGCGTCGAAACCGTGTTGGATTTGGCGGCGGGCAGCGGAAAGTTGGCGCACGCGGAGGCGCGGAGAAAACAACGGGCGGTTCGGGGGTGGAGCGTGCAGAATACGCAAAAAGACTCCCTTTTGAGGGGCATCCTCCAGCCCTTGTTGTCACAAATAGTTAATAATTATTTCTTTCTTTTGCCTTTTTGCTCCTCCGCGGCTCCGCGCCTCCGCGTGAGTCCATCGCATTGGAAATTGCAGGTGCGCCCAAGACTGAAACTCCCGCACCAAGGACTGTTCCGTTGGTCAGGCGAAGCGATCTAGCCGGACTGAGTGGGCCGATCCCCGTTTCGGAGTGTCCGCTATGCCCGTCGAATTTTCACCGCACAGTGCTTATAATTGGGCTGGCGCGAGTAGGCGTCGAAACTGGAATGCGTCAATTTGTTCACACCGTCATAGTGCATCGGCAGAAATAATTGGCGCGGTTGGACGGTCGGAGTGATCAGGGCATTGACGACGAGGCTTCCGCGCCGTGAGGAAATCTCCACCTTTTCACCCGGCCCAACGCCCAACGCTTTGGCGTCGTCGGGATGGATCTCCACGTAGGCGTGTTCGGGGTAGAGTTTCCGAAGCACGTCCGATTTGCCCGTACGGGTGTTGGTATGCCACTGAGCCGAACTGCCCCGGCCGGTCATCAGCACAAATGGGTATTCCGCGCAGGTGGGTTCAGGCAGGGGGCGGGGATTCTCGTAGACAAAGCGCGCCCGGCCGTCTGGCGTATAGAAACGTCCATCACCGAACAAGCGGCGCTCAGTTTCTGGAGAACCGTCGGCTTGGGTCGGTGCGCCTTCTGGAAAAGGCCATTGGATGCCGCCGGAATCGTCAAGGTGACGATAATCGCGAATCCCGGTGATGTCGCACGGTCGGCCCTGGCTGAGCGATTTGAGGATTTGAAACGTGGCTTCCGGTGAAGACCACCGCTCGAACAACGAGCCACAACCCCAGGCCTCGGCCACGAGTTTGAATATGGCGAAGTCGCTCAGGGCCTGTCCGGGAGCGCGACGGACTTTTTTGACCAAGCCAAAGCGGCGTTCGGAATTAACCAGGGTGCCGTCTTTTTCTGCCCAACCAGCGGCAGGCAGAATGAGGTGCGCGTCGCGGGCGCTGTCGATCGAGTGATACAGATCCTGCACCACGAGAAAATCCAGCTTCTTGAAGAGGCCTTGGAGCCGCTCTTGGTGGACCCAGGAATGGGCGGAATTGGTGGCGATCAACCAAAGGCCGCGGATCTCACCCTTATCTATGCCGTCGACTATCTGGTCGTAAGCCCAGGAATCTCGGGAAGGTATCGTGCTCGTTGGGATATCGAGGATCCCTGCGACCTCCGCCCGGTCCGTCTCGCGCTTGAAGTCGCGTCCGGCAAAGAGGCTCGTTACGTTGGCAAAGAGCCGCGAACCCATCGCATTGCACTGGCCGGTGATGGAATTGGCACCTGTCCCAGGGCGGCCAATATTGCCCGTCATGAGGGCCAGGTTAATAATAGCCTGGGCCGTGCGGGTGGATTCGTGTCCCTGGTTGACTCCCATGGTCCACCAGAGGCTTACCCGCTGGCCACGAACCAGCAGGTCGATCCAATGGTCGAAGGTGTCGCCGTCCAAACCTGACTCCGAAAGGACACGCTCCCGGGTGAACGGTTTGATAAACTGGGCAAAGGCGTCGAAGCCTGTGGTATGCGCCCGCACGAATTCGTGGGCTACGTGCCCGCGCTCGATCAACGCCTGCGCCGTCCCGTAAAGAAATACGAGGTCGGACTTTGGTGCAATGGGCAGGTGCAACGAGGCGTTCATCGCCGTCTCGGTCCGCCGGGGATCGATGACGATGATCTGTGGCTGGTTCGGATTCCGCAGGACCCGTTGCCACATGATGGGGTGGGCGATGCACGGGTTGGCCCCTATGAATACCAGGGTGTCGGAAGTCTCGAAATCCGCGTAGGTAAAGGGAGGGGCGTCGAATCCGAAACTCTCCTTATAGGCCACATGGGAGGTGGCCATGCATTGGCGGGTGTTGGAATCGCAATGCAGGCCGCCCATGCCAAACTTAAACAAGCCTCCGAGGAGGGCCATTTCCTCCACGCACATCTGCCCGGTACTCAGGAAGGCAATACTGGTCGGGCCGTGCCTTTGCTGGATGGCCTTCATCCGGGATACGAAGGTCTCCATCGCGAGGCGCCAGGAGATCGGTGTCTCGGTGCCCGCCACCGGATCGCGGAGCAACGGTGCGGTGGCGCGGTCGGGAGCGGAAAGTGGGGTCAGTGCTTCCCATCCCTTGGGACAGGCCATTCCGAGATTCACCGGATAAGTGGTGTCGGCACTCAGGTTGATCGCTTCACCGTCCCGCAGGTGAACATTCAATCCGCAACCGGTGGAACAGAACCCGCAAACCACCGTGGTGGTGGCATTGGGAACCAATCGCTCGGGAATCCGGCCCAAGCCGAATTTCCCGGGATTTTGGACCAAATCCGTAGTAAGCGGGCCGGTCCAGCGTCGCAGCAGCGAATTCTCTTTTGACTCAGAAGGGGGATGGTCGCCGGGCAGGGGCATTGCGAAAAAACGGTTACTAAATAGTACCCCCGGGCATCTTGATGGAGGATACGGTGGTGAAGAAAAGGCGGCGTTCCAGCAGGTCCCCCATAAGCAGGGCCACGAAGGCCAGCAGGCAGGTCGCGGCGGAAGCGTGTCCTCCCAGTGCGGCCAAAGGCGCGAGTAGCCCACCGACCATCCAACAAACCAGCCACGCCAGGGTGGTGCGGCCAAAATGATGAAGATGTAGTGTGACCGTCTTGGCCAGGGATGAATCAGGCCGGGCACGCAGGAGCGTGGCGGCGTTAAGCAGGCGAATCGTCCCCAAAATGAGAAGGACTTTGGCCAACGTGTTGCTGGCGGATCCTTGGGTCAAGTGGCTGATGGTCCACGCCAGGGTTGTGCCCAATGCCAGGGAACTTCCGAAGAAGCGAAGCGAGGTTTCCCTCAGGCTCCAAAAGGCCCGGTGGGTGTCCACGTAGACCATGACTGAACTAAAGACGCCAACCAGCCCGGCCACGCCGGTAAGCCACCAGGAAAGGGGGCTGTTGGCTACCGCCTGGAGCAGGGGAGAAATAGGAGCCAATAACCCGGAAACCAAGGGCAGTCGCTCGTGCCAGACGGCCAAGGTTAGACCGCTTGCTATACCGGCAAATCCGGACAACGCGATCAATTCGCGGCTGAGCCAGCTTCGGCGCCATCCCAGGAATCCGCGCCAGGCCTTGAGTGGTTGGCCAAGGTGCAGAACGCTACTGGCCAAACCGATTTGCAAGGCAATCCAGGCTGCGGCGGCCAATATTGGGCGAACCGGGGAAGTGCTATCTAGCAGACCCGCCGCTATAAATCCTCCCGCGGCCAGCTGGGTGAACACCAGCAACGCCACCAAGGGACCGTGCCCCGGCTGGGGAACCACGCGGTGCCGATCGGCCGCATCCACTTCCAGCCCTTCGCGCTTGGTAAGATACCGGGTTGTCGGAAGGGTAATTCGGGGATCGGGCGAGGCTGGCAGAAATTCGTTTTGTACGGCGCGGTGACGGGTTTCTTCGACGTCGACGACACGTATGGCAATAGCGACGCTGGGACACGCCTGCACGCAGGCGGGCGCTTCGCCCACCGCCAGCCGGCCCTGGCACATGTCGCACTTCCGGACGATACCTCGCTTCGGGGAATACTTGGGTACCTCATAGGGGCACTTCATCACACAATAAGTGCACCCGATGCATTGGTCATCCAGGTGGCTGACGATCCCAGTGACCGGATCCTTCTCATAGGCCAGCACCGGACAGCCACTCAGGCAGCCTGGATCCACACAGTGATGACAGGCCGTGGTAATCGTCTGGATGGCAGGCACCGTTTCCACCTGGAGCGGGATACGACGACCCTTTGGCGTGGGCCGTTTCTCTTTTCCCACCAGGAAACCCACTTCCCGCCAGGTCTCGTTGTCATCCAGGCCATTCAACGAATGGCAGGCGCTGACGCAGCCCTTGCAGCCGGAGCAGCGGTCCAGGTCGACCTCGAACGCATATTGCTGGCCGGGCTTGGGGGCCGTGGCGGGCAGCAGCTCCTTATAGTACCGGGCCTGCAGGTGCTCCGCCTGGCTGGTATGACGCTGGCTGAATCGCTCGACCGCGGTCAATTGGCGCTGCTCTTGTAAATAGATATCGATCAGGCTGCTGACATTCGACCGTCCGGCGTCGGCTTCAAACCCCTGGACGTCCTGCAGGGGCTGGCTGCGAGGCAACGGAACCACGGGTTCCGCCACCAGCGCCTTGGCCAGTGGTGGGGCGGGCTCGGCAGGTCGCGAGCCGGATTCGAATGAGGGAGCGACGGACATTTAGGGCACGGGGCTGAAGAGTTCCTGCAGCTTGCCAACGTCGTGCCGGTGGGTGAATTGCTGGAAGGTTTCCCCCGGGGCACGAACCTTGAGATAGATCTTCAGCATCCGTTCCAGCAGGGTTTTCAGTTCCTGCATCGAAACGCCCTGGAACAATTGCCGTCCCACCGCCTGGCTGTCGCCGAAGCCGCCGCCTACAAATACATGGTATCCCTCCATGCTTTCCCCACCCACCTTGATCTTGGCGCCGAGCAGGCCGATATCGCCCATATAATGCTGGGCGCAGGAATTCGGACATCCGGTAAGGTGGACGTTGATGGGGTGGTCGAGTTGAACTCGCTTATCGAGGTAGTCGGCGAGTTCCAAGGCATGGCCTTTGGTATTGGCTCCGGCAAATTTGCAATAGCTATTCCCGGTGCAGGCAATGAATCCGCTGCGAAGATTGGATTGCCGCCAGTCAAACCCTGCCTTGACCAAGGCCTTCTTGAGGGTTTCCAGATAAGTGTCGGCGACGTTCGGGATGATGAGGTTTTGCCAGACCGTCAGGCGCAGGTCCCCGGAGCCGTATAAATCAGCGAGTTCCGCCAGGCGGTACATTTGCTTGGTGGTTAGTTGCCCCACTGGCACCGCGACTCCCACCCAGTTGAGACCCGCCTGTTTTTGTTTGTAGACCCCGACGTGCGGGTGGGGCGGCAGCGGTTTGGCCGTACCGGCTTCGGCTTGGCTCGGAACACGCAGCAACTCAAAGCCCAACAACTTCTCAGTTTCGGCCCGGTATTGCTCCAGGGTCCAGGATTCGAGCAGGTGCTTGAGGCGTGCCTTCTTGCGATCCGTCCGGTTGCCGTGGGCAATATAAACCCGCAGCAGCGCGGTGCACACCTTGATCGCCTGGTCGGGCTTGACCAGCACTCCCATGTCCCGGGCGAAGGTCTTATGTCCGGTCGCTCCACCAAGAGCCACCCGGAAATAGACGCCAGGCTCGACCTGGTCGGAAATGATATCGCCACTGCGAACCGCCTTCGAGGCCTCCGCCGGAGGCACCACCAGCACCGCTTTCAGGCCAATATCATTGGTATCCTCGACGGTGCTGATCGCTCCGCCGCCATGGAAAGCGATATTGAACTTGCGCGGCAGGTCGTAAAACTCACGATGGTTGATGATTAGGTGCCCGAGTTCTTCGGCAATGGGCAAAGTGGGGATCAACTCCGCTGGATCAATGCCACTCGTGGGATCGCAGGTCAGGTTGCGGATATTGTCCGCGCCCGCGCCCCGCGAGTGAAGCCCGGTGGCTTGAATCCGCCGTAATACTTCGGGCGCGTTTTTGGGCTCGATCAGGCGGATCTGGAGGTTGGCACGGGTGGTGATCTGGATATAACCCGTCGTCAATTCATCGGCGATCTTGGCAATGGATCGGAGTTGTCCTGAGCTGAGCGCCCCGCCGGGAATCCGCATCCGGCACATGAACGCTTCCTTGTTGGGCGTAAGGTAGAACAGCCCCTGCCACTTGAAACGGAAGGTGTTTTCCTTATCCGGCGCCTGGTTGCTGGCCGCGTGTTGCAACAGCAAGGGGTAGGCATCCAGGGGATGAAGCTCATGCTTGATCCGTTCTTCGGGTATCAAGTCATCAAGGTTGATCTTGGCCATTCCCGTGGGCAGGGCCGCCGGATTCGGCATCACGTCCTGGAAGCGCAGGCCGCGATTCTGCAGTCCGGCGAACATTCCTTCCAGGTAGGCGGACTGTTCCGGCGTCAGCTTTTGGCCGGCAATTTCACTGAAGGGGAGCGGGGTGCGATTCATGGTGGAAACGGGGAAGGGGGTGGGAATATTAGTAGACATCGCGTTGGTACCTCTTCTCGGATTTCATCCGGGCCACATATTCCGCGGCCTCGCTGGCCGAACGGCCCGAGGCGCTGGCTATGGCCTGTTGGAGTGCGGCATCGACGTCCTTGGCCATTCGCTTGGCATCGCCGCAGACATAGAGATGAGCTCCCGCGTCAAGCCAGGACCACAACTCGGCAGCATGCTCCAGCAGCCGGTGCTGGACATAGATTTTTTCCTTTTGATCCCGCGAAAAAGCGAAATCGAGGCGGTTGAGCAGCCCGTCTGCCCGGTACCCGAGCAACTGCTCTTCATAGAGAAAATCGGTGGCCCGGCATTGGTCGCCGAAAAGCAGCCAGTTTTTCCCAGTTCCCCCCACGGCCCGGCGTTCTTCCAAAAAGGCCCGGAAAGGTGCGATGCCAGTGCCCGGCCCGATCATAATCACGGGACGGCTGGTATCGGCGGGCAGCCGGAATCCGTGCGACGTCTGGATAAATACCGGGACGGGTGTTTCTCCCACGGTGACGCGATCGGCCAGCCAGCACGACGCAACGCCCTTCTTGGCTCGTCCATGAGCCTCATAACGAACGGCGGCAACCGTTAGATGAACCTCGCCGGGATGCGCTTTGGGCGAGGAGGAGATGGAGTAGAGCCGGGGTTGCAGCTTGCGCAACAAGGCGATGAATTCGTCCGGAGTAAACCGCGCCGTTGGACAAGCTTTGAGAACATCAACGATGTCTCGCCCCCACAGCCATTTTTCAAGTTCCGTCTTGTGGGCTGGTTCCAGGAGTGCCAGCAGATCGCGGTTCCCAGCCTTGGACGCTGCCTCCTTGACCAGTGATGTTCCGGGTTGGGTGATTACACTTTGGGTCAATAGCGCTTCATGTAGGGTCCACTCCACACCTTCCGCCGTCTTGACCTTTTCCTCACCCTTGAATCCCAGGGTGGCCAGTAATTCTTCCACCAGCACCGGACAGTTCTTGGGCACCAAGCCCAGGGCATCGCCGACCTCGTAATCCAGACCAGCACCTTCGAGGAGAATCTCAAAATGCCGGGTGTCTTTGGCGGAGCCCGCACGATTGAGCAGTCGATTGGTCTTTAGACGAGCTGGAAAGGGGTTGGTACGTGAATAGGATGCCGTTCCCGTTGCCACCGAAGCTGGTTCGCTTGCCGTCAATTCGGCGGACGGGGACGCAGTGGCTTTCCCGGCGAGAGTAGGCCATAGCCCTTCAATCCACGCCTTGGCCGCTGCCTCATAGTCCACATCGCATTCGCCACGATCCGTTAACCGTGAGGCACCCAGTGCCGCCAGTCGTTCGTCGATCTTTTTCGAAGCGCCGCAGAAATCGGTATAATTTCGGTCACCCAAACCGAGGATCGCAAACTCCAGCTTCTCCATTCGTGGAGCCGTCGCGGAGCTTAGTGCCAACCAGAATTCGGCGGCGTTATCGGGGGGCTCGCCATCGCCCCAGGTACTGGTGACGATCACCACGCGTTCTTCCTTGGCCAGGTCCGCCACTGGGATCGCGTTCAGTTCCTTGATCTTGGGGGCAAATCCGCGTTTCTCGGCCTCCTTGGCCAGACGCTTGGCCAAGCCTTGGGCTGAGCCGGTCTGGCTGCCAAAGCCGATGAGCAGGGAACGGGGCGCAGCAGCGGGGGCAACGGATTGCGCTCCAGCAGATGGTACTGCGGAGTCGTAGAAGAGGCCCGCCAAAAAGCCATTGAGCCAGGCCCGTTGTTCGGGACTGAACGGCGCACTTTCGGGAAGCGTGGGAACGGTTTTCATCTTAGCCAAGCTCGGTGCCGACAGGAGTGTTGAAACTCACGGAAGACTGAATGCAATCCATGCGCCGGATGCCATGCCCCCAGACGGAATCGTTTGAATTGGATGAATGAATGGGATTCATAACGTGTTGGTCATTGCCTGAATTAAGTTCATTTATCCATGCGCTCGCTGCTGCGGGTATGGAGGCATTGTGGCGGACTATCTTTTTGCCTGGTTTGGGTCGCTGTGGAGTTTTGCTCAGATTGTGTTTTGCAAAACAGCCGTGGCGTTGGCTTTTGCCCACGACCACGGCTGTACGATACCGGCACTGTCGATTTCAGCGGGGCGGCTTCAGCCCGCTTTCGCTGGAATAGGAGTCAACAAGGGGTCGTTTGGTGTGTTGGTGACTCGGGTCTAGAAATTAATGGTGGTCTGTACCCAAACCCACTCAGCATCGGTCGCGCCACCCGGAACTTTGGAGAAGGAGTCCGAAATGTAATTCCCGTGGAAAAAGTGAGAGAACCCGCCTTCCAGGTTGATAAAGGGGCTCAAAGCCCAGGCGGCGATCAGATCGATTTCGGCTCCCACGTAAGGGTCGGCATCGGGATTGATGCCGTAGCCCGTCCCGCGGGCGGCCACGGGTTGCAAGGTGGCGGTGCCGCGGCGGGCGCCGGTGACGGCGTAGAGGCTGTCGTGGGTGTCCGCGGCCCAGAAGAGATGGCCTTCCGCCGTCAGGGTGGTGCGGGCGCTCGGCTTGAGGCTGAAGATGCCCCGGGTATTGATCAGGTTCTGTAACGAAAAGTAGTCCGCATAACCATAGAACTTATGGTTGGTGGGGTAAAGATTCTCGAAGGTCTCATGGGTGCCGTCGTTGGGGTTGCTGTCACCCGAGCCGTAGTTGAATTCGAGGCCCACCTTCGGGGTGAACGTGGTTTCCTTCCAGGTGTAGTAGGCGCCGGCAAAAAGCATATAGGCGCGTTGGTCCTCGCTCTTGCCTCCCGGCTCGACAAAGCGGCCAAACTGCCCGGCCGATTCCACGGTGTAGTCGAAGTTGCCCCAGTCGTTGGTATTGGCCTTCAGCCGCGCACCGATGGTATAGATATCTCGGGCGGTTCCCACGGCATAGGGGCTGGCATAGGTGAGCGTCGCGGCCTGGGCGGATGCATTGCGGCCCAGGATATAGAATTCGGTGCGGTTCTTCGGGATTTTCTGGGTGTCAAAATAGAGTCCCCAGAAATTGTCATGCGGGTTGGGTGGGTCGAACTTGTTGTCTTCGGCCAATACGACGCGCGACACAAAGGCGTCCATCCCAAACCAGGCGTTCTGGTAGCGCAATTTGGCGGCGTCAAACGTGCGGCCCACGTTGTTCCACATGGAGGCGCCGACCAATCGCTCGTCGCCATAAATCAGTTCCTGGCGGCCCACCTTGAGGGAAACGGGGAATTCCTTGTGGTTCCCCAGGAACAGGTATCCCTGGTGCAAATCCAGCGGTCCGTTCGATTCCGGGCTGGCTCCGCCTTTTCCGAGCGACGTCGTGGAACCCGGGACACTCACGCGTCGGTCACCGGTCACCGAGCTGTTTTCGCCCTGGATGAACACCTGGAACCATTTGTCGGTATAGCCAATACGCGGCAGGGTGCGGGAAAGGAAATAGTGGTTGTCGTTGTTGACACCGCTCGCCCGGAAGTCGGTGCCTGGCCCGCCAGAGGTGAATCCGCCGTGGGAACGGCCTTCGTAGCGCAAGCGCTCGTTGATTCCCAGGTCCCATTGCAGCATGTACGGATCGTCCATGCGCAGCCACTCGTTGAGATAGCCCGGAGTGGGGCGGGAGGGAGAGGAATAGCTGAAGTCCAGGGGCGGCGACGCCCATAGGCTGGATGCCGTGGCGGCGGTCGCGGTTAGTAATAGTGTGGTTTGGAGCGGTTTCATCGGTTCGTGGTTGTGATGCGGATCGCGGTCAGGCAACGGACATGGTCACAGGTTTGGAAAGTTCAGCGGGCTTGGCCGGAGCCGGTTGGTGTTTGGCTTCGGCATGGGGCTCGGAAGGGTCGTCATGGGGTGGTTTCAGGCCCTTCAACGTGTAGGCACGGGTATTGAGGAACCCGATCAGGTTCTCGCGCAGGGCATAATAGTCGGGGTGCTCCAGCACGTCCTTGCGGTGGCGCGGGCGGGCGAAGGGCACTTCCATGACCTCCCCTACAAAGGCTTCCGGACCGTTGGTCATCATCACGATCCGGTCGGAAAGAAAGAGGGCTTCGTCGACGTCGTGGGTGACCATCAGCGCGGTCAGGTTGTTGCGCGACCACAGGTCGATCAGCACCTGCTGTAGTTCAAACCGTGTCAGGGAATCGAGCATTCCAAAGGGTTCGTCCAGCAGCAGCATCTTGGGCGACAGCGCAAAGGCGCGCGCAATGCCGACCCGCTGGCGCATGCCTTGGGATAGTTCCGCGGGCTTGCGGTGCATGGATTCGCCCAGGCCCACGACGGTCAGGTAGTATTCGGCGATTTCACGGCGTTCCTCGGTGGAAGCCGTATAGAAAACCTGGTTCACCCCCAGCATCACGTTCTCGTAGGCGGTCATCCACGGGAGCAGGTTGGGAGCCTGGAAAACGACGCCGCGGTCCGGGCCGGGGCCGCACAATTCGCGGCCCGCCAGGATGATGCCACCCGCCGAGATTTCGCTCAGGCCGGCCAGCATGGAGAGCACGGTGCTTTTCCCGCAGCCCGAATGGCCGATCAAGGTGACGAATTCCCCTTTCTTGATCGTGAGGTTGAAGTCCTTGACGATCGTGGCCGGCCCCTTGGGGGTGGGATAGATCTTCGAGATATTGGAAAGTTCGACGTAGGCGCTCACAGTAGAAAAATTGGGTTAGTTGATTTCGATTTTCTCCACCTTGCGCTCGCTCTTGCGAATGGGACGGCGACGGCGGTCAAAAGGCGACCGCGCCACGGAAAGGTCTTCCGGTTCAATATCCGGCAGCACCAGACGTTTGGTGACGGTGGTGTGTTTTCGTCCCCCCTCTCCCAGCAGCCATTCGACAACGCCATTCCGGATGCGCTTGAACCGGGGATCGTGATTCATGGCCTTGCGGTCGCGGGGCCGCTCGATGTCCACCGTAAAGCTGGGGCCCAGGGTCGCTTCGGGTCCGGTGCTCAGGGGTATAATGCGGTCAGCAAGATAGATGCCCTCGTCCGGATCGTTGGTGATCAGCACCACGGTCTTGCCGGATTCCTGGCAGATCCGGCCTATCTCATCCTGCAAAGTCGCCCGGGTCAGGGCGTCGAGCGCACCCAAGGGTTCGTCCATGAGGAGGATTTGGGGCTCCATCGCCAGGGCCCGGGCCACGCTCACGCGCTGGCGCATTCCGCCCGAGAGGTCGGCGGGCCGCTTTTCCTTGGCGTGGGAAAGATGGACCATTTCGATATACTTCTCGACGTGCTGTTTCCGTTTCGCCTCGGACCAGTTGGGGAAAAGAGGGGTTACGGCCAGACTGATGTTTTCGTAAACGGTCAGCCAGGGGAGGAGGCTATAATTCTGGAAAACCACTCCCCGGTCGGGGCCGGGCTCGACGATTTCCAGATCGTTCAAGGTCACGGTCCCGGTGTCCGGACGGTGCAGCCCGGCGATCAGGTTCATCAGCGTCGTTTTACCGGCGCCGGAATAACCCACGATCGCGACGAATTCGCCTTTTTCGATCTGCAGGTTGATGTTTTTCAGCACGGTTGTCCGCCCGCTGTCAACGGGGTAACTCTTGCTGACGTTCTTGATCTCAAGAAAAGGCATGGGTGTGGGGGAAAGGGATTTAGATGCTCTTGAAACGTTTCTCCAGCAGGCTCATGCCGCGATCGAGGACAAAGCCCACGAGCCCGATCGTCAGGATGCAGAGGATGATGCTCGTGTAGAGGCCGTTGTTATACTCGTTCCAGAGGAAGTTCCCGACGCCGATGCGGCCGGTGAGCATTTCCACGGCGACGATGACCAGCCAGGCGATGCCGAGGCTCAGCCGGTAGCCGGTGAACATATAGGGCAGGGTCGCCGGGATCAGGATCTTGAACAGCGTCTGGGTACGGGAGAGCTTGAGGACCTTGGCGACATTTAGGTAATCCTGCGGGATCGCCCGCACTCCCACGGCGGTATTCAATACCGTGGGCCACATGGAACAGACGGCGATGGTGAAGAGCGCGGCCATTTCATTGGCCTGCTTGCCGGCACCGCTGAAAAGCACCACCCCCAACGGCAACCACGCCAGCGGCGATACCGGGCGCAGCAACTGGATGATGGGGTCGAACATCTTGGTGAAGGCCTTGGACAATCCCAGGAAGAAACCGAGGGGTGTTCCCAGGATCAGCGCGATGGCATAACCCTTGGCTACGATCAACAGGGAGTACCAGGTGAAGCGCAACACTCCTTGATCGAGTTCCTCGCGTTTCTCAAAGGGCTTCAGGACGTACTTGCTCGTCTTTTCCCAAGTGGTGGCCGGACTGGGAAGGTCCTTGACCACGCCCGTCTTCACTTCTTCGGTGGTGCCGTCCGCATTCTTGTGGATCTCGACGTGACCAGAGAGCAGTTGCCAGATGATGAGGCTCGCCGCCAGGCCCACCATGGGCAGGAGCAGGAAGTCTATGATGTATTTTTTCGCTTTCATGGATGCTTGTTAGAATCGGGACATGGTGGTGGCGTGGACGGATTGCGACCCCGCTTTTCCGTCCTGGCCTGTGGTCTGAGCGTCGGACTGGCCCTGCCGGATGGCCCACCCGGGCTTTCCAGTTCTGGCTGGTTCAGCCTTTCAGGCTGTTGATGGCAAATCCCTTCGCGTATTCCTCGGGTTTGGCGGGATCGAAGGTGACTCCATCGAAAAAGGTTTCGGGGGCGTTATTCTTGCCACCGTGATTATAGCCGATTTCCTTCATGGCTTCCTCATAGAGGTCGGTCCGGGCCACTTGCTTGGCCACTCCTTCGTAGTCCGGTGCGCCCGAGACCATGCCCCAGCGGCGGAACTGCGAGAGCCACCACGCCACGTACTTGGGCTGCGGATAGTTGCAGTTGCGGTCGTGGAAGATCATATAATGATCGTCCTTGTACTTCCGTCCGTCACCGAGGTCATAGTCGCCCAGCAACCGGCCCAGGATGATTTCCTTCGGGCAGTTGACGTAGGACGGCTTGCTGATGATCTCGCATTGCTCTGGACGATTGCCCAGGTCATCGAGCCAGACCGATGCCTCGTGAAGAGCCTTTAATACTGCTTTGACCGACTTCGGATTCTTCTCCGCAAATTCCGAAAGGAAGGCGCAAACCTTTTCCGGGTGGTCGGGCCACATCTTCTGGGTCGTGATGCTGGTAAAGCCGATCTTGTCGGAGATGGAACGCGCGTTCCAAGGCTCGCCCACGCAGAAGCCGTCCATCTTGCCGACCTTCATATTGGCCACCATTTGCGGGGGCGGTATGACGACCAGGTTGACGTCTTTGTCGGGATGAATCCCACCCGACGCCAGGAAATAGCGCATCCACATGGCATGCGTACCCGGCGGGAAGGTCATCGCGAAGGTCAGCGGTTCGCCCAGGGACTTGGCCTTGTCCACAAAGGGTTTCAAAGCCTTGGGATCGTCCTTCACCTTGCCCTGCCAATCCATCTTCAGGGTAATGGCCTGCCCATTGCGATTGAGCAACCAGGGGATGCACATCGGTTTCTTGACCGAACCCCCAAGCCCCATGGTGGAGGCGATGGGCATGCCCAGCAGCATGTGCGTGGCCTGATTGTCACCCGTCTGCAGCTTGTCGCGGATCACCGCCCAGCTCGCTTCCTTGGAGATGGATGATTGGATGCCGTACTTCTTAAATAGACCCTTCTCGTGGGCGATTACGATGGGTGAGCAGTCAGTCAGGGCAATGATCCCGAACTTGATTGCGGCATGCTCCGGTGAGTCGTCCGCATAGACACTTCCCACCCATCCGGTGGGCAATCCTGCCAGGACAGCTCCAGTGGCGGTGGTGCCGAGAAAACGGCGGCGACTAAGTTTAGACAAGGGTAATGGGCGATTCATGGGTTTTCAGGAAGGTGTTTTTTTCGGTGGAAACAGAAAGCGCGAGGGCTTCGTGATAAAGGTCGCTGCGGAAGATCTTGCCTAGGTCGGCAGGTGTGAATTGTGCCCGGAGTTCCGGGGTCAATAGGTTGTTGAGCACCCAAGCCGCCTTGTCGGTCGAAGGTTCGTTGGTGTCGTCGCGATGAAACACCGTGAACTCGTCGCTGCGGGAGGTGCGTCCCTTGCCACAGTCGAAGTCCGGGGTCCATCCGCGGCGAATCACCGGTTCCGGCAGGTTGAGATATTCCCGCCCGGAAAGGATCTGGACAATCTCGTCTCGGTTTGCCGGATGGTCGCAGAACTGGCAGGCCTTCAACAGGGCCGCGATCAAGGCCACGTGTTCTTCTCGGTGCCGCCGGGTGAAATCATTGCGTACGACCAGGACCTTTTCCGGATGCCGTGGGGCGAGTCGGACGCTCGTGGCTGGAATCCACCCATCACCTGCGGCTACCGCGACCGAGTTCCAGGGTTCGCCCGAGCAGTAGCCGTCCAAATGCCCGGCCTTCAAATTGCCCGCCATCTGGGGAGGGGGAACGACGACCAAACGGGTCTCTTTTTCGACATCGATTTCGCCGGACTCAAGCCACTTTCGCATCAGGTAAGAATGGCTGGAGTACCGCGAGACGATGCCCAGGGTCAGGATTCGCTGCCCTCGATGGACTCGGAGGAACTGCTTCAGGGTGGCCGCGTCTCGGACGCCTTGTTGCCAGAGGCGATCAGACATCGTGATCGCGTTGCCGTGGAGATTCAGTACCAGTCCCGTGCTGCAGTCGCAGGGAATGGCCGTCGCCCGCAAGGCAAAGGGAAGAGCACAAGGACCGTGCGCGGCGTCCAATTCGCCATGGCTCAGCTTGTCCCGGATGGTCGCCCATCCTAGTTCCCGCGAAAGTCTCACCTGGAGGCCTTGTTGGACGAAGAAACCTTTCTCCATCGCCACCGCCAGCGGCGCGCAGTCGTTCAGCGGAACGAATCCCAGCCGGACGATTCCGTCCTTCTGGCTATTTTTGAACTCCGATGCCGTAATCATTGCGTCTAGGAGTCCATTAGCGTTTGGGATGCCGGGTGGCCAGTTCCGGCCCAACAACTGCTCTGCATGATTTCAATCGGAACAATGAAGTCCGCTCATGAATGAAAGCACCGCTCGATAGCCGACAGCTCCAAGCCTTCATCATCCTTGCCCGCACGGGCAGCTTTACGCAGACCGCGCGGGAATTATTTCTTACGCAATCCGCTGTAAGCCATTCGATGAAGGCGCTCGAACAAGATGTGGGCTGTCGTCTTTTGGACAGGGTGGGCAAGAAGGTGATCCTTACTCAGGCAGGTGAGCACCTTTTAAAACATGCGGAGAGAATTCTCCTGGAAATGAATTCCGCGCGCAGCGGAATTGAGCGTTTGGGCAAGTGGGGCGTGGGGCGTTTGCGACTCGTTTCACCAGCTACTCTTTGTGTCGGCCTGCTGCCTTCTGTATTACGTGAGTTCAAAGAGAGTTTTCCGCAGAGTCTCATTAATATTGAGCCCGGCGATTCCCTCGCTTCGGCCACGCTCTTAGAGGACAATCGCGCGGATCTGGCCCTGACGATGGAGATGAAGCACGACGACCGGTTCGATTTCATCCCGCTTTTCTCGGATGAATTGGCCTTCCTCGTGTCTCCGCATCATCCGTGGGCGGTGGCCCGCCAGGTGACGCGCTCCGAGATCTCGAAGCAGAGTATTATTATCTACGACCAGAAGAGCATGACCTGGCGGCTCATCGACGAATACTTCCGCCAGGAGGAAGTGGTTCTCAATACGGTCATGGAATTGGGCAGCATGGAAGCCATCGTCGAACTGGTGAAGTTGAACCTGGGCGTTGGCATCCTGGCGCCGTGGGTCGCCCAAAAAGCCCTGCGGGACGGATCCCTGATGGCCTTGTCGCTGGGCCGCCGAAAATTGAAACGCCAATGGGGTGTTCTCCACTGGAAGGCCCGGCGCCTGACCCTCGCCGAAGAAACCTTCGTCGGACTCTGCCGCGCCGCCGCCGAAGGCCTGGTGGTCCGGGTGGACTAGTCCGCCGTTGGAGTGGGGGCGAGACGGGTATAATCATCAGGATTGAGCCGGGCGTCTTGGGTTTGGTGCGCTCCCATTCCCTGCGCTGCTCTTCTAATCTGTATAAATCTGCGCAATCCGTGGATGATATTTTTGCTTTTAATATAGCTGAAAAATTCCCAATAGGTGCCGGTCTTTGGCGCGCAGTTTCCGGAGGGATTTGTCCACAGATCACGGATTTACACGGATTAGAAGGCCGCCTCCGGGAGGCTGGTATCTCAAATTGTCCTGGACGTGGGCGGTGTCAAATAAGGATCGACACCCTCTTGGAATTTCCCGGAAAATCAGCCATGATCCCGTCGTGACAACGACTGAGACCGAAATATTGGCAGCATTGCGGGAGCTTGATTTACTGGTGGCGGGTATGGCTGCCGCGAATCCTAAACCCGATCTGCGCCCGCTCTTTGCGCGGCTCGATTCCCTTACCTTTTCGCTGCCGAAGACGGCGGATCCCGACCTGCTCCATTACCTGCACAAGAAAAGCTACCGGAAGGCCCAGCTTTTCCTGGAGGGGCGAGATGCCGAGAACCAGGTGGGAAACTGCGGCCACGTCTGATTGTCATGGCGCCGCTCGATACCGATACCATTGCCGCCATTGCTACTCCTTTGGGCTTGGGGGGCTTGGCCGTCATTAGAATCTCGGGAGACGCCGCGCTCACCATTGCGGACCGCGTGTTTCGTCCGGCCGGGACGAAGGCTCCGCGGCCCAGCAATGCGCTGACCCACACGGTGCACTACGGCTGGGTCGTGGATCAAAGCGGAGTATTGGACGAAGTCCTGTTGACCGTCCTCCATGCCCCTCGAACCTTCACTCGTGAAGACACCGTGGAAGTAAGCTGCCACGGGGGGCCTTTGGTGACCAAGACGGTGTTGGCGGCAGTTCTTGCCGCAGGCGCCAGATTGGCCGAACCCGGAGAATTTACCAAACGAGCTTTTTTGAATGGTAGATTGGACCTGACCCAGGCCGAAGCCGTCGCCGATGTCATCCACGCCCAAACCGAGCTGGCGCTGCAGGCCGCCCAGGAGCAGTTAGCCGGGAAACTCGCTGAGCGTATCAACGGGGTGCGAGATCGCCTCATGATCGCGTTGGCACATATCGAGGCACATCTGGATTTTCCCGATGAAGATATCACGCCTGATACCCAGGAAGCTCTCCAAGTTCGGATCAGTGGTGCGATCGCTTATCTGGAGACGCTTCTCGCGAGTGCCCGCGAAGGCCAGGTTTTGCGGGAAGGGGTCAAGACGGCCATCATCGGTCGTCCCAACGCCGGCAAGTCCAGTTTGTTGAACCAGTTGTTAGGGCGCGAACGGGCCATCGTTTCTCCGGTGGCCGGAACGACCCGTGACACCATTGAAGAAGTTGCCAATATCCGAGGCATTCCTGTGGTCTTTGTTGATACTGCGGGAATGCGTGAATCGGGGGACCAAGTGGAACAGGAAGGCATTCGTCGGAGCCGGGAGGCGGCGTCTGCCGCCGACTTGGTCCTGCATGTTATCGACGGCAGCTCGACGGTCGCGGCCGACGATGCGGCGTTGGTGGCGGAATTCGCCTTCAAGACCCGGGTACTGGTCTGGAACAAGGTGGATCTGGCGAAGCCCACGTTTCCTTCCGATGGGATTGGCGTCTCCTGCATTACCGGGGAAGGTATGGAAGCCCTGAAAGACGCGATCGCCCAAGCGGTCTGGCAAGGGGACGCCCAAGGGAGTCACGGGCACGCCTGCATCAATGCCCGCCATCAGGACGCTCTGCGCCGCAGTCACGCTTCGCTGCAACGTACCCAAGCTGCCCTGAAAGCCGGAGCAGCCCTGGAGTTGGTAGCCTTTGAGTTGCGCAGCGCCACGGCTGCCATCGGAGAGATCGTTGGCAAAACAGCCACCGACGACTTGCTTGACCGGATCTTCAGCCAATTCTGCCTGGGCAAATAAAAAAAAGCCCGCATTGAAAACGCGGGCTTCCATTAAACGAGCTTCCAACCGTCGCTCTAGCCGCCGTTGTTGCCGATGGCTTCCACGGGGCAGCCTTCCATGGCTTCCTTGCAAGCAGCCTCTTCTTCAGGGGAGGAGGGTTGCTTGAAGACGTACGAATAGCCGCCGTCGTCCCAGCGGGTAAAGTTCTGGGGTGCCGTCTCACGGCATAGATCGCAGTCAATGCATTGATTGTCTACGAAGTATTTCCCGAGGATGTTCTGCTCGTACTTATTTGCAATATCGGCCATAGTCGAATTTCGTTCGCCGAGAGTTATGCTGTCGTGTGCGACGGCTAGCAAGCGGCATTTTACTGGGGTGGCTTGAAATTTTTCCCGCGATCAGTAGGGCAGGGGGAAACGAGCCGTTAATTCCCGGACCCGGTCCCTTACTTTGTGCGCGGTGCCGGTATTCCCGATGTCCAACAGGACTTCGCTGATCATGTCGGCAATGGCCGCCATCTCCGGTTCCGCCATGCCACGCGTCGTGACCGCCGGGGTGCCGAGCCGAATCCCGGAAGCCTCGAACGGCGAGCGGGTTTCGAACGGAATCGTGTTCTTGTTGGTCGTGATGCCGGCCTCGTCCAACGCCAACTGGCATTGTTTGCCCGTCAGGTTGCGCGATCCGACATCGACCAGCATCAAATGGTTTTCCGTCCCACCGCTGATCAGCCGGAAACCGTTGCGGCGAACCCCGTCTGCCAAGGCTACCGCGTTTTTCACGATCTGCTCTTGGTAGGATTTGAATCCCGGGCCCAAGGCCTCATGGAAGCAAACGGCCTTTGCCGCGATTACGTGCATCAGCGGGCCGCCCTGGATGCCAGGGAACACCTGTGACTCGATACCCTTGGCATACTTCTCCTTGCAGAGAATCAGCCCGCCGCGAGGCCCCCGGAGGGTCTTGTGGGTGGTCGTGGTAACGAAATCCGCATAGGGAACCGGACTTGGATGAATCCCCGCCGCAACCAAACCCGCAATATGGGCGATGTCCGCGAGCATGAGGGCGCCAACTTCCTGCGCGATTTCGCTCATCCGCTTGAAATCGATGATGCGCGGATAGGCGCTGGCGCCGACCGTAATCATCTTCGGGCGATGGTGGCGCGCCATTTCTGCCAATTGATCGTAGTCGATCCGCTCGTCTTCTTTGCGGACGCCGTAGTGGACGATCTCGAAGAATTTGCCCGAGAAATTGGCCTTGTTGCCGTGCGTGAGGTGACCGCCGTGCGACAGATCCATCGTCAGGAGCTTGTCGCCTGGTTTGAGCACCGAGAAATACACCGCCATGTTCGCACCCGAGCCCGAATGGGGTTGGACGTTGGCATGGTCCGCGCCGAACAGCTTCTTGGCGCGATCAATCGCCAGTTGTTCCGCCTGATCGACGAATTCGCAGCCGCCGTACCAACGCTTGCGTGGATACCCTTCGGCGTACTTGTTCGTCAGCACGGAACCTTGGGCTTCCATGACTGCCCGGCTCGTGAAGTTCTCGCTGGCGATCAGCTCGATGTTCTCTTGCTGGCGCCGTGATTCGCGGTGAATCACCTCCGAGATTTCGGCATCGACCGCCGCCAGATCCCGACCGCTTTCGATCTTCTTGACCCGCCGCTCGTGGCGTCCGCCTTCAAATTCGGCCTGGATGAAGGCTTCAACGATCTTCGCCGCCAAATCGGGAGGCGTAAAACGCCCGCCCAGGCACAGGATATTCGCATCATTGTGCTGACGGCAGAGCGTGGCTCCATCGACGTTGTGAACCAAGGCGGCGCGGATGCCTGGAACCTTGTTCGCCGCGATGCTGATACCGATGCCGGTGCCGCAAACCAACACGCCGAAGTCTACTTCACCGTCGGCCACCAAATGTGCCACCGGTTTGGCAAAGTCCGGGTAGTCGCTCGAATCGGTGTTAAACGCTCCCACGTCCGTGACATGGATGCCGAGGCGTTGAAATACGGGTTTGAGCGATTCCTTGAGTGCGTATCCGGCATGGTCGGAACCGAGGGCGAATGTAAGACTCTTCGTCGTCACAGATTGCTGTTGTTCAAGATGATCCAAAAGCGATTGAATTCCGGAGGCGATTTGCTCACGGCAATCCAGGTATCCTTCATAAGACCCACCGATCGGGTCCAGGATATCCTTGTCTTCTTCGTCGATCCGCTCGTCGAAGTCGCGCAGTACGAATACCTTTTCGGCAGCTTCCGGGTAGAGCAGGGCGATTCCCTCGGCGTGGCCTCGGGTCAGTCCCAGGATGATATCCGCCTCGCGGAGCAACCGCGCCGTCAGCATTTGCGAACGGTGATTGGCAATATCGATTCCCAGCTCCCGCATCGCCGCAATCGCGTGGCCCGCCGCAGGCTGGCCATTCACCGCTCCAATACCGGCGGACGCGACTTTCCAGCCCGGGCTGCCAGCCAAGGCTTTGCGGGCCAAACCCTCCGCCATCGGCGAACGGCAGGTATTTCCCGTACAAACAAATAAGAGCGTCTTCATTTCAACGCGAGGTGCGAAGGTGGAAGCTGCTGACCATTGCGTCAACGCGGAAGTCCGGATGAATTGGGATTGTCCGAAAACACACTTTGCCTCCCCGAAAATTCTACCGGCAAATGGCGTTTCCGCAATCGCTGACCCGGGAGAAATACTGAAAGGCGACCATTCAGTCGCTTATCCCGTTGTTTTTGGAGGTAAAGGGAGCCCCGGAACCGTCTGCAAGCCCTCTGGCTTAACGGGTGAGGATCGGACGCAAGTCAACGATCTCTCCAGGGTGCAACTGGAGCTCAGGAGGCAAGCTGACAAGTAGAGGAAGTCCGTATTCCACCGCCACATTCCCACCCGAAGGAGGATGGGGAAGAAGCTGGGGAGCCACCGTTTCCATCTGGCGACCAATACGCATCACGCGACCGCGGGAAATCGTCCGGGCACCGGTGCGTGTCCGAATTTCCATTTCCATGCCCGGCAGCGGCTCAAAGGCCAAGGGTTGGCGCACGAACGCCGTGATACGGCTCGTGTTGGTGGCGGAAATCGTAATGATCGGCTCGCTGGCAGCCACGGATTCACCCGCATGGCGGTAAATAACCGAAACCACGCCATCCATAGGAGCGGTAAGCGTGACGGGAGAAAGCTGGGCCTCCAACAGCTCGAGATTCCGTTGCTCGACTTCAATGGCTGCCTTGATTGAGGCGTCCGATTCCTGGTTCAGCTCATCTTCGCCCGGCGACATGGCTTTCATCCATTCCTCGGCGGAAGTAATCATGGCTTCCAACTCCCGGACCTGGCCACGTGATTCGTCTACT
>DATJII010000033.1:0-28174 GCA_035493435.1 Candidatus Limnocylindria bacterium | reverse complement strand
CACCGACCGGATCTTTGTAGAAGGCGTCGGCGGGCTGGTCCTGTGGGTTGTCACGGCCCAGCAGGGCAATGATTGAGGGATGCCGCGTTTCCACGGCCGCTTCACCCTGCCTGAACGCCGGGTGCAAGACGATGACCTGTGGGGGAGTATTACTTATAAAAGTGAGCCCCGGCGGCGGAGCATTCGTGTCGCCCGCTGCCGCCAGCACTAGCTTTCGGGACAGGTCTCGCAGGCGGGCGTTCTTTTCGGTGGTGGAGGTGCCCACGGTGGCGACCAGCACTCCCGCCACCGCCTCGCTGGAATCCAGGATGGCGCGGCTGACGGCAAACTTATGCTGGCCATTGTTGGCGCCCTGGTAGGCCCGGGAGAAATAGACCGGGTCGGCATCATGCGCGTGGCGGAGGGCGCCGCTGAAGTAGTCGCGAAACATGGTATTGGTCAGGCGGCTTCCGGTGGGCCAGTGCGCTAGCATGCCCCCCGCGGGGTCCAGCAGGTACCAATTCTCCGTTTTCAGCCAGGTGGCGTCCTGCAGGGTGGTTGCCTGGGAGGCCACCGCCAGCCAGCGATCCATGGCGGGCAGGTCATGGCGGCGGAGGAGTTCGACCAATTCGGTGCGAGTGGCGGCCGCTTCGACCGTGCGCTCAATGGGGTTGAGATCGGCCCGCATGGCCTGGGCTGCCAGGCGCGCCCCATGCTCCATGGCCGCCAGGGAGTCACGCCGGAACAGCCCGGCGGCCAGGGTGGCGAGGAACATGACTATAAATAGCGATATCACCGGAGCCGCCGTGGCGGGGCGGCGGCGGCACCAGCGGACAAACTTGCCAAGGATTCCGACGGGCTGGGCCCGTACCGGTTCGCGTCGCAGGAAGCGGCCGAGCTCGCGGGACATTTCCTCCGCGCTGGGATAACGGCGCGAGGGCTCCTTCGCCAGGCATTTCAGGACGATGCGCTCCAGGTCGCGGGGAATATTGGGCCGAAGCTGGCGCGGTGGCGGCGGTTCGGCGTTGAGGATGCGGTCCTGCACCTGGGCCGCCGTGTCGCCGCGAAACGGCGGCCGGCCGGTCAGCAGTTCATAAAGCGTTGCTCCCAGCGCCCAGACATCGCTCGCTGGACCGACCTCCCGGTGCCGCCCCCGGGCCTGCTCGGGCGAGGCATATAATAATGTTCCAACGAAATCGCCGGAGTGGGTGAACTCGTGCGGCGCGTCGCTGGTGTGCGCCAGGCCGAAGTCGGTGACGCGCGGCTGCCCGAACGAATCGAGCAGGATGTTGGCGGGCTTGAGGTCCCGGTGGACCAGTCCCTTGGAATGCGCATAGTGGATGCCTTCCGCCGCGGCGCGGATATAAGTGGCGGCCCGGTCCGGTGGCAACGGCCCGTCCTTCAGCAACGCCGCCAGGCTGGGGCCGGCGATGAGCTCCATCGAAAAGAAGGGGGTGTCGTCCACTTCCCCGACTTCGTGCACCACGATGATGTTCGGGTGGCTTAGCTTCGCCACGGCGGCCGCTTCGGCACGGAAACGGCGCAGTTCCGCGCCGGTGGAAAACGCGCCGGTCCGGAGTACCTTGACCGCCACGACGCGGTCGAGGTCCACCTGTCGGGCCCGGTAAACCACGCCAAATCCACCCTGGCCTACCTGTTCGAGCAGGTCGTAACGGCCGAAACGACGCGGCCCGGCGGGCGATGGGAGCAAGCCCGTATCGAACGCCAGTCGCAGGAGGCAGGCCGGGCAAAAGCCATTCTGGGCCGAGTCGACCATCTCGGCGCCACATTCCGAACAGCGAAGGGAGACGGACATCGTGCGCAGAGGGAGTTAAACCGGAAAACGGCGGAGAGTAACACGCGAAATAGAATGAGCTAACGCGCCCCGGTCAGGGTTGCCACTCAGGAAAAAGAATCCTGAGGCAAAAGTGAAGAAACTGCTTACCCGATCAGTGGATGGCATTCCCGCCAAGATTCAACAACAGGCCCAGCAAGTTCAGCGAGCTGTCGTTTCGTTCGCTGGCGGAGGGGGAGTCGGAATAGTAATTGAGGCTTTCGAGGCTTGCCGTTTCATGGCGTTCGGTGGCACATCCCGCCGCCGCCAGAAAAATGGCCAACACCAGCCAGCCAGTGCCTTTCATACGAAATGCCTTCATGTCGTCCTTTCTGTGGGAATATGTTCCTGCGCTGTCTTTTGTAAAGACGCTTTGGGACTACCGGAGGAGACGGGATGCATCCATCTGTTCGTGGGATGGCTTCAAAGGGGCGCTCCCCTCGTTCGACCTTCGACACGCTCTCTGATTGGGCTGTGTACACCGACGCACAGTTTCTCGGCCTGAAGGGCCGTCGTAATTTAGCCCAGGCAAAGCGAGGTTTGGCGAGCGCGTGACTGGGTAAAATCGCCAATGCGATCAAGCGCGAGCGCATTTCAAGATCATTACCGTGTCTAAGGCTCGCGCATGGGCGGCGACGAGTTTCAGACCTCCTTGCGCTCGCTGAAAAAAACGCTGCTAAACCCAGGCCTGCGCGCCTCAGAAGGCGTTTAGCCTGGAGCTAACATTCGAGGGCCTTTCAGGCCCAGATAAAGAGGTCGCTCGGCATCTCCCTCCGATCCCGGCTCCCACCTGTGCCAAAGCAAGACCGCGCTCCCATGGCACCCATCCGGCTAGCGGCATAGCATGAACATCGAGACACTGAATCCGGAAGCCCCCTGCTCCTACGCCCGAAACACCGAGCGATTGCTCACCGAGCTTATTGAACATATTCGCGGGGACGTGGACCAGGTCAGCGACCCCAAGGCCAAGGCTCTTTTTGAGACGAGTGCCGAGGTTCTGATTGGCTTGCGCACCGCTTACCAACACTACGAAAAGGGCGCGGAAAAGGCCTTTCGATGAAACGGAACCTTTATTGGCTCACAGAGGGGAATTAGATAAGAAAGGGTCCTTTGCAAAAAACGACTCCAGCCGTGCATTTTGCGCGGTTGGAATAGGCTGTGGATTGAGGAGCCAGTGGAAGGAGAGGATCGCGTCGCCGGTGGTCCGGCTTCACTGTCGGGGGGTATCAGGCCGGAAAATCAGGTTTTGCCCATGCGGACCGTTTTCGGTTCCTGAAGCTCGGGACGACTGGATTTGTCGGCACGACCTCTGCAAGAGGTGGGCACTGCTGAATACTCGTTCGCATGGCCACCCTTACCCCTAACTGACGGAGGTCCGACGCTGAGTCGGACCTCTTTCGGGGATCTACTTCCAGTTTGGTAGCTAATGGCCGTACTCTGGCAAATGGAACCCTTTCGTGTCCCGAGGTTAGCGACACTCCGGCTTCTGTCCGGGCCTTTCGGCTGACGAAGAGTTTCGGTCCCAACCTGCGGATAAACAGTTTCCGCCTTCTTGCGTCGGCGGTTGCCGGTCTAGGTAATGATCTCCCGGACGACTTTGCCGTGGACGTCGGTGAGGCGGTAATAGCGGCCCTGGAATTTGAACGTTAGGCGTTCGTGATCGATGCCCAACTGGTTCAGGGCGGTGGCTTGGAGGTCGTGCACATGAACGGGTTTGTCCGCGATGTTATAGCCGAACTCGTCCGTGGCTCCGTAGGAGACGCCGGGCTTCACCCCGCCACCCGCCATCCACATGGTGAAGCAGCGCGGATGATGATCCCGTCCGTAGTCCGTCGCGGTCAATTTGCCTTGGGAGTAGTTGGTGCGGCCGAATTCTCCGCCCCAGATGACCAGGGTATCGTCCAGCAGCCCGCGCTGTTTAAGGTCGGTGATGAGCGCATAGCTGGCGCGGTCGATGTCGGCGCACTGCCGCTTGATGCCTCCCGGCAATCCGCCATGGTGATCCCAGCCCGGATGGTATAATTGTATGAAGCGCACGTTGCGCTCGGCCATGCGGCGGGCCAGCAGGCAGTTCGCGGCGAAGGTCCCAGGCTTCTTGGATTCGGACCCGTATAATTCGAAGACGCTTTCCGGTTCGCCCGCGGTATCCATCACCTCCGGCACGCTGGTCTGCATCCGGTAGGCCATTTCATACTGCGCGACTCGGGCATTGATCTCGGGATCGCCCAGGTCCTGTTGCTGGAAGGTCTCCAGTTCGGCCAGGCGATCCAGCATCTTGCGACGGCTTTCACGGCTGATGCCATCGGGGTTCTGCAGGAAAAGCACGGGATCCTTGCCGTTTCGAAACTGGACGCCTTGGTGCAAACTAGGCAGGAAACCGTTGCCCCAAAGCCGGGCGTACAGCGGTTGATCAATGCGGTCCTTGGAGATCAGGACGACAAAGGCCGGCAGATTATCGTTGGCGCTGCCCAAGCCGTAGCTCAACCACGAACCCATGCTCGGGCGGCCTGCCAATTGCGATCCCGTTTGGAAAAACGTGATGGCCGGATCATGATTGATGGCCTCCGTATTCAGCGATTTGATGATGCAGAGATCGTCGACCATCTTGGCGGTCCAAGGGAGGAGTTCGCTGACCCAGGCGCCGCATTGCCCGTGCTTGTTGAATTTGAAGATCGAGCCGGCCATGGGAAGAACCGATTGATTGGCCGACATTCCGGTCAGCCGCTGGCCCATGCGTACGCTGGCGGGCAGGTCCTCGCCCTGGTGCTTGTTGAGGGCCGGTTTATAATCAAAGGTCTCCAATTGCGACGGCCCGCCGCTCATGAAGAGGTAGATGACTCGTTTTGCCTTGGCCGGAAAGTGGGTCGACGAGAGGATTCCCTGAAAGGGATTGGCAGGTGCAGCCGAGACAGCCGCGTGGGCCTGCCCGCTAAATAGATTGGCCAGGGCGGCGCCGCCCAGTCCCAGGCCAAACCGCCCGAAGAATTCGCGACGATTCATGCCAAAATGGATGTGGTTGCAGTTCATGGCGTTATCTTTCCATCACCGCTTCGTCGTGATTGAACAGGGCCAGCGCAACGACGGTGCCAGCGGCCAGGTCGTTGGGAGGCTGGGTGGGATCGGCCGCGGTTTCCCCGACCGCCAGTAGTTTTTTGGCGGCCCCTTCGTCGCGTTCGAACAAGCCTCGCTGCTCGTCGAAAAGCTGGGTCAACACGCCGAGTTCGGCTTCGGTCGGGCTGCGGTTGGTGATGGCGCGGAAGACCAGGCGAACCCGATCTGATGTCTTGTCACCCGCTTCACGAAGGGCGCGACCGGAAACAAACCGGGCCGCCTCGGTAATCTGGACGTCGTTCAACAAGGTCAGGGCCTGCAAGGGAGTGCTGGTGCTCTGTCGGCGCACGAGGCAATAACTGCGGTCGGCCGCGTCAAAGTTCACCATCGCGGGCGGCGGAGTGGTCCGTTTCCAATAAGTATAGAGGCTGCGGCGATGCAGGTCGTCACCGTGGCCGGTGTCGTAATGTCCGCCCCAGGAGACTTCCCACAGGCCGTCGGGTTGGTACGGCTTGACGCTCGGCCCACCCATTTTCTCGACCAACAGACCGCTCGCGGCCAAAGCCTGGTCACGCAACATTTCTGCGGTCAATCTCTTGGACGATCCCCGCGCGAGAAGTCGGTTGTCCGGGTCGCGGGCCAGCAATTCCGGCGAGGCCTTGGAGCTTTGTTTATAAGTTTCGCTGGTGACGATCAGGCGGCAGAGGCTTTTGATATCCCACGGGGGAAGGGGTTTGCCATCCCCGTTCTTGATCGTCTTGGAACCGCTTGAGAACGTCACCGCCAGCCAGTCCAGCAAGTCGGCGTTCGACGGTTGGGAACCTTGCAGGCCGAAGTTCTCTGTGGTCTCCACAATTCCTTTGCCGAAAAAGATCTGCCAAAACCGATTGACGGTCACGCGGGCGGTCAGTGGGTGCTGGGGACTTAGCAGCCATTTGGCGAGTCCCAAGCGGTTTCGCGGTTGATCCTTGGGAAACGCCGGAAGTATGTGCGGGGTATCGGCTGTAACTTCGGCGCCGGGCGAGTCATAAGCGCCACGTTTGAAAATGTGGGCGGGCTTCGGCTGCGGCATCTCCTCCATCACCATGATGTCTGGAATGCTGGTGATAAGTTTATTCTCCTCCCGGCGGGCGCGGGCCAGCCGTTCGCGGGCCTCACCAATATCAAAGTCCACTGTGGCTTGGTACCAGCCTTCGAGCAGTTTTCGAGGCTCTTGTGAAAGCTGGGTGAGCGGGGTGGCTAGTGCCCCCTCCAAGGCCGGATTGCCCGCCACCTGCGCGATTTCACCAGGGCTCAGCGTGCGGTTATAGACTTGCAGTTCATCCAGGCATCCGCCTTTGAAGCCGGAATCGCGGAAGCGGGAGGCCAGGGCCATATCCGGTTCCTCACCGCCGTAGGTGAAATCAAGCGTGAGGTGATCGCGAATGGTCTCCACTTCGGCTCGCCGGCCATCGATATAGACTTTGATGCCTGCGGCCCGGCTGGAGCCGTCATAGGTAAAGGCGACATGACTCCAAGCGTTCGTGGGCAGGACGGCCTGTGTGCGGACTTTGAGTGAATTACCAGGCCACATCCGGTGCATCCCCACAGAGACGTGCCCGTCCTCCAACAGGATTTCATAGCCCCGGCTGCCCGCGTCCATCCAGGCCTTGCTATGGTGCAGGATCACGTTCCGCGGTTGGACCGATGCGGGTTTTAGCCATAGGCCAATGCTGAAAGAATCCGCCCGGGTGAAGTGCCCCAGGCCGGAAAAGGAAACCCCGTTGTCGCCGCTGAATTCCAGGGCCTGGCCGAACTTGCCTCCGACCGACTTGGGATTGTCGGAGGGTGACCCCGGATAGTTTGTTCTAACCAGATTCCGATATTTGCCGTCCGCCAGTTCATCGAACGAATAGCGAGCTACTAGTCCCGGCAGTGTCGAGTTCGTATTTCGATGGGCCAGCCAGGTGTCAAAACGAGAACCCGATTGCGCCGTTTTCTCGGCCAGTTCTTTCTCGGCCAGGCTTATATTCTCGCGCAGCTCGGCAAGTTTTCGGTCCTGGTCGTCGGTTGTCAGGGGCGTGGACGGAACGGACATGACGTCACCGAAATACACCGACTGGCCGGACTCGTCGATGTTCTGGAAAAAGGAAAAGAGCTGGTAAAAATCGCGCTGCGAAAGGGGATCGTATTTATGATCGTGGCAGCGGCAGCATTCGAAGGTCAGGCCGAGGAAGGCCGTGCCAAAAGTGTTGACCCGATCCACGACATAACTGACTCGGAATTCCTCCTCCACGATGCCACCCTCTTCATTCTGCACATGCAGGCGATTGAATGCCGTGGCGAGCCGCTGATCGCGCGTGGCGTTGGGCAGGAGGTCTCCGGCCAATTGCTGGGTGACGAATTGGTCGAAGGGAAGGTTTTGGTTTAGCGACTTGATCACCCAATCGCGGTACGGCCACATCGGCCGATAGCGATCCGCCTGGTATCCGTGTGTGTCCGCATAGCGGGCCAAGTCCAGCCAATCGACCGCCACCCGTTCGCCGAAACGGGAAGAGGCGAGCAGCCGGTCCACCACCTTTTCATAGGCGTTGGGCGAGGTGTCCTGCTGGAAGGCGTCGAGCTCCGAAAGAGTGGGGGGCAGCCCGGTTAGATCAAAGGAAACCCGCCGCAAGAGGCGCGCACGATCCGCCGGTGGGTTCAAATGGAGATTTTCGGTCTCCAACTTGGCGGCCACAAAGGCGTCAATCGGATGGCTGACCTTGTGTTTTTGGGGGCGTGGCGGCGTGATAGTCCGGGGCGCCACAAACGACCAATGGAGCCCCCATTTTGCACCTTCATCGACCCATTTTTGCAACTGCTGGATTTGCAGGGGCGAAAGGGACCGGTTCGATTCCGGGGGCGGCATCATCACTTCCGGATCGGTGGAGAGAATCCGGCGGACCAATTCGCTTTTTTGGCTTTGTCCCGGCACGATGGCTGGCTTGCCGCTTTTGGTGTGCGCCGCACCTTCTTGGATATCCAACCGAAAGCCACCCTTCCGCCCGGATTCGCTGGGGCCGTGGCAGTGATAACACTTGTCCGACAGGATCGGCTCGATCTCGCGTGAAAAATCGACCCCGGACACGGAGTGGGAAACTCCGAACCCGAGGCCTGCCAAGGCAATCGCAAGATAGCGGCGCATCATAAAAGCCGAAAACTGGAAGACGAGAAAGTGTAGCACCAGCTTCAAGGGAAGCAGATGCATCTTTTTTACCATCCTCAAACTTGGCAGCACGCAGGTTCTCTCCCGTAGGCATCACAAAGAGTAGATGTGGGCAGGCACTCCAGTTCCGATGGCGGTAGAGCCTCTCCCAATTCTAACCGGTTCCAGCCGAAGCGCGAAGCGTCGTGGAGTGCGGTGGCAAGCGTAGCGCGACACCGCTTTGGCGAGGGGTGACGCCTTCAAGTACTTGCCAGGCAGAGTCAATTCTCCAGTTTGCTCAAGGTCGGTCACGGGAATGAATCCACGCCTGCCAGCCGGGAAGCGCATCCAAAGCGGTGTCGTCGCTGCGCTCTGCCACCGCACTCCACGACGCTGGCGCGCTCACTGAGGCCAACGGCTTCGACTTTCACAGCTAATCCCCTCCGATCAGGGCTTTTAACCAGGTTGAACCACCGTAATACCAGCGGGAGGCGGGCATGATTTCGACGTGTCCATCGGTCAGTGCCACGTTGCTTTTCTTGTTGTGGCGGAGGTGAGGGCCGCCCCAATTGGGATCCTGCGCGGAGGTTGCCACGACGCACCCGTCGCAAGGGGTGCTGTTGACTGGATCGTGCAGCACCCAAGCGCCGGCTTTTTCCGGTGAAGCCGCCGTGACGCATTTGAGTGGGTCTTTGGAATTGAGGGGTTGACTGCCGCCATCGGTCAAATGTGCGGTGGTGGAAGGGCGACGGACCGAGCTATCGGCATATTGCGGATAGGTGGATGCCTCCCAGCTACCGGGCCAATCGCAACCTGCAACTCCGAAATTGCACTCGTAGTTGGAAACCGATTTATCCCGCAAGTCGCTCGGATACAAGGCCACCACTTCCTTGAACTTCTTGGTTTTTGAAGGGCACAGGATGAGGTTGGTGGTTTGCGTATAAGGCTGGAGAAAATTAAACCAGGCTTTGCGATCCACATTGGCTCCCCGGACCGCAAACGTCGGGGCGAATCGTCCCGCGTAATCGGCAGAATACACTTTCTGGGCGACCGCCATTTGGTGCAGCGCATTCATGCACGAAGTGGCCTTAGCCTTCTCTTTGGCCCGTGACAAAGCGGGGAGAAGCAGGCTCGCCAGGATCGCAATGATGGCGATGACCACCAGCAACTCGATCAAGGTAAAGCCACTTGCGGCGTAACGTTTTGGACTGCGTGCTAAAAGGTGCGACAGGCCGTTGGAATCTCCGAAACGCACTGACGCGAGGGCTGAGGGGCGGGAATGTTGCATGAAGGTTCTGTGGTTGATGGTTGGCGGCCAACAATTCCGGCAAACGGGTTGCACTCCTTCACGCTGAGTCTGGGAGTGCCTCGCAGTCGGACTCGAAAAGGTGGTTTGGCATTCGAAGGCGAATTTGGATTGTGGGAAATCCGTGCGAGGTTATCCGTAAGGTGTCCGGTCGCAGTGCGACCACTCAGCACGGGACTAAATCATGAAACTGATCCAATATCTCTGCACCGCAGTCACCGGTATGGCAGGCCTGCTGGTGGCCAACGGGCTGGCGGCGGACAAGGCGAAGGACTCCAAGGAATCCATGAACATTGAAGTGCGACTTTTGGATGAGAAGGGGCAGTTGGGACCCAAAACGATGGTTCCCAAAGTAGTCAAATCCGACGACGAATGGCGTAAGATGCTCACTCCCGAGCAATATCGCATCGCCCGCAACAAGGGGACGGAGCCCGCGTTTTGTGGTGTCTTTTACGACAACCACAAGCCCGGGATCTATTCCTGCATCTGTTGCGCCCTGCCTTTGTTTACTTCGGAAGCGAAGTTCGAATCGGGCACCGGTTGGCCCAGTTTCTTCCAGCCCGTGGCCAACGAGAACGTCGCGACCCATAGCGATCGCAGCTATGGCATGGTACGTACCGAAATTCTCTGCGCACGGTGCGATGCCCATTTGGGCCACGTCTTTGACGACGGCCCGGCACCGACCCACCTGCGGTATTGCCTGAACTCCGCCTCGCTGGTCTTTGCGGAAAACAAGAGCCTGAAGGATGCCACGAAGCACTAGTGGTCTGCACCCCAGGCCATCGATCCGAATCGTACGCTTTATTTTCCGCGGCAAATGACCCAGGCGACCGCCCCGCAACGGGAGGCGAAGGAAAACGCTTCGCTTTGTTAGCGTCTCCGCTTGTCCCCTCGCCCCCGAAATTTTTCGGGGGAGAGGGTCAGGGTGAGGGGGCAAGGGAACGAAGATGCGCCTGTTCGCAACTAACGAACTCGAACACACTTGCATCTCCCCGGGCAAATTCGATGATGCCCAACACGATATGAAGCGGGGGACCAAAAACGCCAGGATGCTACCTCGCCTTCGCGTTGTCACCGGGGACGAGATAGCCTTGGGGCCAGGCAAAGCTGACCTGCTGGCGCTCGTGGGGGAAACCGGGTCGATTCGTGAGGCGGCCAGCCGCCTGGACATGTCCTATATGCGTGCCTGGAAACTCATCCAGACCATGAATACCTGTTTCCGTGACCCGGTAGTGGTCACCGAACGCGGCGGACACGTCCGCGGCGGAGCCAAGCTGACCGAGACGGGAGTAAAGGCACTATCCCTCTACCGCCAAATGGAACAAACCTGCCTCCAGAACACCGAGCCTGACTGGAAGGAGTTGTCGGGATTGCTGAGATGAGTCGCCATCGTTACTTATACCCTCGCCAGGCGGGCTCCCGGCAGGGGTGAGGCTGGATTTGAAAAATATAACCTCCTGGCTTCGTGCAAATTAAATATATATCAAGGGGCCAGGCAAAACCGGATGCCGCCCGGCGCTCGCCCGCCGGTCACCCGATCAACTGAGAACTGCTTCCGTTTAGGGAACCTGCACAGCCCGGTAATAACGTGCGGCGACCGCGTTGGTTGTGGAATCAGTGTAGCTGCCGCTCGGGCCGGAAAGGGTTAACGTCGTCAACGGTGTCCACGGATCGGTCCCGGCAAGGCTGTTTGCAAAATCGAGTCGATATTGGCCGCCGGATTGGCCCGTGAAGGTGAGTGTGTAAGATCCATTGTCGGCAGGAATTAGAGACATCCTGACGTCGATACCGGGGGAAAGCATGAAACCGTGCGGTTGACCGTGGTAGAGTCCATCGCCGGCAATTTGTCCCTGGTTGTTGATGGCATTGGCTTTGAGTAACACCCAACCGGAGTTTTCGGGCAACAGAGTGTTGAGATCGGCGCCCACACCCTGGAACCACAGGCAGGCGCGAGTTGTTCCCGGGGCGCACGTGAAATAGCCGACGATGCTATCCGAGTCATTGATATCCAGCGCCACGCTGTTGGTCCCCGACAACACGCCCAGGTCCTCGACTCCATTGCCTTTATAGACGAAAGCGCGGGATGGTTTATTGGTACCGTCATCTACCCATTGCCCAACGATATGCCCCTGGTTATTAATGGCCAGGGCATCGCTCCAGCCAATGTTCTGCGCTAGTTGGGGCGGAGTCCGGGTGTCGATCCGGGTCACCACGTTACTGCTGGCCAGGCAGGCTCGAGCCACTGCGGCTTCGGTGGATGACTGGGGTGTCACCGAACCCACGGCTATTCCCGCGTTGTTCAAGGCGTGAAAATAATCGTACCCACCATAGAGGTGGCCTCCCACGTCGGTAAGGACGAAGTTTGGGCTGCTGAAACCCACCGCAAGCACCAAATCATGGTCGTTGATATTAGCTGCCATGATGCGCTCTCCAGTGCGTACCACCTTGATATCAGGGATTCCATCATGCGACGGGTTCGAATAGCCCACTGGAAAGTAAACATCGGCGATCCCAACCAAATGATCGGAATTGTTCAGGTGCAGGCTGGTCATCTTATCGTTATAGCGGTATTCGACATAGAGGGTGGCGTGTCGAGCGTCAGGTAATACGAGTAAAGATTGGTCAAGACCCGGACCGAGGTTCCGTCGAAAAAGGTCCCGTGCCCTTCGACATCATTCCCCACTGCGTGCCCAGATTCGTTTATGTCAGAAATGGTTCCTGGCCCGAGATCCTTTACGCTGTAATTCGAAGCTGAACCCGTGATGGCCAGGAGTGTCGTGGAAATCGCGGCCAGAGTGTGAGAGCAGGGGATTTTCATGGAATTGGATGAGGACGAACGACTGTTGTATGAGACGACACGATGGCCGGAAAAGTTACAAGTCTAAAACAGGTGCAATCATGCCCACGATTGTGCCTGTTTAGGACTCGCTTGTCGTAGAAACAGTTTCAGGACCGCGCCCCAGCCAGCGGTCGTTCCAGGACCGCACTGAGCCATCCGTTCCCCAAGCCGGGCGTGCCGCGCTTGGCTGGGGTGGCAGATTTCTGCACCAGGGCCTTTAGCGCTTCGCGGCATTCCTTGGCCGTGGCGTGGCCCACAAACAGTTGCGCGAACCGGATGCTGTTGCGGTTGGAAGACTGTTCAAACGAAGCGGCCGTCCAAAAGCCGTGCACATCCAGTTCCGGGGCATCCTCGTCCACGGCAGTTACAATCATAATCTGTTCGTTCGACGACGGGTCCCCGTGAGTCACCTCCAGCAGGTCGAAAACCGGCAGCTTGATGCGATATGCCTGGGCGAGGCGGCTGAGTTGTGCCGCACAGGCGAGAGCCGCGCCACCTGCCGACCGATACAAGACCATGAGAGGGATGTTCATTTGCTTCTTTTTTGGACCGGGTGAAAACCAAAACGTTCGATACCGTAGGATGAAGTGTGGCAGGTTTGGGCGGGCGTGCTTGCGGGCCGTTGCAAAAGTTTGGCGACGCCTTGCGCCCCGTCGCCAAAACCGCGATATCTCCCCTGACGCTACTATGCCACCGGAATCACGTTTTACCGCCTTTGTTACGCCTATCCGGTTTTTGAGCGCCCAAATCCAAGTCGCGGCGCTGTCGGATATCGGTGCTCGCTTCCAGCTTTGGATCGCCAAGCCGGCCGTTAAACGAGGTGCGATAGTGGTCATGGTCTTCCTGCTGTTCCTTATCTTTCTGGGAATCAAGACGTTAATGGCCCGAAAACGGCGCTTCTGATCCGCTTCGAACAGATCGCCTGATGCCAGCGGTTGCCATCGGTTCCTTGCCTTTGCGGAATCGTCCAGAAACACTGCGCCGGTATTTGTGTTTGAGATGTCATGCAACTGCGATTGAACCAATCCACGATGGGCTGCGTATCAACCTTTGGAATGCGAGGGTTGAGGTTCGTCCGCGGCGGTGGGTGGTTGTGCTTGTTCCTCTTGGGAATCGTCGGGATGGCTGCCGAAGGGGCTGCCGAAATTGTTCCAGGTCCGGCACGGGACTCCGATATCCGCCGCGACGCGACGGTCATCGCCGTCGAAAAAGTCCTGCCAGCCGTCGTGAACATTGAGGCCACGGCGGTTCGGGATGTGAATGACCCTGACTTGCGTACGATGTCCGACTGGTTTGGATGGCGTTACGAGCCGCAATACGCGGAAGTCCCCTTCAGTCGCGGGTCCGGTGTCGTGATTGACGAAGAAGGGTACGTCCTTACCAACGTGCATGTGATCCGGGATGCCCGGCGAATTTTCGTCAAATTCAATGACGGTTCCGAACCCATCGAGGCCGAACGGGTCGAACTCAGCCAGCGCGCTGACGTGGCGTTGTTGAAGCTGAAAGCTCCCTCTGGACGTCGCTTCAAAGCCATCCACTTCGCCAAGGACGATGACTTGTTGCTGGGCGAAACGGTGATCGCGCTCGGCAACCCATTTGGCCTCTCCAGCTCCGTGAGCAAGGGAATCTTAAGCTCCAAGGCGCGCCGAGGCCCGGCCCGCAGTGCGCGGGAAAAGGGAGCGGACAGCCAGCGGCAATTGGATAACGACGATTGGTTGCAGACCGATGCCGCCATCAATCCCGGCAATTCCGGGGGGCCGTTGGTGAATCTGCGGGGCGATTTGATCGGCATCAATGTCGCCGTGCTGCGGCCGGATATTGGCGCGCAAGGCATCGGTTTTGCCATCCCGATCAAGCGGGTGCAGGAAGCGCTGGCCGAAATGTTGAGCGGCGAGGCCGTGCGTGGCTATTGGTTTGGCGCCAAGTTAAAGCCGGGGGTACGGCCACTCACAGTCCAAACCGTTCAGCCCGGCAGCCCGGCGGCCCAAGCGGGTATGCACCGCGATGACCTGTTGCTGGCCGTCAATGGCAACCCGGTGGACGGGATTATCGAATTCAATCGGGCGTTGGTAGCGGTGGGCAACCGGCACGACGTGGCCCTGACCGTGCGACGGGCAGGCGAAAAGCATGAGCTGTCCCTGCGCTTGGTGGAGGAATCCAGTTTCTTCAACAACGACCTGATCAATTCCCGGCTGGGTTTCACGGTGAAAACCGTCGGGGGCACCCTGGTCGTATCGGGCGTGGAGCCCGCCAGCCCAGCGGCGCAAGCCGGGTTGCGAAGTGGGATTGGCCTGGCGTCGGTGGATGGGGTGGCGATGAGCGATCTTCTGCAGTTGGCCAAATACGTCTATTCCAAGCCCAAAGGGGCGGCCATTGAAACCGGGGTCATCGTTTATGAACGAACCGTGTTCGGGGTGCGTCAGTATGAAGGTTCCGTCACTTTGAAGGCCCGCTAGCCGAAATCCTTCATTTTTGCGGTTTTTACGGAACTGTGCACTAGGGTATCCTGTCTGGACGAATCGGGATGGAGACGTTGCCCCCCATGATCGAGGTTCAAAGCCTCACCAAGAAGTATCCCGGCCATCTGGCCGTGGATGACATCTCCTTTACCGTGGGGCGTGGCGAGGTGGTAGGCTTCCTGGGCCACAATGGCGCTGGCAAATCCACGACCATGCGAATCCTCTCCTGCTTCATGCCTGCGACCAGCGGCACGGCTCGCGTGGCAGGGCATGACGTCTTCCACGAATCGGAGGAAGTCCGCCGCCGCATCGGCTATATGCCGGAGAACAACCCCTTGCATTTGGACATGCGGGTCAGGGAATACCTGAAATTTCGGGCGCGCCTCAAGGGCCTGGGCTGGCGCCGGAGTCGGGAACGGGTGGATACCGTGATGGGCCAATGCGGGTTGACCGACGTCAGCAAGCGCATCATCGGCCAGTTATCCAAGGGATTCCGGCAGCGCGTGGGCTTGGCGGACGCCTTGGTCCATGAGCCGGACCTGATCATCCTCGACGAACCGACTATCGGTCTTGATCCACACCAGATCCGTTCCGTGCGAGCGTTGATCAAGCAGCTCGGAGAGAAGCACACCGTGCTCCTCTCCACCCACATCCTGAGTGAAGTGGAAGTGACCTGTGCCCGAGTCTTGATCATGCAGGAAGGTCGGATCGTCGCCGACGCGCGAACGGAGGACTTGGAAAAGGAATTGAGCCTGGATGGCCAAGTCATTGTGGAGATTGCCGCCGAAGCGGAGGCCATTCGGGCGGTATTGGAGGAGGTTGAGGAGATTGAGAATTTGAGCATCGTTCCCCTGGAAGCGGGTTTTAATCGCGCAATCATCACGCCTATGCCGGGAGCCGACTTGCGGCTGATGATTTCCGAGCAGGCGCGAAGCCATGGTTGGGCGGTCCAGGAGTTGACCCGCCGCCGTCATTCGCTGGAAGACATGTTCATTCATTTGACCAGGAAAGAGCCGCGGAAAGGAGTGCGGAACTGATGAGTGTTTATCGAACCCTGGTCCGGCGCGAGCTGGGCGCGGCTTTCAAATCGCTCACCGGCTACATTGTGGTCGCGGCGACCTTGCTTCTCACGGGAGTGGGATTGGTGGACCTCATCGACCGCATCAACATCACCGCGACACCCCGGCCGATTACGGAGATTTTTTTCAGCCAGTACCTGATGTTTTGGTACACGCTGATCCTAACCACTCCCATCATCACGATGCGGACCTTTGCTGCGGAACGGTCCAGCGGCACTTATGAAGCCTTGGTGACCACCCCGGTTACGGATTGGCAATTGGTCTTGTCGAAGTTCGTCGGAGCACTGTTATTCTTCGTCATCGCCTGGCTGCCTTTCCTCGCGGTGCTCTTCGTCTTGCGCAAGGTGACCCATCAGCCGGAGTTGATGGCGATGCCCTCAACCGTGGGTGCCTTTACAGGATTGTTCCTGATTGGTTCGCTCTATACCGCCATCGGTTGTTTTGCGTCGTCAATCACCCATAACCAGATCATTGCCGCGGTATCCTCCTTTTGTGTTGGGGGCGGACTCTGGGCGCTGACCATTCGCCCCGGAGTCGAGGATGCGCCCCACAGTTTCTGGATCCGCTTCATGGATTATATCTCCGTCACCCGGCACATGCAGGATTTCTCGCAGGGTTTCGTCGATCTTAGGGCGGTGATTTTCTATGTGACGATGACGGCGCTCTTCCTGTTTTTCACCCACCGTGTCATCGAGACCCGGCGGTGGTTTTAACGCGATGCCCGAACCCCAATCCAGCTTCGAACCAGGTCGCCGCCTGCGTGCCAGTGCGACTGTGACCTTCGGGACCCTCGCGGTGCTCGCGATTGTGCTGATGCTGAATTACCTTTCAGCCACGCGGGTGGATACCCGCCTGGATCTCGGCGCGGGCACCCGGGCTCCCCTCTCGCCCCTGACGGTGGCTACCCTGAATGCCCTGACCAATGACCTGACCGTGGTCATGCTCTATAGTTCGGAGTCCGACCTGTTTCCGCAGGTGCGGACCATGTTGCGGGAATATACGCGCCTATCCTCCCACGTTCACCTGCAGCACGTGGACTATGAACAACGACCCAACGAGGCCGAGGTCTTGAAGGCCCGCTACCACCTGTCCAATGAAGCGGGAGACATGGTGATTTTCGCCGCGGGCGCAGATCGATTCCGCGTGGTGAATGACAACGAGATGTCCACCTATGACGCGGACGTCGGGGCGATGCTCTCCGGCCGGTCCAAGGAAATCCGCCGGGTCGGATTTCGCGGGGAATCCCTGTTTACCTCGGCCATCGGGGCTTTGTCCGATCCCACCGAAGCCCACGCCTATTTCATAGCCGGACATGGCGCGCGTCGTCCGGAAAACCAGGACGACAAGACCGGCTATCGCACCTTTGCCGACCTGCTGGTGGAACGCAATGTCACCTGGTCGGTCCTGACCAACACCTTTGCCGCGGTGCCCGCCGACTGCCAATTGCTGATACTTGCCGGGCCTACAGATACCTTGTTTCCCCACGAGGCCAAAGCCATTGATGATTATCTTAAGCGAGGTGGAAGGGCTCTGATCTTGTTGCATACGGCGACGACCGGCAGCAGCGATCCGCTGCAGCAAATGCTGCACGACTGGAGCATTGAGCTCCCGCCCCAGCAGGCCTCCGATATGGAGAACAGCGCGGGTGGGTTGGATATCCTGACGTCGCACTTCGGCAATCATCCCATCACCAGTCCCTTGGCCCGCACCGAAGAGCGACTGGCGTTTCCCTGGCCACGGGTCGTGCGGGCTGCGTCAGAGAAGTCGCTGCCAGCCGATGCGCCGAGGGCAACGGTGATCGTGACCACCGGACCCAATGGGAAAACCAAGTCCCCCGACCCGGAGGGAGGGTTCACGTTTCAACCGGGAATAGATTATACCGGGGAGGTTCCCCTGGCGGTGACCGTCGAACACGGTGCCGTCGGTGCTGGCGGTTCGGTCCCGACCACGACCCGCCTGGTGGTCATTGGTGATGCGTTGGTTTTCGCCAATACCGTCCTTCGCAACAGCGGCAACCGGGCCTTTGCCTCCCTCACGATCGGCTGGCTGCTGGACCGGTCCCAGACACTGGCCATCGGACCGAAGGCCATCAACGAATACCGCCTGAACCTGAACGAAAAGCAAAAACGGTTGCTGGTGATATTTATGGCCGGGGTGCTGCCCGGAACCGTGATGCTGGCTGGAGTCGCCGTATGGCTGCGGCGCCGGGCCTGAACAAAAAACAAGTATGAATCCCCGTTCCACCTGGTTTTTTGTCATCGCCGCGGTCTTGCTGGCAGCCTATATTTCGTTGTCCAACCGCCATCGCGGCAATGGCGTGCCTTCGGCGGGAGGCCGCGTGGAGTTTACCAGTCCACGGGCCCAGGAGATTGTGGAGGTCCAGTTGGTCCGCAGCAACCTCGCGGTGCGCGCCGAACGGGTGGGTGGCACCTGGCGGCTGCACAATCCCGATTACCCCGCCCAGGTCACCGGCATTGAAAACCTGCTCCAGGCCGTCGAAAAACTGCGCCCTATTAATTATATCACCGCCGAGCAGTGGCGGCAGCAGCCGGAAGGCCGCCGTCAGATGGGGCTGGAAAAACCCGGTACGCTCACGATCCAGACCCGCAGTGGCCCCTGGATCCTGCAATTGGGTGGAATGAGCCCGCTCGGGAACCGGTTTTATTTCCAGCAGGTAGGCGATGATGGGGTGTACGTCGCGGACAACTCGTTTCTGGCGGCGCTGCCCCACACGGTCGCCGATTGGCGCAATCATTCCCTGGTGGACCTTGAGCAGGTCCGCTTTGACCGGATCGAGATTGCCGGACGAGCCCAGTTGGAGGCGGTACGCGAGCCCGGCGGTCGATGGCGGTTGATCCGTCCCTTGGAAGCCCGGGCCAGCAGCGAACAATTCCAGAACCTGATTGAGACGATCCAGCGCACCGAGGTGACGTCCTTCGTCAGTGATTCCCCGGCGGTTCCCCTCGACGATTTCGGCTTGCAGACGCCGGTGGCGCAGGTGGTCTTCAAGCTCGGCACGAATGAAGTCAGCCGGCTCCAATTTGGCCGCGCACCCACCAACGCGCCCGGTGAAATTTATATCCGGCGGACCGCCAACACCAACATCGTCCAAGCCAATGCTGACGCTGCGCCGCTACTTTTGCGCCCCCTGAGCGCCTTTCGCGACAAGCAACTCTTGCCGTCCCTGGAGGGGGCGACGCGCGTGGAAATCGTCGGGACCGGCCCGGCGTTTGCGGTGGATCGTTCCGGTACGAATTGGTTCCTGGGCGGTACCAACCGACTTCCTGCCGACGCCGCGAATATAAGTGCGTGCCTTCGCGCCCTGGCGGTGATGCGCATTGAGGACTATGTTGACGATGTGGTTGCCGATCCCTCCCGTTATGGGTTTGACCAGCCCCGCCGCCGCTATTCGATTTTCGGCACCAATGGTTTGCTGGCCACCCTCTTGATCGGCGTGCCCTATGGCACGCAAAACCGGGTCTATGCCAAGCGGGCAGACGAGCCGAGCGCCTATGGCATCCCCGCCGCCTATAGCACCGTGTTGCCGCAGTTTCCAGCGCAGCTCCGTTCCTGGCGTTTTGATCCCACCAACGTCGTGCGGATCACGGTGGAGGAAAAAGGCGAGAAACGCGTGGTCGAACGAAGCCCCGTGGGCGACTGGAAATTTGCCGGGAATTCGTTGGGAGTGGCGGCCAGCCTGGGCATCGATGAGGCAGTTTATGGGGTGTCGCAATTGAATTCGCAGCGTTTTCCGGCGCCCCCCGACGCAGTCCTGCCCGGCTTGGGATTCACCGAGGTCAATCACCATATAACCATCGAGCTCGGCGGGACCAGCGGCTTCAAGACCCTGAGGCTGGAATTCGGTGGTCGCACCAATGCCGTGACCCAGTACGCCCTGGCCCAGCTCGATGATTCCGAGCCGGTCTTGATCGAGATCTCACTCTCGCTCTACCTGAACCTCATCCGCCCTAATCTAAGTCTTGGGAATTCGCCCCGATCGGCCCAAGGCAACCCTTGAACGACCGGCACCCGCACTTGAAATGGAACCGATCCGGCCAAAGCATGTGCGCGTGCGGAAATTTGTTTTCCGCTGGTGCGGCCGGTGCGCCCTCGTGGGAGTGGTGGCGGTGGCGGGACTGGGAGTCTATTTAAATCAGGTTGGCGTCCCTTTCTTCGCCAAGGACTGGCTGCGCGACACATTTCGCTCACATGGAATTTCGCTCGCGTTTGAGCGGGTCCGGGTGCGTTTGGGGCGCGGTATCGTGGCGGAAAAGGTGGAATTGGTCAGCCTGAAGGCTTCCGGCGGCGAAAAGGTCACGGCGGCGGAACTGCAGTTGAAACTGGACTGGGCTTCGGTCCTGCGGCTGGAGCCGGAGATCGAAGCCATTCATTTGCGGGATGGCAGCCTGGAAATCCCGTTGCCGTCGGTGGAGGGCCGCCCTCCTTCCGTGGCTTATCTGGATAACGCGGATTCGCTCATCCGGCTGGATGCGCGCGACAATTGGGTCATCGAGAATTTTACCGCCGACCTCCAGGGGTTTCACGTCAACGCCAGCGGCACCATCACCAACGCGGCCTATTTATGGCATCGGAAACCCGGTGATGGCGGGACGCAAGGGCAATGGAAGCAGTCCCTGGCCCGGGGCGTGGATATACTTAAGCGCCTGGGCTTCGCCGAGAAGCCCGAGATTACCCTGAATTTCCGTGCGGATCCCCAGCGTCCCCTGGCGACCAGCGCCCACGTATCCCTGCGGGCCGAGCGTCCGCAGACGCCCTGGGGGCGGGCCCGCCAATTCCTGCTCGATGTGGGGTTCAATGAAGCGGCAGGTGACGAAGCCGGATTTCGGGTCAAGTTTCGCAGTGTTATTTCCCGCTTCGATTCAAAATGGGGGCGGGCGGACAGCCTGATTGCCATTGGGAAAACCCGCTTCGACGGGACCAATAGCCTGCCGGAGGAAGTGATCTGGGATGTCCGTGCCAAAGGTGTGGCCCTTCCGGCCGTCCAAGGCCAGTCGATCAATTTCAGCGGTGTCACGCGCCGTGATGTGGGGCCGGTAGCCGCGGCCGCACCTTTCGCGATTCCCTCGTTGGCCCGCACCGGAGCCTGGCATACGATCTCCACTCCCGAATATAGGACCCGTTTTGAAGCCCACGGCCTGGCCCTGGGCATGACGAACATCAACTCCGCCCGCCTCGATCTGGACGGTGAATTGTGGCACAGCACCAACGCCTGGCATGAGGCGCAATGGCAATTGCGGTCCGGACCCGTTCAATATCTAACCAACCGCCTGGCCGGAGCCTTGCTGGCGGGGCGCGTGGTTCCGGACGAAAATGAAACCGCTCCCCGGCCGGACGATGGCTGGTGGAATTATCTCTCGCCATTCCAGGCTCATGCCTCGTTGGTGGTGACTAATATTGCAACCCAGGGAGTGTCCTTGGATTCGGTCACCCTGACGGCCGACTACGCCACCAACCGCCTGGCGGTCGACCAGTTCCGCGCGCTGCTCTATGACGGGGAGGTGGGCGGTTCGGCGACCGTGGATGTTGCGTCGCGGGCCGTTTCCGCCACGGCCTATTCACGGATCGATGCCCACGCTTTCGAACCGCTCCTGACCGAGAAGGGGAGAATCTGGATGAAGCAGTATGGTTGGACCCGGGAACAACCGCCTGCCTTGGAAGGCACCGTCGCCGTAGTCCTGCCCGCCTGGACGAACCGGCAGCCGGATTGGCGCGGCGAGGTGATGCCAACCCTGAAGATCCAGGCCAGCCTCACGGCCACCAATGTGAATTTCCGCGGCATCCCGGGCGACCGGGCGACCTCGCATATCCAATTAGATAACCAGGTGTGGTCCCTCCCGGACCTGGTCGTGCACCGGCCGGAAGGACGGCTGGACCTGGGACTGACTGACGATACCCGGACGCAACGGTATAGGTTTTGGTTTCGCAGCACGATCGACCCGCGGATCGGCCGCGATATGATTCTCCATCCGAAGGGACGCGAAGCCGTCGATGCCCTGGTGCTGGACCAACCTCCCGTCGTGACGGGCGAAATCGTGGGGCAATGGCATCGGGTGGACCTGATAGGCATCGAGGCCCAGGTCGCCGTCACGAACGCCTCGTGGCGGGGCGAGCATGTGGATAGCCTGGAAACAGGGGTGCGCTATACCAACCAGGTCATTGAGGTTTATAACGCCGCCGTGAAGGACGGCGCCCAACATGGGACGCTGGGACGCCTGACTGTCGAAATACCCACCCAGGTGGTAACCACTGAGCAGGTGGTGTCACGTTTCGATCCGTCGCGGGTGACGCGGTTGATCGGGCCCAAGACCCATGCGATGGTGGAGCCGTTTCATTTTGCCGCCGTCCCCTTTGTCATCATGGATGGGCGCTTCGATAAATACGGGGGGGATGGCAGTGACGTGACGTTCAAGGTGGAAGCCCCCGGCGATTTCGAGTGGAAAAAGGTCCACGTCACCGCCCCCATCGCCACGGTTCATTATATCGGCCACTCGGTCCTCATCACCAATTTCACCTCGGGTTTTTACGGGGGAGAATTGAAGGGCCACTTGGAATTGGATGTATCTGATCCGGAAACCACCAAGGTCGCCTTGCAGGCCCACGCCACCAATGTGGATGTCCACACCTTGATGTCCGGGCTCAGTCCCGCCACCAATCGGTTGGAAGGCACCCTGGACGTGGCGGCTAGTCTGTCTGCTACCGATGGCAAGAATCCCCAGACTTGGCGCGGTTCCGGAAACGCCAGCCTGCGTGACGGATTTCTCTGGGACGTCCCCTTGGTGGGAGTATTTGGCCCCTTGCTTCGCACCATGTCGCCCGACTGGGGCCGGGCCCGATTTACCGGAGGCGACGCCACGTTCACGATCGCCGACGGCAAGATCAAATCGACCGATCTGGAGTTGAAGTCGTCGACCATGAAGTTGGACTATTCGGGCACCGTGGACCTGAAGGGTGGCCTCGACGCCATAATGCGGGCGGAAATGTTCCGGAAGGTTCCCGTGCTCGGTCCGATCGCAGGATTCGCGCTTTCGCCCTTCGAAAAGCTCTTGGAGTACAAGCTTACTGGTTCACTGAAGGAGCCCAAGGCAGAGCCTGCGTACATCCCCTCATTCCTGTTGGTCCCCTTTCACCCAATCCAGACGATCAAGGGGCTGCTGCCCAACGAAAAGCGCACGAACGAGCCCCCAGCTAACTGAAAATTGCTATGTTTCCGCTTCCGTCGGCTGCGTGGCCCACGGCATCCTGATCGAATGCTTGCGTGGCAATTGCATCCGTTTTCCTCCACTGAAACCCTGGTTTCCGAGGCGGCGGACCGTTGGCTAAACCAATTGGAGTCCCTGCGCCGTCCCGGGCGCCCACTCACTGTCGCCTTGGCGGGTGGACGGGTGGCCAAATCGTTTTTGGAGTCCGTTTCCCGTGCAGCGTCAGTGCGCCAATTTGATTTCAGTGGCGTTCACTTTTTTTGGGGCGACGAGAGGTGCGTGCCACCGGAAGATTCCGAGAGCAATTTTGCTTTGGCGGACGCCGCCTTGTTTCGACCCTGTGGCATTCCCCCCACCCAGATTCATCGGGTTAAGGGCGAATGGACGCAGGCCGAGGCGGTCACTGAAGCGGAACGCGTTGTGCGCCTTCACGCCGCGCTCAATGCCCAAGGATTCCCTATTTTGGATTTGGTGGTACTGGGGATGGGCGAAGACGGCCATGTGGCCTCACTTTTCCCCGATACCCCTGATGCTCAGGCTTTTAGTGCCATGGCCTACATCCCAGTACTAGGTCCCAAGCCGCCCCCACAAAGGGTCTCTCTCACCTTTGGTACACTGGCGGCCGCCCGGCACGCCTGGGTGATCGCGTCGGGAGCGGGTAAAGCGGAGGCGTTGAACCTCGCGTTGAACGAAAAAAGTGCGAATCCATTGGGGCGATTATTGCGAATGCGCCCCGCCACAGAGATCTTTACCGATATAGTGACCCCATAAACCTCGATTTCTCCAATTCGCCCCTTTCAATCCCGATTTTGAACAAGTAATCCCGAGTACGGTCGATACTAGTGTTGGTTGGATCGACATCCGCTAAGGGTTGGCAAAGGGATCGTGCGGCAGCGGAGTGCGGATGTCGGGTCTCCAGTTGGCTCCGCTGCACATCTGAGCGCCTGGGTGAGGGCGCAATAGATCTCATCACCAAAGGGAGTCGGCGAGCGCCGACTCCCTTTTTGCTTCAGACTCAATCGCGATTGGCACCCGCCGGCGGTTACGCTATTCTGCCGGTCGATATGACGTTGACGGAAAAGGTGCTGGCCCGGGCGGCTGGCAAAGCGCGTGTTGAGGCTGGAGACAATATCTGGGTCAACGCCGATGTGCTCATGACTCACGATGTGTGCGGACCGGGCACCATCGGCGTGTTCAAGCGCGAGTTCGGCAAGGACGCCAAGGTTTGGGACCGCAAGCGCGTGGTCATCATTCCTGACCACTACATTTTCACCGCAGACTCCAAGTCCAACCGCAACGTCGACATCCTTCGCGATTTTGTTCGTGAACAGGACATTCCGTATTTCTACGACGTCATCGACGATCCGGCCGGGCATTGGACCTTTGATACGAGCAAGGGCTTGTTGAAGCGGCAATATGGCTCCCAGTATGCGGGGGTCTGCCATACGGCTTTGCCGCAGAAGGGACACACTCGTCCAGGCGAAATCCTGTTCGGAACCGACTCCCACACCTGCATGGCGGGAGCGTTCAATGAATTCGCGACCGGCATTGGCAATACTGACGCGGGATTCGTGATGGGCACTGGCAAGTTGCTCATTAAGGTCCCGGAGACCATGCACTTCCGCTTGGAAGGCAAACTCCAGCCTGGCGTGATGGCCAAGGATATCATCCTCCATTTGATCGGCGAAATCGGCTTTGACGGCGCCACCTATCGGGCGATGCAGTTTGACGGTCCGGGTGTCGCTTCACTATCCATCGATGACCGCATGACGATCGCCAACATGGCCATCGAGGCGGGCGGCAAGAACGGCATCTTTCCGTTCGACGCCCGCACGGCGGAATACGTGGATGCTCGAACCCGGTTGAACGGAACTAAGAGCACCTACGAACCGGTGGAACTCGATGCCGACCAAAAGTTTGTCTACGAGACGGTGGTCGATTTGAGCAAGCTCGAGCCTGTAGTGGCATGCCATCCCGACCCGGGCAATCGCAAGTCTGCTCGTGAACTGAGCCACATCAAACTGGATCGCGCCTACATCGGCTCCTGCACCGGTGGTAAAACGAGCGACTTCGTGGAATTCGCCCGCGTGATCAATGGCCATCGGGTCATGATTGACACCTTTGGCGTTCCGGCGACTCCGGAAATTGTTCACGAACTGCAGAGCACCCGTTGGGGCGGCAAGACGATCTGGCAGATCATGGTGGATGCCGGGGTCCAGATGACTGAGAACGCTGGCTGCTCCGCCTGCCTGGGCGGACCGGTGGACACCTTCGGGCGCATGAACACGCCGCTGAAGTGCATTTCCGCCACCAACCGGAATTTCCCGGGACGCATGGGCCACAAGGAATCGCAAGTGTTCCTGGCCAGCCCGGCCACGGTGGCGGCTAGCGCGCTCTTGGGCCATATCACCGATCCACGCGATCACTTGGCGAACTAAGTATCTTCGCCTGATGGTTTTTACCCGCGTCACTGGCCCGCTCTTGGGCTGGGCGCGGGTTAATTATTTATCTTTGTGCGGTCCTTTTCGCTTCGTCGATGGCTTCCCACAGGGCGCGGCTTGTGAACGGTTTGGCGAGGACCACGGTTCTTTCCGGGATGTTCCCGTTCTCCCACCCAATGGCTCCCGCCAGTCCCGATATCACTACGCCGGGGATCTGGGGCCGCACCCGCCGGATTTCTTGGAGGAGGTCGCGACCGTTCATGACCGGCATGCTGAAATCGGTGACGAGGAGATCAAATTCGTCCGGGTGGGCTTCAAATCGTTTCACGGCGTCGGTGGGAAGATGGGTGCTGGTGACTTGAAAGCCCAAGGCGGATAACATTTGCCGGGTTAGGTTCAAGACTTCCGGTTCGTCGTCTACCAGCAGAATGTGGATGTCAGTCACCGGGTCCGCAGTTTGGTTTCCGCCGGTGACCGTTCCCGGCAGCGAGTTCCTCGTAGGGTGGAAAAAGAGGTCAAAACGGGTTCCCCGTCCCGGATTCGAGGCCACGGAAATGACTGCGCCGTGGGCAGTAAGGATTCCGTGCACCATCGCCAATCCCAGCCCGGTTCCCTTCCCGGGGGATTTGGTGGTGAAGAACGGTTCGAAAATCCGGCGACGCACGGTTTCTGTCATGCCGCATCCCGAATCTTCGATCCTCGCCCGCACATAAGAGCCAGGAGTCAGCGTGGATGGTGAGTTTTTTGAGTTTGTGTCAATCTCGATAGTTTCGATCGCTACGCGCAACACACCCTTCCGGTCCTCCATGGCCTGGAGAGCGTTGGTGAACAGGTTCAGGAAAACCTGATGCAATTGGCCAGAGTCCGCCTCGACCGGGACTTCGTTGGGGGCGAAATGGGTCTCAATCGAGATCGCTGGAGGAAGTGTCGATTTCAGCAGTTGCAACACTTCCCGGGCAATCTCCGAAAGCAGTAGTGGAGTGCGGGAGGGCGGACGAGGACGGCTAAAAGATAATATACGTTGGACCAGACCTGCGCCGCGGGCGGCGGCGGTGCCGATGGCTTTGACACTCGAGCGTGCGGTCGGCTCTTCCGCCACGTGGACACCCAGCAATTCCGCGTGGCCCATAATGATGGCCAGTAAGTTATTGAAATCGTGGGCGATTCCCCCGGCCAGCGTCCCGAGGGCTTCCATTTTTTGTGAACGCTGTAATTCGGCTTCCAAGCGTTCACTCCGCCGCGCCGCCTCTTGGGATTCGGTGATATCAGCAATCGAAAAGACCACTGTGATCGGTTGTTGATGGCCGTTCTTTTCGGCGACTGAGACACTGATAGAGCACCAACGCGCACACCGATCCAAGCCTACGAGTTGGCAGATTTTTCCGGTGGCGGCTTCGCCCGTGGCAAAACATCGCGCACCCATTTCCGCAAAAATACGGATCTCCGAACCGTCCTGCCTGGTAGTCCTCCAATCGCAGGTGAAGAAATTCAGCCCGAGCAATCCCGCCTGGCTGGTTCCAAAGATCCGTTCCGCTCCAGGATTGGCAGCGAGAATATGGCCTTGCCGATCCACCAACACGATCCCCGCCGTGAGGTTGCTTAAGACCGCGGCGTGCTGCATCGCCTGCGAAGTCAGTTGTTCCGCCAATTCACGTTCACGGGTGACGTCGTGTACCAACGAACAGATACCCGTCACCTGATTGTCCGGATCGTGCAAGACCGTGTGGTACCATTCGCAATGAATCCGGCGACCGTCCTGGGCGAGATTCATGCTGGAACTCTTTTCTCCGCCGCGACGGGCAATCAATTTCTGCCAGGCGTCCAACTCCTCTGCCAAGCCTTCGGGAGGGACGATGAAACTATGCGGTTGACCCAAGGCTTCCGCCGCCTTCCAGCCAAAAATTCTTTCGGCTGCCGGATTCCAACCCGTCACCATCCCGGCGTGATTCCATTCGATCACGCCCAGCGGCGTCTGCTGGGTATGCAATTGCTGCCGTTGTAATTCCACCTGCACCTTTTGCAGATGCCGCGTCCGACGCTGGACCATCCACGCCCAAATGACAGCACCGGCGGCCACCCCGCCCAGAAGTCCCAGAATGGCCAAAAGCAGGCGTGAGGAAGCATTGGGCTTGGCAAGTAGACGAATATCCGCGGGCTGCTGGATCTGTATTTCAAAAGCGCTCTGTCCAGCGTTCTCCTTGGGGGTCATTCGCAGGATTCCACGCACCTGAACTTCGTCCCCGGGGTCTATAGGGAGGCCAGCGGAGTGCCAGCGTTCAGCGTCTCCCACAGCGAGAAAAGGAATTCCCTGGTCGCGCAGCAAGAAAACCTGTCGCTTATCCACCGGAAGGCTGCCCAACACCTTGCCACGTATTTCGACTGGGACCCAATTCCATTGGCCCGAGGTCGCTTCTGCTGCCGTGACCGAACGCGGACTAAGAGGAATTCCCGATCCGGTTTTTCTGGCGCCAAGTTCAATCCACTCGAGCCCACTGGCAAGGAGGCGAGGGGCTATCACCGCTTCCACGAGGTCCCCGGCCTGAAAAGCGGATGTTTCCGAAGGAATGATCGCCAATCCATTGGTGCCATCAAACAGGGTGTAGCGTTCCCTCGGCACAAACGAGGCAACTCCCCCTTTCACTCGAAACAAACGATTGGATTCGGCTTTCCAACGGGAGTCCGTCAATCGGGACAGGGAAGTGAACGGTAGTTCGGTCTCTGGAGAGGGATGATGGCGTATGAGGCTGACATCCTCGGCTTGAACAATGTTAAGGTTGATGCCTCGCACGCGCACGTTCTCGGC
>DATJII010000032.1:0-11106 GCA_035493435.1 Candidatus Limnocylindria bacterium | reverse complement strand
TTTTACCATTGCCAATCCTCCCGCTGGCGCGGTGGAAAATAGCGACAACGACTCCCTTGCGACAGCCACTCCCTTGCCACTGGTGGAGTCGCCCGTAGGCAGTGGATTCTATACCGCGTTTGGGGTGGGTACTTTTGCGTCCACCAGCGATGTGGATTATTGGCGTATTGATGCGGAGGCTGGCGACCGTTTGTCCCTCCAGTTGGAAGCCGACGCGCGGGGTGTTTATCCGCAGGTTTATATCCAGAATCCGGCCGGACAGAATCTTGCGGGCTATGGCGGGGATAATAATGGGCGGGTGGGATTTCAGAATTTCACTTTTGGTACGCCGGGAACCTATTACCTGCGAGTGTACAGCAACAACCGTTCGGCGCATTACGGAATGCGTCTTGACCTCTCCCGCGGCCCGTACCTGGAGAACGAAGGCAATGATTCACAGGCGAGCGCGAATATTGTGCCGTTTACGGTTAGCGCCGGATTGTATCAGGCCAAGGTGGCGGGTGGACTTTCCAGCAGTGATCCGGCGGGGGACTACTTCCAATTGGGCACCTTGAACGCCGGAAACGTTATCAGTCTTTCCACCCACTTTCCGACCGGTTCCGCACTGGCTGCGGGCCGCATCGTTCTCACCGTGGAATTGGCGGGAAATCCAATGGCGCTGGTCACCAATACCTCGGGGACCCTCAATTTCAATTCTCCGTCCAATGGCATCTATTATGTGCATATCCAGGCGCCGGTGGCCGACTTGCGAAACCAGTATGAAATGGATATTGCCATCAGTGATTCCGTGGCACCGCAGGTGACGGCGGTCAGCCTTCCGGCGGAAGGCACGACCACCACGGCATTGATTGACCGCTTTACGGCCAGTTTTTCCGAGGATTTGGGCGTTTTATCCGCCACCAATCAGGCCAACTATGAACTTCGGGGAGCCGGAGTGGACGGCAACTTCGGTACCGCCGACGATACACTCTACGACGTTTCCAGTTCTGGTTACACGACGGGTCTGGTGGTAAGCTACTCGGTGTCCGACGGCCCCCTCCAAGCGGGCAAGTATCGGTTCACCCTCCGGACTGGAACGGCCGATCGCGCGGGCAATTCCTTGGCAACACCCTACGTGCGGAACTTCAACGTAGGGCCCGTGCCGGGTTTTGTGACGGAAAATCGAAGCGATGACGTTGGCGGGTTGGCCACTTCGCTGAGCGCCAGTCCTTCGGTCGTCGGCAACGGAACCTTTGGCTACCTGACGGGCTACGGTACCGGGGCGAATCCCTATTTCCTGGTGGCAGGACGATTGGACACCGACACGGCGCCAGACCTCGCCGTTGCCAATGGCAGCAGCGGTTCGGTGAGCATTTTGTTGAACGACGGTTCAGGCAACTTTAACAACACGACAAACATTGCGACCGGGGCTTTGCCGGTGGCCTTGGCCTTGGCCGATTTCAACCGCGACGGTACCAACGATTTGGCGGTGGCGAATTATAATGCGGGCACTGTCAGTGTCCTGTTTGGCCTCAATAAGGGAAATTTTCAAAGCTCCAGCAATTATCCCGGCTTCTCGAATCCCAATGGCCTGGTGGCCGGTGATCTGAATGGGGACGGTCGTCCCGATCTGGCGGTGGCCAATTTTGGTAACAACACGATTCAGATCCTGCTCGACAATGCGAATGGAACTTTTTCTCCCTCGACCAATTTTGCGGCTGGCAGCGGTCCGGTGTGGGTGGCCGTGGGCGACTTGAATCACGATGGCAAAGCCGACCTAGCGGTCGCGAACTACTACGCCTCCACCATCTCGATCTTCATGGGGGTAGGGGACGGGTCTTTTACGCTGAAGACCAATCTGCCTTGCGGGAGCAATCCCCGCTTCACGGTCATCACCGACGTCTCGGGCGACGGAAATACGGATTTGGTAGTCAACGAATCCGGCGCCAACCAGGTTGGCGTTTGGTTGGGTAACGGCGACGGTACCTTTGCAAATCCGCAACATTACCTGAGCGCGCTATCTGATTCCCGGCAATTGGTGGTGGTGGACGTCAATGGGGACAGCAAGCCGGACTTGGTCGTGCCGGGATATGCCAACAATCGGTTTTCGGTGTTCCTAAACACCGGTGCCGGTCTGTTCGCCGATGCCGACGCCTATGGTGCGGGTAGCAATCCCATAGCGGTGGCGGCCGCCGACTTCAACGCGGACGGACGCGTTGATCTGGCTTTCGCGAATTACAACGGAGGTGGCATCTCCATCTGGTCTGGCAATGGAGCCAGTCCTCTCACTGAAGATCCGGCTGGCAGTGGCCTTTTCACCGGGGTGGGGCGAGGCATTCGCTCTTCCTCGGACGACGTCGACTTTTATCAATTTTCGGGCAAGGCGGGTGACTCCGCAGTCCTGGCCGTCGAAACTCCCGGAAACCCGCCCACGAGTTCCCTGTACTACCAGGTCCTCAATCTCGACGGGGGCGTCCTGCTTTCGTTCGGTGCCGACAACTTTGGTTATGCCGAAAGCGGGGTCTTTACCTTGCCCCGTACCGGAACCTATCTGGTTCGCGTGGCTGCGAACCAGGATTACCAGGGCGAATATCGTATTCGCATGACGCTGGCTCGTCCGCCTTTGCAACTCGTCAACGAAGCGAACGGCGGCATCGACCAGGCTCGGTCGCTGACGCTTTCACGGACCAACAGCAACCACCTGAAGGCTTCGGTTGCTGGTTATATTGGAGTATCGGACCAGAATGGCGACTATTACACTCTCGGTGACCTGCCTGCGGGGACAACCCTGGCGTTGACGTTGACCGAGCCTTCCACCAGCGGATTGGCGGCGGTACTCGCAGTGATCGACGCGGCTGGCAACGTGGTCACCAACAGCGCCGCGGGTGCGGCGTCTTTCTCCTTTACGGTTCCGGCAGGCAAGGGGGGAAGCTATTATGCGCGCGTTACGGCGGCGCCGGGTGGGTTTACGGGCACCTCCGAGACGGCCCTGTATTTCAATGGAGCGGCCGGCACGGACCTGGGCCCGTGGTTCAACAACCAGACCTTCACCCTTTCGATGTGGGTCAATCCCGCAGCCTCGCAGAACACCTACGCGGACATTCTTGACAACAACCACAACAGCACCGTGGGCTGGGTGATCCAGCAGGATGTGGGGAACAACAATCACTATATATTTGGATCGGCGGACGGCAGCTCGGGGGTGCCATTCGTGCTGGCGGCCAACACCTGGCAAAACCTTACGGTGACCCGCGATTCCACCAACATCAACCGGGTCTATATCAACGGCGTGCTCGCAGGCAGTGCGGCGGGCACTGGCCAGATCAACTACGATGGCAATCAGTTTCTCCGCATTGGTCGATGGGGTGGTGGAGGGCGGAACTGGAATGGAACGTTTGACGAGCTCCGTATTTGGAACCGGATGCTCACTCCGGCAGAAATCACCGCCGGACTGACGGGTTCCCTCGTTGGGAATGAGGCGGGTCTGCTGGGATATTGGCGGTTCAACGAAGGTGCGGGCACCGTCTCTACGGACCTGACCAGCGCCCATCACGACGCCCAGTTGGGCAGCGGGACTTCGTGGAGCTTCCTGGCCCCCAACAGTGCCATTCCCCAAGGACTCTTGTCGCAATATATCCTTGGCATCGACCTGTCGGGATCCACGGCTCCGGCAGTTCTAGCGGACACGCTGCCGGGCCAGGGTGTGAACAGCACCAATATCATTACCGAGTTTAACGTTTCGTTCAGCACGGAGGTGGACAAGGAATTTGCCCGACTCAGCCGGGACGTCCGAAAGTTCGGTGGGCACTCCTATTTCGTAACCGATTCTTCCTCGGATTGGGCGACGGCCGAGGGCCGGGCGGTGGCTGCGGGCGGACATTTGGTGGATATTACCAGCGCCGCCGAGAACTCCTGGATCTTCCAGAATTTCAATCCCTATGGGGATTTGTGGATTGGCTTGCGATATGCCAGCGGAGGAGCGGGTTTTGCGTGGTCTTCGGGGATTCCCTTCTCCTATAGCAACTGGAATGGCGGCGAACCGAACAATGCCGGGACGTTTGAATCGGCGGCTGAGATGGTCGGTGGCGGCGGTTGGGTGGATATCGACGCCTCTCCAGCACGCTATGGGGTGATCGAGATTGCCTCCAGCACCGATACCGATGGCGACGGTTTGGTCAATGCCATCGATCCCTATCCCAATGATCCACTGAACGCCTTCGATCTTCGGGCCGCCGGCCCAGACGGCAATTTTGATACCGGGGACGACGTGGTGTATCGGATTGTGGCCGGAAGCTACGCAGGTGGTTTGACAGCGCGCTTCTCCGTCGTCGATGGACCCCTTCAACCGGGCAATTATCGCTTCAAAGTGACCACTGCCTTGCGGGATCGCCTGGGCAATACCCTTGCTGCGCCTTATGTCCACACGTTCACCGTTTCCAGTCTGCCTGGATTCGTTCAGGAAAATCGTGGAGGACCACTTTTCCCTGGCAACACTTCCATCGCCGGTTCGACCAGCAATCGTTTGGACGGTTCCTTTACCGGGTTGGCCACCTTCGGGGTGGGCCGCAATCCCTATTTCGTAACTTCGGGGCGTTTCAACCAGGACACCAATCTCGATGTGGTGTCGGCGAATTATTCCGACGGGAACATCTCAATACTCCTCGGGGACGGCACGGGTCAACTGATCGCCTCGACAAATATCAGCACCGGCGGCGGCGCAATATCGGTCGCCAAGGGAGATTTCAACGGGGACGGCAAATTGGACTTGGCGGTGGCGAATTATACTGGAAACACCATTTCCATTCTCTTGGGGGCGGGCGACGGTAGCTTCGCGGTAAGTTCCACCCTTACGGGCTTTAGCAACCCGGTCAACCTGGCGGCCGTGGACGTCGACAAGGACAACAAGCTTGACCTGATCGTTCCCAACGCGGGCAACAGCACCGTGGTGATTTGGAAAGGCGACGGCGCGGGGGGCTTTACAAGTGGGGCGAGTGTCCCGATCCCGAATCAGCCTTGGACGGTGGTTTCAGGTGATTTTGATAAGGACACCAAGGTCGACTTCGCAGTGGCGAGCGTGAGCTCACAGTCGACGTTTGTGGTTTTAGGAAATGGTGATGGCACTTTCAAGACGCCCCAGTCGATACAGATGGCAGTCGATATCCGGGCGATCACAGCCGGGGACTTGGATGGTGACGGAAATCTCGATTTGGTCACTGGCGGACCTGGTGCGCGGCTGTCCGTATTGATGGGCGTCGGCGACGGCACCTTCCTGGCTCCGGTGACTTATGACGTGGGACTCTCGGACACCTATCAGGTCGTCCTGTCCGACGTCGACGGGAATGGCACGCTTGACGTCGTGGTGCCCAGTTATGGCAACTCGCGATTGGTGACCGTGCTCAACGATGGCACCGGCCACTTGGGTGGTACTACCAGCTATGCCGTCGGCGGAAACCCCATTTCGCTCTCCATGGGCGATTTTAACAGCGACAGCCGGCTCGATATCGTGACCGCGAACTACTCGGGACAATCCGTTTCGATTTACTTGGGCAACGATCGGGAGTTGTTGAATCTCGACGGCGCTGGTACGGGACTTCGGATCGCGGCGGGCCGCGGCAGCTTGTCCGATATAAACGATGCCGATTACTGGACATTCAGCGCCTCCGCGGGTGACCGCGTGGCCATCGCGGCGGAAGTGCCTGGCGACCCCTCCAATACCAGTCTGCACTACATCGTCTACCGCCCTGACGGATCCACCTTCTTCGATTTCTACGGCGACAACCAGGGGCGGGCTCAGGGCCAGGGGATCGCACCCTCCAGTGGCACGTATTCGTTGCGCGTCGAATATAACAACCAGTATTTCGGCGAATACCGTTTCCGGGTGACGCTGGCGAGTCCGCCGGTTCAACTGGAATCCGAAGATAATAGCTCCTTGGGTAATGCTGACGCACTGACCTATGACATCAACGCGGGCGTGCAGTCCGCTTCGGTGCTGGGCTACCTTAGCCGGGCAGACGGGGCAGGGGACTATTTCGCCTTGGGTAACCTGGCCGTGGCCACCAAGATCGACCTCAAGTCGGCTCGTCCCGCGACGAGTGCGCTCTATCCGGTGCTGGAGATTTACTCATCGGATGGAACCCTGGTCACCAACGGAGTCCCGGGCGGAACCAATCTTTCCTTCGTCATTCCTGATGGCGAAGAGGGTGCCTATTTCGCGCATGTGACGGGCAGTTACGGCGCCCGGAGTGCCACGGCGACGAACGCTCTCTATTTCAACGGCGCCAACAATTACGTGAATACCGGGGCGTGGACACCGGGGACCCAATGGAGCGTACAGGCCTGGGTGCAGGCGGCGAGTTTACCCGGTGGCCGTCGAGTGGTCGCGGGCGGCTTTGGAGCGTGCCGGGATTGGGGCCTCGTATTGCAGGATGGGCGTTGGGGCACAGCCTTTCGGCAGCCGGGAGGTTGTTCAACCACCCTTACCTCTCCCATAGTTCCGATTCCCGGGGTGTGGTACCATGTGGCTTCGATCTCGGATGGCACCAATGCCTTCCTGTACGTCAACGGTGTATTACAAGGCACGGCGCCTGTGGAACCCAATTATAGTGCTTACGAAGGCGGCACGTTTATCGGCGCCGATATTTGCTGTGGCGAGTATTTCCCGGGTGTCATCCAGGATGTCTCGATCTGGGGCAAGCCACTATCCCAAGCCCAAGTCTCCGCCTTCATGGCTCAGAGTCCACTGGGTTCTGAACAAGGGCTGGCGGGGTATTGGCGCCTGAACGAAGGCAGTGGGAACACCAGTACGGATCTCAGTCCCAATGGCCACAACGGAACCTTCGTCAACGGTCCGACGTGGATTCGCACTGCGCCGGTGGGGGCGTTGCCTTCCGGCATCATGCAGCAGTACCTGCTCTCAATTTCGCTAACCGACACGGTGCCACCGCAAGTGGTTTCGGTGAGCAGTCCAATTCCGGATGAAGGCAGCTCTACCCCGGCCCTGGTTGATCGTTTCAGCCTCAGCTTCTCGGGCGATATGTCCACTCCGACGGTTACCAATGCCGCCACCTACGAGCTAAGGGGAGCAGGGCCGGACAATACCTTTGGCAATGCCGACGATGTCATTTATTCGGTCGTCAACACGCCTGCTTATACCACGGGGACCCAGGCATCCTATCAAGTGCTGAACGCACCGTTGCAAGTGGGCAAATACCGCCTGACAGTTAAAACGACCCTGGCCAACCGTTCGGGAACACCGCTGGCGAGCGCCTATGTCCGGAATTTCACGGTCGCCAATCTCCCAGGCTTTGTCCTGGAAGGGAGATTCGATGACGCTTTCAACCAAGCGGTCAGTTTCAGTACCACCCCCTCGAGCCAAGCCAACGGCACAGTCACCCGGAGCAATGGATTTGCCACCGGTAACAATCCCTATTTCCTTGCCACCGGTCAGTTGAATGGTGGCAACAATCTGGATCTGGTCGTGGCCAATTACGGCAATGGGACGGTGAGCGTGCTCCTGAACCAGACGAATGGATCGTTTGTCCGCCTGACAAACTATGTGACTGGAGCGGGCGCGATAGCGCCAATCCTTGGCAAATTTGACGCTGACGCCAACCAGGACCTGGCTGTGCTCAACTACCAGGCCGGAACGGTCTCCATCCTGAAGGGGCAGGGCGACGGGACCTTCCAGCCCGTCACCAACTATAACGTAGGCTCGTCGCCGGTGTTCGGCGTGGCGACCGACTTGAACTCGGATGGCAAGGTTGACCTGGCGATCGCACAATACAGCGGCGCGAAGGTCAGCGTCCTGCTGGGCAACGGGGACGGGACTTTCCAGGCTCCCGTTTCCTACAACTCCGGGGCCAATCCCGGATTCATCGCAGTGGCAGACTTTAATAATGATGGGAAGCCGGACCTGATCGTGCCCAACTACGGCGCCGATTCGCTCACGCTGTTTGTGGGCAACGGCAACGGCACCTTCGCGGCTGGCATCAACATTCCGGCGGGAAACAATCCCCAAACTCTGGCGGTGGCGGATTTCAATGGGGACAACAAACTGGATCTGGCGGTCGGCTACGGTGCCGAGTCTCGGATCAGTGTTTATCTTGGCAACGGCAATGCCTCATTCCAGCCGCGTTTCAATCTCGATAGTCCGTCCTCATCCAGCTACCAGGTTATCGGAGCGGATATCAACGGGGATGGCTTGGTGGACATCATTGCCACGGGATATTATAGCAGTTCGGTTGTGATTTATCGCAACAAGGGTGGCGCCGTCTTTGAACCCGCCGCGACCTATGGTACCGGTTCCAACCCCGTCGGCCTGGTGGCTGGTGACTGGAATGGTGACGGGCGCCTGGATCTTGCGACCGCCGACTATAATGCGGGCGGGATTTCCGTATTCCTCGGCAATGACACCGAGTTGCTGGGACTCGACGCTGGCACGGGCATGCGAATCGGGGCCGGACGCGGAGTGTTGAGCACCTCCGGCGACGCCGACTACTGGCAATTCGACGCCTCGGCAGGTGATGGCATCGCGATTGCCGCCGAGAATCCCGGCTCTCCTGCGGCCAGTGGGTTGCATTTCATCATCTACCGCCCCGGTGGCGCGACGTTCACCGATTTCTACCAGGATTACTATGGACGCGGCCAGGGCGGTGGCGTGGCGCCGGTGAGCGGCACCTACACGGTTCGGGTAGAGCCGAACTACAATTATACGGGCGAATATCGCCTGCGTGTTTCCCTGTTGCCTGCGGGTGTCCAATTGGAAGCCGAGGATAACGGCACGACCGGAAATGCCAACGTCCTCAACCTCGCCACCACGGCGGGTCACCGCCAGGGCAAGGTTTTTGGCTACGTCGGCCTGGGCGATGGGGGGGATTATTTTCGCCTGGGAACCGCTTCAGTGGGTGCTGCCATCAATCTCAGCCTGGCGCAGCCGGCCAGCAGCGGTTTGTTGGGATCCATGGGAATTGTCGATTCCGGCGGCAACCTCGTCGCCTACAGCCCGGGCGCGGTTTCCTCGCTTTCGTACACGATTCCGGCCGGTGGCGACGGTGTCTATTATGCGCGGGTCGTTGATATGGGCCCTTACCCGGCCCGCAGTTTCGGTGGTACGGGCGGATTTGCCGTCCGCCTCGATGGGGGTTCCGACTACCTCAGTGTGGCGTCCGGTCCTGTTCCTGCTTCGGGTGACTTCACTTTTGAATGCTGGGCGTTTGCCGCTTATTCCAGCTCTTATCGGGAGATAGTTTCCCAAGGCACGGGCGGCAACGCGTTTTATCTGGGAACGGATGGCACAAATATCCGCGTGGGCGATTCCTGGTCGAACACCACTATCCCGTTTCCTTTCACAGGCTGGCATCACTTTGCGGTGGTGAAATCGGCGTCCGACACGCTGCTTCTCATTGACGGCGTTCAGGTGGCGGCCTTGGGCCATGCCATTGCGAATCCTTCGGCGACTGAACTTCGCTTTGGCCGCCAATATGGTCCCTATAGCGAATACTGGCCGGGCGGCATTGACGAGGTGCGCATTTGGAATACGGCGCGAACCACCAATGTGCTCAGCCAGAATATGACCAATCGCCTTACCGGTTCGGAAGCCGGCCTGGTGGGCTACTGGCGCTTTGATGAAGGCGCCGGTACCGTCGTTCACGACGCCACGACCAACGGTCATGATGCGCAGTTCCAAGGCCATCCGTTCTGGCTGCCACAAGGCAAACCCAACGTGCAGCCCGCGGGCATTTTCTCGCAGTATGTCCTTGCGGTGGATGTCAATGACACCACTCCGCCCGCGGTCACGTCGGTTACCTTACCTGCGGCGGGGACCACGGCGACTGGAATCTATACCGGTTTCACGCTAAATTTCTCCAAGGACCTCGATCCCACGATCAATGCCCTGAATCGCTTCATCCGGGTCAATACCGGCCACGCCTATACCCTAACCGATTCCACCCTGGGTTGGGCCGATGCCGAGACGCAGGCGAAGGCGGTAGGAGGCCATCTCGTGACAGTTAACGACGCCAGCGAGAATGCCTGGATCAATACGACCTTTACGGGCTTGGGCAATCTTTGGATCGGCTTCACCGATGAAGCCCAGAAGGGCACCTGGGTCTGGTCGAGTGGCCAGGCGGCCATTTACACCAACTGGGCCAACGGGTCACCCGATAACTCGGGCAATCGCGATTACGCCTATTTGCAAACGGACGGCAAATGGAACACCTCCACTGGCAACGGAAACTTCCGCGGCGTGATCGAGGTCAGTGGTGCGGACACCGATGGTGACGGAATTGCCGATACCCTGGATCCTTATCCCAATGATCCGTTAAACGTTTTCGACCTGCGCGCGACCGGGCCTGATGGCCAGTTCGATACCGGGGACGACCAGGTTTATCGCCTGGCGACCGGTGGTTATACTTCCGGCGGGTCGCTCGATTTTTCGGTTACCGACGGTCCGCTCCAACCGGGCAACTACCGTTTCACGGTTACCTCTTCCCTGAAGGATCGATTTGGCAACGGGCTGGGGACGCCTTTTACCCAGTTCTTCACGATCGGTACCACACTTGGGTACACCGGTGAAAGCCGGGCCAATGATTCCCAGGCTGCTGCCACGCCCATCACGCTTGCCGAGGATATCCCGGGCATGCGCACCGGCGGCGGTCGTGGAGCGCTTTCGACTGGGCCCGATGTCGATTATTGGTCGTTCACCGGAAAGGCGGGCGATCTCTTCCTCTTGTCGGCCATCACGGTCGGAAACCCGGGGGCCAGCGGCCTGCATTATATTGTTTATCGTCCCGACGGCTCCCAAGTCACAGACTTCTACGGCGCCTATAACGGCGATGGCCAAAGCACGCCGGTGACCCTGCCCGTGGATGGGTCATACGCTGTCGGAGTTTTCCACAACTATGGTTATACTGGCGAATACCGTATCCGGGTTACCATGGCTACTCCTCCGCTCGCCATGGAAGCGGAAGAGAATGGAACCCTGGCCACTGCCACTTCGGTGGGCCTGTCGGTCAACGGGAATGCGTTGTCCGGTGGGATCCTGGGCGCGGCCCGCACGGCTTCGGATCTGGACTATTTCAAACTGGGCACCGTGACCAACGGCAGCAGTATTGTACTGACCGTACGGCG
>DATJII010000031.1:0-18942 GCA_035493435.1 Candidatus Limnocylindria bacterium | reverse complement strand
AAAAGATACGACCGCGAATCCAGCGTGGTGCCGCCAGAGTTCTTCATCGCCGTGGACTGCATGCGCCCCACGGAATCAAACCCCTGCTGGATATAGCCCCCGCTGGGCATCGTCACCTTTGAGACCAGCGAGGGTGCGTTGCCGCTGCTGGTCAGGTATTGATACACGAAGGCCCCGGCCGGACTAGCCGTGTTGGTCAGGCGATTGCCGGCGTCGTACTGGTAACTTTGTTGCCAGACACCGCTCGGCTGCTGAAGATTCAAACCGGACCGGCGTCGATTGGCAGTATAGGAGTAGCTGATCGTGTCACTCGCCCACGGGCCATCTTCGGAAGCCAGGGCGCCAAAGGCGGTGTAGGTGAAACTCGACGTCCCCACGCCGTCGGTCATCGTCTGGAGGCGGTTCAACGCATCGTAAGCAAAGTTTAAGGTGGAACTGACCGGATACACCGCATTCGTGAGATTGCCCACCGCATTGTACGACAACGTCGCCAATCCCTTGGCCGGGGTGTAATGCTTGGTCATCCACCCATTGGCATTGTAGCCATTAGTCCAAACGATGCCGCCGGAGTTGTCGTTCTTTTGGATCGCCCGTCCATAGGTGTCGTAAGTCCAGGTGGTCTGGTGTCCGTTGCCGTCCAATAGGCTGGTGATCTGGGAAAGGCCGTTGTAGGCGAAGGAGTTGGTGAAGACGCCGGGGACGGCCTGCGTGACCAGCCGCTGAAGCTTGTCATAGCCCATGTTCTGCACCTTGCCGATCTGGCTGGTGTACGACGTGGGCTTCCCGTAACCCGCCGTATATCCCAGCGTCTCGACGCCGCCATCCGGCCAGGTGGTGGTCAGCACGCGATTCAACGCATCGAAGGTATTGGTCGAACCGATGCCGTTGCTGTTGGTGGAGCGGACCAACCGGTCTTCTGCGTCAAAGATACCCGTCCACAGGCTGCCCAAGCTGTTTGACACGTTCGTCACACCTCCCTGGTTGTTGTATCCCAAGGTGTAGGTGGTGACCCCATCGCTGGCGGTCAACAACCGGCCATAAACATCGTAGGTGAAACGAACGGGATCGCTGTCGGGCGGGACCTGCTGAAGGAGGTGTCCGGCATTGTCGTAGAGAAAGCTCGTGGTTTGTCCCAAGGGATTGACCACGGAATCGAGCAATCCACAGACACAACGATTAAAGTACGTGATCGCTCCGAGGGCGTTGGTCCGGCTGGTCAACTGACGCAAGCTATTGTACCCGAACAGATTGGTATTGCCCAAACGATCAATCGAACCCACCAGATCGAGCTTGGAATACATGTTCGTCTCGTAGGTGCCATCGGGATAGGCCACTTTGATGAGACGGTCCAGATTGTCATAGGTATAGGTCTGGGTCAGTCCCAAGGGGCTGGTGGTGGTGGCCACCTGGCCGGCCGACCAGGTGAAATTGTAGGTGAAGAAGCTCGTTGCCGAGACGCTGGCCAGGACGCCACCTGACCAGTTGAAGCTGAGGCCCTGGCCGTTGGGCAGGGTGACATCGGTAAGTTTGTGGGTGGTGGAATCGTACGCCGCCGCCGTAACTTCACCCACGGCATTGGTAATCGCCTCCACCTGATTGTTGGCGTTGTACTTGTAGCCCGTGTCGAGTGAACCGTCGGTTTTCGTGATCACTACCGGGTAGATATCATTGAGATAACTGATCGTGTTGGTGCGAATGCCCACGGTGCCGTCGAGCATCGTATAGCTGGACTCGATCGAAGTGGGCTGTCCCAGGGAATTGCGCTGGTAGCGCACCCAACTGGTGGGGCCACCGGGAATGCGGCGGGCGATCATGGAAGGCAGACTGCTCGTGCCTTCCTGCTGAAGGTTGGAGGACACCTTTCCCGGGTAGTCATAGAAGGTGATGCCACCCAGTTGGGCGCCGTCGGGTGAGGTGTCGATCTCGAAGGAAAGAGTGCCCACGGTTTGAATCTGGGAATCGTCGACGAGCCAATGTCGCATGCGGGCAAAGGTACGGTCGGTGGCAGTCAAGTCGGCCGCCACGGTGGTGGAGAGCCGGGGCGTTTGTTTACGCCCCCAATGGAAGGAGTTCCGCCAAACCAATCCGACCACAATGTTCGTCGAAGCATAGCCCGAGGGATCGCCATACTCAAAGGTTGTCCCGGTAATTCCGGCAGGAAATTGTGGCTGAAGACTTGAATCGAACCCCGTCGGCGACGGTGTTATGGTCGGCAGCAAGGGGTCGAGAATCTCCTTGATTTCATAAATAGTCAGATCCTTCGCCCCTCCCGGCTCCTCCACCAGCACTGAACGATTGGGAACCCCGACTCCGCTGGGCGAGCCATCGGGATGCATGGCCACATCCGCCGGGATCGTGAAGGTGGTCGTGCCGTAGGGTGTGGTCAGGGACGAAATATAGCCACTGGCCCCATAGGCGATGGTGCTCTGCAGGCCGGCCGCATCGGTAATGCTGTTGAGCCGGTGCGTCGTGGCATCGTATCCCATCTCGGCGTAGCGTCCGAAGGGATCCGTCACTTTGGTAATGAGATTGGGATAGTTCGTGCTGTAACTGAGCGTGGCCGAATTGCCGTCCGGGTCGGTCACGATATTCATCCGGGCGAAGGATTGGGCCGCTACCGCGATCAGTTCATAATAGAAATGGGTGGTGCGCCCGGTGGGGTCCACGTGGGCACTGCGATAGAGTTTCGCGGTGAAAGTGGTGGAAGCGGGTGAGGAAATGATGATGGGGCCGGACCGGTACACGTTGGTATATTGGTCCTGGCTGCCATCGGGAAAATAAACCACCGCCCCGGAAATGCGGTTGGGAAAGGCCGCCGAATTGGTGACCACCAGCCGGACGTGCTGTTTGGGATCGATGGAGCTTTGCAGGCCGTTGGTGCTGAACGCGGTAAACGAGTCAAAGTCGACCTGGCCCCCCTCGGCAAAGGCGACGGTGGCTTTGATGTCCTGGAAAAGTTCGGGGGGATCACCGACGATGATGGGCGTGGTCGTGGCCTTGATCGGCATGGTGTAGCCCGGGCCGGGACAGGAGGAATTGTACGCATCGGCTATTTTATAGCCTGTCAGATTGGAATTGGTGGTATAGGAAGATGGGACGTAATAGTAGCCGGCCACCGCGACGTCGGTGCCGGTGGACAGCGGCCCGGTCACGCACACTCCGGTCGCCGTGCAGCCCGAGGCGCACGGATCGTTCGCCAGGACCGTCATGCCATTGAACGTTCCCACGTACGCCGGGTAGGAACGGGTATTGGTGATCTCGATCCAGCTCAACCAGTTGTTGTTCCACCCGGAAACCACAATGCTGCCGGAAGTGTTGTACGTGGGATAAGGGCGCGGGGCGCGCTGTGAGTAGCTGAGAAGGAAGCCCATCGCCTCACCTTCCGAGGTTTTCCAGCCGACCGGTTGATCGGCCAGCCACAGGCTGGCAAAGGGCTCCGAGACCGACCAGACGGGCATGCCGCCGCAATTCTGGCACTGCATCCCAAAGAAATCGGAGGAATCCCGCATGCCCAGCCAGATTCCCTGCCCCCGGACCTGGCTGGCATCCGCGCGGGTTACTCGCCGATGGCTTGGGGCGATTCGCTTTTCCGGCACCAGGAAGAATCCGCTGGACTCCTCTTCGATGGTCGCATCGGACACCCAATGCGGTTTTTCGGAGAAGGTCGGGTCCGAAACCAAACATCGATCGCCAGCATGCTCCAGGATGGCGGCATAATGATCCTGTTTCCAATGCACCAGCGAGGGGGCAATAATTTCCGAACCCACAGTACGCTGTATGGCCACCAGGCCGAGACCGAGCGCCTCGGCGGCATCCATCAGGGAATCGGCGGAAAATCCATTGGTTGGCGATCTCCAGTGCGCCAATTCGTTGATCGTTTGGGGCAGGCCCTGCCGCAGGGGACGCATCCTGCTGGAGGTTCTGGCGTCCTTAATTCCCAAGGCTTTGGCCACGTTCCAAAGCGCGATCGGGCCGCAGCGATAGCTCAATTGAGGATGCTGCCTCATGGTATGGAACGCCTCTTTGGCCAGGTTGAAGCCCACCTGATGCTGAAGATTATCAATCGATCGTCCTTTATTTTCCTTGAACAAGGCTTCCAACCGATCTTTGCGGCCCAGGGAAGCAAGTAATCCCGGCCAGTTCCCCAACACATAACCTCGAACGGCACGTCCTCCGCCGGATTCGTCGTCTTTGGTCGCCGCCCAGGCTTCCTCCCAATGTTCCAAAGCCCGCGTATAGCGACTCTCCCCTCGGTAGACGACCGCCAGATTGGCATCCACTGAAGGAGTCCAAGCCGAATCGGGATGGGTCACGACAAAGGTTTCCAGCCGATCGAAGCACGTGGACGGTATTCCTTCGAAAGCCTTGATCAGGGCCGCCGTATCCTCGTCGGTGGGCGGCGTATCGCCTACCCAGTAAAGGGGTTCACGGAAAATCTCCGGGTGGTTAATCCGCGGATCGGTCTGGCCCTCGGCGTGGCAGATCGCGCAAGCGAGTGTCAGAACAAAGGCCAGGAGGGCAAAGAGGCGTGATTTCATGAGTGGCTCGAGGCAGGAAAAAGTTTGGGTATGGCTCCGGTTACTGGCGCTCCAACCTGGTGGCGTGTCCACCTGGCTAGCCGACGGGACCGGAAGAAGTTCTCAAGGATTGCTTTGGCCATTGACCGGGCGAGTGAGGAAAACCTTGAAGCCTTGAGTGGCACCCGTCCCCGCTGCGATGCTCTGGGCGTTCAGGTAGTAACTCCCGGTCGGATCGTTCAGGTAGCCCGAGCCCCCATTGGACACAATGGGAACACCACTGCTGACGGCAATATAATGGTAACCGATATCGAGCGGGGACTGACCCTCCAGGATCTGGGAACTGGATGTCGTGTAGAAGAAATAGCCGTTGGCATCCGCCGAGCCGCTTCCAGCATTGATGAAGGCCGAGGTTTGGTTGAGATAAAAGGACCCGAAGGTGGAAGCCATAAACGGGGCGGCGGCCGACTGAACCACGTCCGAAGTGGAGGTGGGCGAGATACGCGTCGGTGTGGTATAGCCGCTGTAACCGTTGTAACCGTCCAGGATGGAATTCCCGTTCTGGGTGATGGTGGTGAGGTCAAACAGGTTGTTGCGCCAAGTCCAGAGGTTCGGCGAAGCGGGCTTTAACGTCAGGGTACATGCCTCGAAGGTATTGTTGTTGGCGGTTATCGGAATTGAAACGAGCCCGGGATAGCCCGTGCTTCCGCCGTTATCAAAATCGCAAGTGACCCGGCAAAACAGGTTGTTTCTCAGGGTTAGAGACCGTGAATGGCCGGTTTGGACACCTTCGTGTTCCGCAAAACCGCCACCGTAGATCTCGCAGTCATCCAGGCGGAATGGGGCGGTTTCTGGCTCGGAGGCAAAGAATTGAGTGCCTGCCTGTAGCGCAAAAGTGCAAAACCGGGCCTGAAAGGGCTGGTCGGTGGTCCCCACAGCAACCTTCAACAAGGCACTCGTATTGGGATTATTGACGCTCGATTCCACGACCGACGAGGCTTGCACCACATAAATCCGGCTGATGGGTGTGCCGGTCATCGTCAGGGAGCCGCCCGCCGCGTTCAACGCACGTCCGGAAACGGCCGCCAGCACGTACCCGGCGGGCAGGGTGACTGAATCGCCGGTGTGGATGGCTGGCGCTGTGGAGAGACTGTCGATGGGGTCATAATGGTACCCCCTATCCGGCGTTCCAGTGTCGCGCAATACTGGACCTGGCAACGCCACGGCGACGTAGTCCCAGGTGCCGGGAACGCCCCCGGGCGAAGAATCTCCGGGGGCGTAGGTGGTCCGCAGTTTCAGGTCCGCCGCCAGGGTTGAATCGAGACCGCTGGTCGTGCCCGAATCCCGATTCGTGGAACCTGATGCCAGGTAATTGTCTCCTCCGCCGTAACTGGCGAACGGCGAAGATCCCGCCGCATAGACCGAGACATTGGCCGGGTAAGTTCCCCCGGGCGTGGTCACGTTGTAGATGATGCTGTTTTTCAGCGAAAACGTGCCGTTACCCCCGTTGGTCACGTAGCTGCCGCTGTTGACCGTGAGGGTGCTGTCCGTTGGCGACGGAGTTGTAGAGCATGTCGAACGCGGCATTCGCCAGCCAGGGATAGCCACTGGTGAAAAGGGCGTTATAAACATTGGCAGTGCAAGCGCTTACGCGGATACCCTTTTCGCAGTTCACAAACTGCGAGTTCCGGACGGTCTGGGCCACGCCATAGACGGAGTTGTTGATCAATTCCAACCCGATTTTGGCATAACGCACTTGAAAGTTCGAAAAGGTGGGAGCAACGTTGGCTGACACGGCGTTGAAGCTGATGGCCGGGTTGGCGTAGAAGCCGGACGGCGTGAAGCTCGATCCGGGAACTTGGTCACCAATGGTATCGTCATCGATCGCAGTGCAAATAATCGGTCGATACATGCCCGCCTGGCAGTTGACCACGGTGGAGGAACCGCTGTAGAGCGATAACTTGGGGTTGCTCGAAGAGGGGGCGTATTTAAGCACCGTGCCGCCCTCCAGTGTCAGGTTTCCTGAAAGCGTTACCGGTCCCGAAATGTAGTAGGTCCAATCCGCGCGGCACGTCAGGTCGGTGATGGACGAGCCGAGCGTTGACACATAGTCCCAGACAAAACCTTTTTGATCCGAAGCCCCTTTCCTCGAGTCATTTAGGGCCATGATTCCACTTCGGACACGTCGGGAAAGAGTGGCCTCCTGAAAAGACTTGGGCCGAACTGGAACCGGGCGGGCCAAGGCTTCGTGCCGCACCTTCCGCTTGGGACTTAACCCGGCGTGGACTTGGGGTTTTGGAAGCTTTTGCAGCCACGGTTGAGCTTGGCTGTAGTCTAGGGATTCGATGAGAAATTGGCGATTTCCGTCGTATTTCTTCCAATATTTTTTAACGTCCAGTCCAGAAGCTTCTCCGGAGGATTGATCGAAGGCCTTTCCCTGCCCGATCTTGAAGAGTCCAAAATCAAGGATCGTCCGTTCCACATCGGTCGAGGACGTGGAGTCTCCTGCCCCTCCGGCACCAACGGAATTGTCCGCCGACAGGGGCTCGGAATATTCCGCCCATTCGGTGAGCAGTTCCATGGCGGTGGTGGCGTCGTTCAACCCGTATTCACTGGGCGCAGGCAGACTGGTACGCAACACCACGTCCTGGGAGAGGGTAGACCGGCTTACCTGGAACACCAAATCAGCTTCAATGCCGTCGCTGAAGCAGTTGGGATAAACCAGTTCCTGGCCGGACCGCAACTCACCGTTTACAGACTTAATTTCACTGAGCAGAACAGAGTCTCCGGTGCTGCGATCGAAATAGGCGAGTCCGGCGACGTGGCTAACCATACGGCGACCGTCCGCCAAGGTTAGAACCATGGCGTCCGCGACCTCTGGACTGGGGCGGAATTGTAACGTATGCTCGGCGCCGATAAATTGGGCTCCCCCATCGGTGATTTCCATTTCTCCAGAAACCGGAACCCACTTTCCGCTGGCATCTTGACGGTTGAGACCCGTTTCCAACTGCATGTATTTGCTCGAGACTTGCCGCCAAACACCATTGGTATCCGCCACTTTGCGCGAATAGTTGACCACCTGATGATGAAATCCACGCTCAACAATGGTGACCTGTTCATCGGCAATTTGAGGGCGGGTCTTCGGAGAGCCATTCAAAGCGGCCTGATCGGCCGATTCACCTCTGGCCACAAATCCCGATAAAATTACAAATGAAATAAACAATCGTTGCGCAAGGCGCCAATCCAACGGGAGAGACTTCATGAGTTTAAATGATTAAACATCCTTGTGAGACGACTTTTCCAAGACAAGGACAAAGATATGAATTTGAACCAAATCGACGCAAGCACGAAAAGACAAAAAATGCGCAGACCCTTCTCAAGAGCCTATAACTCTATTATGCACAATTTGAAACCTGCTGGATTCGGGGTAGTTGTGAAAACCATCAGAAAAGCCATTTCGGATTCGAGCCCCCATGCTGGGACGACATTTGAGATTGGCATGATCTGATCGCCAATAACATTTGAAGTCAGCCTCTTGAACGAACCCTCCAGGCGTTTCTGTTACGATTAACAACTCGTCGGGACCTCTTGCAGGACTTCCAGGCAGTGGGGGATCGCGCCGGAGACGAAGCCGAGGCATTCAACCGCGCCAGAGGGCTTCCCGGGGAGACAAACGACGAGACTCTGCCCTACGACAACAGCCAGATTACGCGACAGGATCGCGTTCTTGGTGATCTTCATGCTCTCGGCGCGCATGATTTCACCGAACCCCGGAAGTTCGCGGATGGCGATTTCCCGTACTGCTTCGGGCGTGACATCACGCAAGGCAACTCCAGTACCGCCGGTGGTCAAAATCAGGTGGCACCCCTTGGCGATCTGTTCGCGGATAGCACGCTGGATATCGCCTTTTTCGTCGGGCACCAAGGCTTCGGCCAGAACGGACCATCCCCGCTCGAGAACCGTCTTTTGGAGCGCCGGTCCGCCCAGGTCGTCGTAGAGGACACGCGAGGCGCGATCTGAAATGGTGATGATGCCGACCTGAATTTGCATGGCTGGAGGAAAGCAAACACCCGCCCAAAAACAAGGGGACAATGGGGCGCGGCAACAAATCGTGGACTAAACGCGCGTGGCTCCGCGGGCGGCGGGTTTGTTGAAGAGTTGGGTCAACGTGATAGCCAGGGCCAAAGCGTCGGCGGCATCATCCTCTGGGGGTTCGTCCAAGTGCAGAAGGCGCTGCACCATCTTGGCCACCGCTTCTTTCTGTGCTCCGCCAAAGCCGACGATCGCCTGCTTGGCCTTACGGGGGGCGATTTCGTAGATGGGTATCCCCGCTTGGGCCACTACGGCCATCGAAGCACCCCTAGCCTCTCCCATGATCAACGCGGTTCGAAGGTTCTGGGCAAAGAAGAGTCCTTCGAAGACGCAGACTTCTGGCGAATGTTGAAACATGGTCTGACGAATGGCATCGGCGATGTAGGCCAGGCAACGGGATCGTTCCCACTTCGTCGGACAGTGCACGGTGCCACTTCCCGCGTGGGTCATCTGGCTGCCGTCCACCTTCAAGACGCCCCATCCAGTACCACGCAGCGAGGGATCCACACCCAAAACCACCCGAGCTGACGGAATCATATCCAGGGGCAAATCCTTGCCGCCGGGTTGCTTCGCGGAAGCACCACTCATTCGAGCGACTAGCTCCGCGTATTGCTTGGGTGAAATTCCCACTGCCCCAAGGAAGCAGCAAGCCGACGCAGGTGGCAAGCCAGCGGCTACATTTCCACCACTTGCAGCCAGCCTGCGTTACCAAAGGAAGCCCGGAATGGTTCAACTGCGGCCTGCGCCTGTGCCAAGGAATTGAAAAGGGCAAAAGTGGTTGAGCCACTGCCGGACATCAGCGCGCCGAACGCTCCATGTTTTCGCAAAAACTCCTGATAGAGTTGAAGCACCGGATATTTCACCAGGACGGGAGTCTCAAGGGAGTTGTACATCTGCCGCCCAGCCTCCTGGAGGTCGCCCTTCCGCAGCGTATCGGCCAGCCGGGCTGCTCGTCCGGGAACGCCGCGCAGGGCTTCTGGGTATTGCCCCAAAGCCTTGAAAGCCCAAGCCGTTGCGACTCCAAATCCAGGATGAAACAGAAAAATGGCGCACCCTTTGAGAGCCTCGAAAGGGGCCAAGGTCACCGTATTCTCACCTCGGCCCGTTGCCAAGGCGGGCCCCGTCTCCAGGAAGAAGTTCACATCGGATCCCAACCCGGCGGCAAGCCGGTGCAACTCCGGCAGCGCCAAAGGAGAACCAAACAACTCATTCAACCCGAGAAGCGTATGTGCGGCATTCCCGCTTCCGCCTCCCAAACCCGCCGCCAAGGGAATCCGCTTTTCCAGATGGATGCGCACTTTGGGCGCCAAGGTAGGAACGGCCTGGAAGAAGTAGCGGGCCGCCCGGACCACTAAATTGGTATCATCGCAGGGCAGCCCTGGAAGGCTGCAGGTCATCTGCAACGATTCCGAATCCAGGGTAAAGGTCAGTTCATCCGTAAGGGGAACCGGATGGAACAGGGTTTCCAACTCATGATAGCCGTCCTCCCTCTTCCCCAGGATGTTGAGGAGGAAATTGACCTTGCAGGGCGATAGACGTTGCAGCATGGAAAGCAAAAGCGCGCCAGAGCACAAAGGGCTTGGCGCGCGAACGATGGCGGAAACCGCCGATCAGTCAAACACGTGGAAACGGCTGCCGGGCAGGATCGACATGGACTCGCCACCGGTAATGCCGAGGGCGTTGTCGGTTCCGAGCACCGTGCTATCCGGCAGTCCGCCGGTGTAGCTGTCAGGATGGCGGGGATCCACCGGAGTGATCAAAGGATCGCTCGGGATGGGGAAAGTGACGATTTCCGCAGCGCCAACGACGGTGCGGGCAATCGTGCGGTTAACACCGTGGATAAAACCAACGGTGCCAGCGGTAGGCCCATCCAGAACGCGTCCCTCTTCGTAGGATGCCTGAATTTCGCCCAGCCGGAAAGGCTCGGTAATATTGGTAATTCCACGACCGAGCTTCTGCTCGGCTGCGGTGCATCCGGCGAGGAGAGTCGCCACTCCAGCCAGCGCCACGAACTTCTTCGGGTTAACTCGCATAATCAAACCTGTGAACGCAAAAAGCCTATCGGTTGTCGCTCAGCGTGCAAGCGCGGAATTCGCCAACAACCATTTATCCTTCCTGTCCGGCCCCTTGCGCAACGGCTTAAACACGTAGCAGTAACAATGCCGTCGCCCACAGGCGCGGCATGAATCGCGGCTCAATCGAAATTTTCCGGCTGGCTTCGGCTTTCGCGCGGGTTGACCGACCTCCCATTTGTCGTCACCTTTGCCTACACATGGCATTTGGCCCCAAGGAGGCTTTACCCACTGGGAACACGACGAACGCGGTCTTTAACACCTCGGCTCGTTGGTTCTTGTTATTGCTGGCGGGTGTCTCGGCCTGGGCCATCGCTGTTTGCGCTCCTTTTTGGTACACCGATCCCAATTACACCTACGGCTGGATCGTTCCCCCCTTGGTCGCGGTCTTCTTGTGGCGGCGCGTGGGCACCCAGCCAGAGTCGTTTTGGGAAGCCGTCAGCCGTGACGTTTCCGAACGCTTCCGGTTGAATCGCTGGCTGCTCGCCTTGCCCGCCTTGGCGCTGTTCCCCATCGAAGTCCTGCGAACGGAGTACTACCAGTCCGGAATTGTTCTCTGGGCCATTAACTTGGGAGCGGTGGGTCTCAATCTGGCGACGCTCTGGTGGTTGGGAGGAGAACGCCTGTTCCGCTTACTCGCTTTCCCCCTGGCCTTTTTCCTTACGGCGGTTCCCTGGCCGGCCCTGATTGCCACCCCGATCCAGCAGGATCTGATGATCAATGTCGCGCGGGGGGTGACGGAATTGCTCCTCTGGATGGGGATTCCCGTGACCTTGAACGGGGCCGTGTTGACGCTTAGCAAGGGCACCGTTGGCATCGTCGAAGCGTGCAGTGGATTGCGCTCCCTGCAATCGGGCCTGATGGTGAGCTTGGCAGTGTCAGAACTGTTCATGCTTTCGACGGGCAAACGCTGGATACTCGTCGTAAGCAGCATCGCTCTCGCGTTGATCGATAATTTCATCCGGACCCTGGTGCTCTGCCTGTACGTGGAACAGGGCGGCGAAGCCCGTCTGCATCAGGTCCATGACAACGTGGGGCTGGTGGCCATGTACGGCCTTTATGTCATGATCTGGGTGGTGGGCAAGATACTCGCCCGGGGATCCAATGCCGGTGACGAATGGCCGTCGAAACGCGATCCGGCAAAGCCTAAGCTAACCAGTTACCCGCGCTGGAATGCCCTGCCCGATGCCCGGCCTGCGCTGGCTGTGGGAATAGTGATGCTGGGGACGGTGCATGCCTGGTATGGGGTTCTGCTCTGGCAAGCCAAGCCCCAAACCCAACCTTATTTTATCGCCAAGACGGATGCCAAGGCAGGCATCGGTAAGATCGAGTTTAACGAGGAAGTCTGGGGCCGTTTGGGGGCTAATGCCGGGGAACAATTGCGTTATACCAATAGCCTGGCCCCCTTCGGGTTTATTGATGCCTATCACCTGTTTTGGAAGCCCTCCCCCATGAGCAAGGTGGCGTTGCATCATCGGCCCGACATCTGCATGCCCGGGTCCGGCTGGAAACAAGTGGGTGAAGTGACCCCCGTCGAAGCGAAGTTTGGCGACCGCACGCTCTCCTTGATGTTGTTCCGATTCGAAAAGGGCAATGTCAAGGCTCTCCAACTCTGGGGGGTATGGCGGAATGGCGCGCCAGTCCAAATGGACTTTAATAACAAGCTGACTTCGCTGCCTGAAAAATATGGCTTTATACCTAGTAACCGCCACATGATGGGCGTCGAGCTCGTGTCCTGTTTCCTCCCATACCCAGCGGGGACTGAACCGCCCGCACAACTCGTGCAGGTCGGGTTGGAGCGGTTGTTTGACTACCGCGCTCCCGTCGCGGCCCCCGCCCCCTGACCCTTCTTGACCATGAGCTCCGACCCAGGGTCTTCATCGTTCAATCGCACCGAAGCGGAGCGTGGCAGGCTGGGCAAAAGGCATTCTCGAGGCAAGAAGTGGCGCCGACAGGTCATGGTGGTGACCATGGTCGCCGGCGCGTTGTACGGCATCGCCTCACTTTTCTATCCCGCCGCGAAGGGATTTCGGGCCAAGTGGCTGGCGGAAGACGCGGAAAAGGCCCTGGCCGAAGGGCATCTTGATGACGCCCACAAGGCGATTCGCAGCGCCATTCGGATGGCGCCCCATGAACCTGGAGTCGTGCGCGCCACCGCCCGCTTTGCCTCCAAGGCACGCAATCCGGAAGCGTTCAAGTACTGGCTCGAACTGGTGCAAACCCTGAGCGCCACCAAGCAGGACAAAATCGAGCTGGTCGAGGCAGCGCTGGCGATGGATCGACTGGACCTGGCGCAACAGTTTCTCCAGGAATTGCTCAAAAACGATCCGCGCGACCGCCAGGTACTGCGTTTGTCGGCCATCGAGCAGGCGGAATTTCAAAATTATCCCAAGGCGATCGAAGCCGCCCAGCTCGTGCTGTCCCTGGATCCCAACAGTGAGCGCGACCAGATCGCGCTGGCACGGTTGGAATATAAGCATGGAACTCCCGTGGAACGGGCCTCCGGCAAGAGTCTTCTCTGGTCCATAGCCCTGGGCAAAACGGCCTCCAGCGTCGATGCCATGGGGGCGCTGCTCCAGGGCGGGACGCTGACACCCGCCGAACTGGAAATACTTTTGTTACGGTTGCAGGCGGAAAAAACGCAGACGCTGGCCCAACGTATATTAGCTGGCAGCATGGAGTTTCGCCTTCATCCCGACCGCGCCCAGGCTTTATTCGAGCGTCTGTTCGCCGGCTTTGAGACTGCCACGACGCCGGAAAAATCGGACTTGGCCCGGTGGGGGCTGAAACAAACGCCGGCGCAACTCGCGGATTTCCTGACTCCCGACCGCATCGGCACCAATCGCACGCTCCTGACGATCAAAGCCGAAGCGCTGGCCGACACCCGTCGCTGGGAGTTATTGGAGCCCTTGGTAACCAATCCTACGAACGCCTTTGAAGTCACTGGCCGCGCCTGGTTGCGGGCTCGCCTGGCCTTGGCACAAGGGCAGCGCGAAGCGGCGCGAACCCTGTTATTGGAAGGCATCAATTTCCCCCAACCGGATCCCCGGGCACTGATACTCCTGGCCCAGACGGCGGAAGCCGCTGGCTTCGCGGGTGACGCGCTCCATTCTTGGGAGCGGTTGGCCGAGAATCCGGTGCTGCTGGTGCAGGCCAGCCGGGAAGTCATGCGTTTGTCCGCCGCCACCGGCGACCTGCCCGCCGCCCGCCGGGTGATCCAGCACCTCAATGATTATATGCCGGGAGACGACAGCCTGGCCGGGGAACGAGCGATCCTCGACGCGCTCTATGGAGACAATCTTCCCCACGCGCTGACGCTCCTTTCCAGTCTGGTCAAGAAACGCCCCGAAATGACGGTTTGGCGCCATGGGTTGGCCCTTGCCAAATTCAAAAACGGGGAACCCCAGAGCGCGCTGGCCCTCATCGAAGACACCCGTTTCGAGTGGAAGGATTCTTCCCCGCGCAGCCAGGCCATCTATGTCGCAGTATTGGGAGCCAATGGCCAGCGGGAGACAGCGCGGCGCTTCGCCCGGCAAATCGCCCTGGAAAAATTGCGCGATGCCGAACGACAATTGGTCGATCCGTGGCTCTGATAATCTATTGAGATGAAGCCGATTTCCAATCCCACGCCTCCCCGCAGCGAAGTCACCGAAACCTCCAAGCAAGGGCAAGTCACCATGGTGCGCCGTCGGCGCACAGGATCGGCGACGCGCAGCCTGACCATCGCCGCCGCCATGCTGGTGGGACTGGTTATATTGGGAGTGGCCGCCAAGTTCCTATACCCCGTTGCCAAGCGCATCCGGGCCCATTCCATCGCGGACGAAACCCTGGTGCTTATTGAAACCGGCAGGCTGGACGAGGCCCTGGCCAAGTTGCCGGTGATCCTCCGGCTGGCCAAGGACGATCCGCAGGTGCTGCGGGCGGTGGCCCGCTATTGCGCCAGCCGTTCCATTCCCAATTCACTGGAGTATTGGGAAAAACTGCGGGCGACCGACATGGCGACGGTGGAGGATTTGCTGGGATTCGTGGAGGCGGCACTGAACGCCAATCGGACGGATCTCTCGGCCCCGGTGATTGCCAATCTCGTTTCCACCTATTCGCAACGAGTCGACGTGATGCAGTTGGGCATCAGGCATCTTGAGGCGGCCGGATTCCCCGATCGCGCCATCGCGCTGGCCCGCCGGGCTCTGATGGTGGAGCCCTTCAATCCCAAGAGTGAACGGGTCCTGGGTCAACTCCTGCTGCACACGGGAGACGCGACATCCGCTGGCGAAGGCAAGACACTGCTCTGGAGTGTTGCGGAGCAGCCCGGGCCTGAACGCGAAGCGGCTATCGGGGCGCTAGCCGATTTTCGCGGCTTGACCCCTGCCGAAATGGAACGGCTCATCCAGATTTTGGAAATCGATGCCACCAGTGACCCCCTGAGGCGGTTGCGTGTCCTGGACCTCCGGTGGCGTTCGAATCCCGCGAACCACCCTGCCGTTGCCGAAGCCGTCGGCCAATGGCTTCGCACGGAAACGGTGGAAACCAATCTATCGCTGGTCGCCGGGTGGGCCGTGAAAAACAGCCCGTCCATGGTGGTCGATGCGTTTGACGCTTCCGTCGTGGCCACCAATAAGCTCCGGTTGCTCCACCTAAGCGATGCGTTGGCGGAATTGGGGCGCTGGCCACAGCTCAATACGCTGCTGGAGAAAAACGAAAAGGCCTATCCGGTCTATGCTATGGACATGCTGCGGGGCCGCCAAGCCGCCGCGGCCAAGCAAAATTCCATCGCGGAAAAGTACTTCCTTTCGGCGGGCTTGGATGCCGGAACCGATGAACGAAAATTGGCGCTGGCGGCCACCACCTCCGAATCGCTTGGATTTGTCAGTGTGGCACTTAGAATATGGGAACAGCTTTCCAACGTCCGGGAACGCAGCGTGGTGGCTACCTCGCAAATCCTCCGGCTCTGTGCCAACCGGGACGAACTCGCCACGGAACAGCGAGCCCTGCAGCGGCTCTCTTCCCAGATCCCCAACGACACCCGCCTGGCCGCCGAGAGCGGCGAACGAAACGCCTTGGTCAACGTGGACGTAGCACCGGCCCTGGTGGCGCTGGAAAAACAGATCGCCCTGGAGCCGAACGAACCGCGCTGGCGGGTCGCCGCCGCACTGGCGGAACTGCGCCTCAATAATCCCAGCGCCGCCCTGACTCGCTTGGAGCAGCTCAACGCCACCAATGCTTCCCTTTCTCCCCGCGAGAAAGCCATTTACGCTGCCATCCTGGGCGCCAACCAACAACGTGAGGCCGCCCGCCGTTACGCCCGCCAGATCGCCAGTGAAACGCTGAAAAGCCAGGAAAAAGAGCTTATCGAACCGTACCTATAGCCGCAGTGGCACCTCACCGGCTTCGCGAAGTTCGTTGCCTGGACCTTCCACCTCGGGAAACCGGGGATTCGTTACCCCAGGCGTCCCGGCCAGTTTCGTCGCATAAAGGGTTTTTCGACGATCAGGAACAGCCCGGCGCACACCATCCAAATGGCCGGAAGAAAGAGGGCGGCGCGAACAGGCACCCAAGTGCGTGACTGACTCACACCCACCTATAACTTCCCGTCGCCAATTGGATGATTCCCGACACGCAAAATAGACCCGCCCAGATCTTTTCGCCCCGGGGAGGGAAATCGCCCATCGTCACGATCATCCAGACCCCTGCTCCCAATAGTATAAGCCCCAGCGCAAGGCCGATGGGACGAATTTCGCGGCGGCGGGAAACTTCCACAACGGGCTGTACGATCGCGGTGGGGGTGGCAACTGCGGCTATCGGCCGGTTGCATTGCGGGCAAACCGCCGCTTGGTCCGAAACCGCTCTTCCACAATCCGGGCAGGTAATCAATGGCATAAGATACTCCTTTGCACCTGGGAGCAAATTTCGTGCGCCAGAAAAGTTGTCGTCTAAAAAGCGCGCTACCAGTTCCTTATCCAGCCTGGCACCTTCCAAATGAAAAGCCCTTAGGCAGATAGTCTTGCGATTTGCCTGATGTAGGAAGTGATAGTCATGCATGGGCTGAAGCAGAGCAAGGCGTAGGGACGGTTTTCCTGGGGGCTCTGCCGTAATTCCGGGTGGGTCTTTAGTGCCAGTCATTGCCGGGAACAATCTGGGGTGGCGCGACTCGTACGTGTCCCACGGCTGCGACCGACTGCGCCGGGGACTGGATGTTACCCTTAATGAAATCCCTCAATTGCCCGATTCGCCCGATCTTACTAATCGTGTTGGCGCTCGCCAGCTTCGTGTCCTCAACCGTGGCGCAGGAAGTGTCCATACCCGATCCCAGGCTCAATGCCGTCATCCGTGCCACACTGCAAAAACCGGACGGGCCTTTGACACAACAGGATCTGCTTGGCCTCACCAATCTTACCGCCATCTCCCAGAATATCAGTTCCCTGCAAGGGCTGGGTGCCGCTCGCAATCTCACCTCGCTGCTCCTAGACGACAATAACCTCACCGACTTCTCGTTCCCGGACGGGCTGTCAAAGCTGGGCATCCTTGAACTCAGCGAAAACTCGCTCACCAATCTTTCGTTGCCCAGTGGGATGACGAATCTGACCAAGCTTCGCGTCGAATTCAGCGGCCTGCCACAGCTAAGCCTGCCTGCGGGCTTGACCAAGCTGGCCGAACTTCACCTCGGCTTCAACCAACTCCCCAGTCTCACGGTGCCCGCTGACATGACGAATCTGGGCGTGCTAAGCGTCTACCAGAATCACCTTACCAACCTCACGTTGCCTCCCAGGCTGCCTAACTTGAACTGGCTCGATCTCGATGGCAACCAGCTCAGTCGCCTCGAATTACCGGCCAGCCTGCCAAACTTGAATGTTCTCATCGGCAGCGGGAATCAACTGGCCAACTTCACCCTCCCGCCAGGCCTGACCAACTTGGCGTTCGTTCGCCTCAACGAAAATCGACTCACCAACCTTGCGTTGCCTCCGGGTTTGACCAGTCTGAGCTTTCTCCAGCTTGAGACCAATCAGCTTACCACCTTGATCCTGCCGCCGGATGTGACACAGTTGACGTCGCTTCTCCTCGACGGCAATCCTCTCCATACGTTTGCGCTGTCGGAGTCCCTGGCCGCCACGAAGCTGGCCCAGGAGGTGGTGACGCTCCGGACTCACGGTTCAGACGTCTACACGTATCCGCTGACGACCCAGCTAATCCAGCCACTCTATTTAATCGGGGTGTTCAAATTCGCTCTAACCGGGCCCCCGGGAATCTATACCGTCCTGAGTTCCACGAATCTCATCGATTGGAGCACCGTGCGGGTCACGACCAATCTCCTCGGCGCAGTCAATTTCGTAGGTGCTGACGCTGACCCCGCACCGCAGAAATTCTACCGGGCACAACTTCAAGTCCCACCGGCCAACATGGTGTACATCCCGCCCAACACCTTCACCATGGGCGCTCCGGCCAATGAATTGCACCGCCAGGCGGACGAAGGCCCGCTGACAACGGTGACCCTCAGCCACGGATTCTGGATTGGAAAATATGAGGTCACCCAGCGGGAATATCTGGCCGTCCTTGGCAATAATCCGAGCGGGTTTCCGGGCGATCTAGATCGCCCCGTGGAGAGTGTCAGTTGGCTGGACGCAACCAACTATTGCGCGCAGCTAACACTTCACGAACTGGCCGCTGGCAACCTTGCCCCGGGTAGCCACTATCGCCTGCCGACCGAGGCCGAGTGGGAATGCGCCGCCCGGGCCGGTACCACGACCCGATTTAGTTATGGCGATGACCCCGATTACTCCAGCCTGACCAACCATGCCTGGTACTGGTTCAACAGCGGCTTTGGCACGCACCCAGTCGGCCAGAAAGCGCCGAATCCCTGGGGCTTGTATGATATGGAAGGCAACGTGTGGGAGTGGACCCTCGATTGGTACGGACCTTATCCCGGCGGAGCGGTTACCGACCCGCAGGGCCCGGCCTCAAATGTTCAAGGAGTCCGGGTAATCCGTGGCGGAGCCTGGGATGCCGGCGAGTCCGATTGCCGATCCGCATCCCGGCAAACCGAGGGCGTCCATCCAAACATCACCGATTTCATCCTCGGCTTCCGGGTGGTGCTGGTCACGGAATAACGACGTGGAACGAAGCGCGAAACATTCCAAGTTTCGCGCTCGTTTCCCGCAAGAGCATCGTGCCACATAGGCCCGGCAACGCCCGGCCCCTCCATGTTGCCAAAACTGCGTGACGCGTCCGCCAAAGCCCGGGAGGGCGAGGCTCCCGACGAGCCCATA
>DATJII010000030.1:0-43298 GCA_035493435.1 Candidatus Limnocylindria bacterium | reverse complement strand
TCAGCTACGAGCGCCCGTTCAGGATGCCAGCGGAAGCGCCCCGGTTATACTTTCATCCGGTGGTCATCAACGACTACGAGCTCTTCAAGTATCCTGACTATACCCTCCCCCTTTCGGTCAAGATGGCGGAAGTGAGCCGTGAGCACCGGCTGGATGTCCTCCATGTGCACTATGCCGTGCCCCACGCCACGGCCGCCATCCTTGCGCGGTCCATGCTGCCACCCGACCGCCGTCCCAGGATCATCACCACCCTCCATGGTACCGATACCACGTTGCTGGGCCGCGATCCTGGATATGGTCCCGCCATCCAGCACGCCCTGGGCGAATCGGACGCCATCACCACCGTTTCACAATTCCTCAAACACGAAACCCAAAGACTGCTCTCCGTCACCCGGCCGATTGACGTCATTTAAAATTTCTACGAACCCCGGCCCTCGACCATTTCCCGCGAGGAAATGCGGGCGGCCTTGGGCGTCGGCGACGAAGTGCTCGTGCTGCATTCCTCCAACCTGCGCGCAGTAAAACGCATCGACGTCTTACTGGCCGCTGCCGCACGAATCCAGCCGCGCGAGTCGTTCAAGCTCCTCATCCTGGCGGGATCCAGTTTTGCTCCTTTCCATGAAGAAGTCCGGCGCTTGGGTCTGGAGGACCGGATCATCGTGCGGGAAAAGGTCAATGACATGGAGCAGTACCTTCCCGCTGCCGACCTGGGGTTGGTCACCTCGGATTCCGAGAGTTTCTGCCTGAGTATTTTGGAGGCCATGTTCTTCGGACATCCGAGCGTGGCCACGCGCGTAGGTGGGATTCCGGAGGTAGTGACGGACGGCGAGACCGGCGTTCTGGCTGCGCCAGGCGACGCAGCAGCGTTGGCCAAGGCCGCCAGTCGGCTGATCCAGGACCCGGCGTACCGTCGGCGTTTGGGCGCCTCCGCCCGACACCATGCGTACCAGCATTTTTCCGCTGACGCTATTGTGCCGCAATACGAAGCACTTTACCGGCGGGTATGCGGTCTAAGTGGCTGATTTCGAATCCCTTAACCGCGTTGCCAATCAGTGTCGATTGGCACCATTATCCGAGGTTGTGCAAGGGGTGGGGAAATTCCACGCCTTAAATCAGTCAAGCTTTTCCACACACAGCCGATGATTCATTTGCGGTTCCTGACAGGTTCGCAACATTACTTGGACTGGCCGATCCCCCGAGAATCCCAAGTCCTTTGGACGGAAGCCCCTGCGGTCAACCTGCCTGCGAAGAACGTTGATGTCGATTGGATCCAAACCAACTACCGGCAAGGTTTGCCACTATCTCGCGGTAATCGCCGGGAGCGCGGTGGCATTGCTGGGGTTCACCGTCTTGATTGGGTGGTTTTTGCACAACGTCGCGATGGTGCAGATCCGACCTCAATTCGCCCCCATGCAGTTCAACAGTGCGTTGTGTTTTACCGCACTTGGACTTTCCCTGGTCTGTGCCGGTTTCCAACGAGGTCGACCGGTGGTCCTATTGGCCAGCGGGGTGGCTGCCTTCGCGGCGCTGACCTGCTTGCAATACGTGCTCGGCACCAATTTTGGGATCGACCAGCTGTTCATACGCCCGTTCACCGCCACGGCGACTTCCCACATCGGTCGGATGTCGCCCTATACTGGCGCCTGTTTCGTCTTGGGAGCAGCCAGCCTGCTGGCCATCGTTTTCGCCAAGACCCGGAAAATCGTCCTCATATTGGGTGGTTTCCTCGGATCACTCGTCGCTTCCGTTTCCGGCCTCACTCTACTGGCCTATCTCATCAATGTCGATGCCGCCTACGCACTGACCCATCTGACCGCCATGGCGGCCCACACGGCGGCGGGTTTCATCCTCCTTAGTTTAGGTACGCTGGCTGTAGGATGGGACTACTCGCACAAACTGGAAATGGCTCCCGGACGCTGGCTGCCGATAACCCTCGCCCTTTCGCTGCTGGCTATTCTCGGATCGGTGGGACTGCAAAGCATCTCGGGCTTCCAGGTGGCCACGGAGCAACGCCTTAGATTGGAGCGTGTGTCCCGCCAGTTGATGGATCTCGAACTCCAACTGGTCGAATCCCATGCCGGCGCGCGCGGTTACGGCCTGTCAGGCATGGCCCGGTTGGATGACATCTATCGCGATGGACGGTCCAACGTCGTTTCCCATCTGGAAACGATCGGGAGTCTAACCCGCGACAACAGCCGTTTTTCCAACTCACTCCCCGACCTCAAATCCGCCATCGTTACTCTATATGCTTGGTGCGACCACTTGCGCCAGGTGAAGAACGAGGGCGGTGCCACCAATGCTTTTGCCTTGGTGGCGACCGGCGAAGGTGAGGCACTCGTTGTCACCGCCAAATCCAAGATCACCGCGATGCTGGCGGAACAAGCGCGTGAAGAAAGAGCCCTGGGCGTCACTGGCGCGTTGCGCGCCCAGAGCGCGCAAGTCCTCCAATTATCCGGCGGGGCGGTCGTCTTGGTACTCGTAGCGTACGCCGTGTGGATCATGCAGCAGGAACTTCGCCGTCGCCACGCCAGCGAAGCTGAGTTGCGTCGGGTGTCCACCCTCCAGTCAGCCATCCTCGAGAATGCCGGCAATGCCATCATCGCCGGAACCCCAACCGGCCTGATCACCCTCTTTAACCCGGCCGCCGAACGCCTGCTGGGCTATACGGCGGAGGAAATGGTGGGAAAACACACGCCCGCGATATTCCATGTCGGTGAGGAGGTCGTAGCCCGCGCTCGTGAACTCGGAGAGGAACTAGGCGTCACACTTGAACCGGGTTTCGAAGTCTTTGTAGCCAAGGCCCGCCTTGGACTGCCGAACACCCACGAGTGGACCTATATCAGAAAGGACGGCACGCGTTTCCCGGTATTATTGACTATCACGGCCTTGCGCGATACCACCGGCGAGATCTATGGATTTCTGGGCCTGGCAGTTGACATCACCGCGCGGAAACGGGCGGAAGCCAGCCTCGCCGAAAGCAACCTGCACCTGAAGGAAGCGATCAGGGAAGCGCAGACCCTGACCATCAAGGCCGAATCGGCCAATCGGGCCAAGAGCCAGTTCCTGGCTGCGATGAGCCATGAAATCCGCACCCCCCTAAACGGCGTTCTGGGATTCACCAGCCTCATGCTGGATACGCCCCTGGATAAAGAACAGCGCGAGCATATTGAGACGATCCGGCAAAGCGGTGAAACGCTCCTGACGCTCATCAACGACATTCTAGATTTTTCGAAAATCGAGGCCGATCGTTTGGAATTGGAGCAAATAGCTTTCGAGCTCCAACCCTGCGTGGAGGCCTGCGTCAAGCTGCTCCAGCCCAAGGCGGCGGAGAAGAATCTCCACTTGGAATCCCGTTTCGCCGCAGGCCTGCCTTACAAAGTGATCGGCGATTGCGGGCGAATCCGGCAGATTCTCCTGAATCTGCTGAGCAATGCGATCAAGTTCACCCAACACGGTGGCGTGACGGTGGAAACCGCCCTCGTGAGTCTCGATCTCAACATGGCGAAGCTTCGGATCGACGTGCGCGATACTGGCATCGGCATCCCGGCAGAGAAAATGGATCGTTTGTTCCGCCCGTTTACCCAAGTAGACGCCTCCACCACCCGAATGTACGGCGGCACCGGCCTTGGCCTGGCCATCTCCAAGCGCTTGGCGGAAGCCATGGGAGGTACCATCCAAGTCCACAGTACCGCAGGAGTTGGCACCACCTTTTCGGTCGAACTCAGGTTGGGAGTCGTCGCGGCACAGGCTCCCTTCCTGCCGCAGGATTCCCAGGAACCAAGCACTTCAGAACCCACCTTTTCTACCGAAAAATTGAGCGTCTTAATCGCCGACGATGTCGCCGTGAACCAGCGCCTCATGATTGCTTTCCTCAAGAAGTTTGGGTACCGGCCCGATGTCGCCGCCGACGGTATTGAAGTGATGGAAATGCTGGCCCACCGGCACTACGACGTGATCCTGATGGACGTACAGATGCCGCGCATGGACGGTCTGGAAACCACCCGCCGCATCCGCAGGGAACTACCCGCCTCCCGCCAGCCCTATATCGTCGCCGTGACCGCCAGCGTGATGAAAGAAGAGACGGAAGCGTGCCTGCGCGCTGGCATGGACGAGGCCATCAGCAAGCCGGTCGTGCGAGCGGAGCTCCGCGCCGCCCTTGCCAAAGCCGTGGAACACAGGCGTGGAGACCTGGGATCGCGCCTGGCTGCCTCCCTGCAATAGAAGACTGGCGAGGCGCTGGAAAACGACCTTCGTCACGCACTGCCGCTTGGCGCGAGCGAACTTGAAACATCCGGCAATCCCATCAGAATGCGTACGGGATTCTCGCCATGAAAACCATCCACGTGGAGCCCTTCATGCCCGAAGATGGGGCCCCGGAAAACAGCCCAATAATGGGTGGTTACCGTATCATCCGCCAATTGGGCCAAGGTGGTATGGGCACCGTTTTTGAAGCTGAGGAACTGGAAGGCGGACGTCGCGTCGCGTTAAAGGTGCTCAGTCATGGCTTCCATTCGCCAGTGGCCAAGCAACGCTTCCAGCGGGAAGGCCTTCTCGCCGCCTCGATTAACCACCCCAACACCGTGTATGTGTTCGGCACCGAGGAAATCAATGGCCAATCCGTGATTGCCATGGAGCTCGCCGAGGGCGGCACCCTGCAGGAGCGGGTTAAGCAAAAGGGGCCGATGGACGTGGCCGAGGCGGTGAGCACCATTCTGCAGGTGATAGAGGGCCTGGAAGCCGCTGCAGCCCTTGGTGTCCTTCACCGGGATATCAAACCGTCCAATTGCTTCATGGAAACCGACGGCACCGTCAAGGTGGGCGACTTCGGTTTGTCCGTACCCAGCGAAGCCCTGGACGACGCGAAGCTGACCATTACCGGCTCCTACCTGGGAACCCCAGCCTACTCGCCGCCGGAGCAAATCCGGGGCGAAGCCTATACCCTTCGGGGAGATATCTATGCGGTGGGTGTCACCCTCTACTACCTGGTCACCGGACGCACCCCATTCGACGGCCTGGACTTGGTGCGAACACTGGCGGCGGTACTTGAACGTCCGCCAGAATCGCCCGCCAGAATTCGTCCCGAACTGCCGTCCGAACTCTGTGGCACGATTCTACGCTGCCTCGAGAAGCAACCCTCCAAGCGCTTCCGAAACTACGCCGCACTTCGCACCGCCCTTTTGCCTTTTAGTTCCACGACGTCCACTCCAGCCCCGCTACGCCTGCGATTCTTGGCAGGGTGCGTCGATTGGCTATTGCTCACCGCGGCTTCCATAGCGGTGATCCTGCTTTCGCCCGGGCATTGGGACGCATTGATACACCCCGATTCCTATCCCGGCAACAGGCTGCCCGTCACCGTCCTTGGCCTGGTTATCAGCCTGCTTTACTATACTGTTTTGGAAGGTCTATGGGGAGCGTCGATCGGCAAACGGATTTGCGGCCTGGGAGTGACCGGACCCAGGCGGGGATCACCCGGCGGGCTGCGGGCTTTATTACGGGCGAGCCTCTTCGACGCGCTTCCCAGGTTGCCCCTCCTATTGTCCCTGGTATTTTCTACCCGTGCCCGGGGCCTGGGAGGATTCGATCCCGCGATATTAATACTCGCGCTGCTTTTTTGCACGGCGCGGAGGAAAAACGGCTTTGCTGCAGTTCACGATCTCTGGACGGGTACCCGCGTACTCCGCCGATCCAACCATCAAAGCCGCCCGAAATTGACACTTCCCGCCAGCCATCCCGTCTCCGGGGAGGTGGCTCAACATTTGGGACCTTACCAAGTCTTGAAAACACTGCACCAAGCCGGGGCCGCCGAGTTGTTGCTCGGTTTTGACCCGCGGCTGCAACGCCACATCTGGATTCGCAAACTAGCTACCGGCACGCCCCCAGTGTTGCCCTCACTGCGCAATTTAGCCCGGGTTGGGCGGCTCCGTTGGATTAATGGACGGAGGTCCTCGGAGGAGTGCTGGGATGCTTATGAAGCCGGGTTGGGCGAACCATTGCTGGAATTGGCCCAACGTCGTCAACCGTGGAATCGGGTCCGTTATTGGCTGCTGGACCTCGCAGAGGAATTGACAGCGGCCGCCCAGGATCGGACGCTACCCGCCAAGTTGAGCCTCGATCACGTTTGGATCACCTCCCGGGGGGTTGCCAAAATATTGGATTTCCCCGCCCCACTGAAGAGCTCGACCAGGTTTCCCAGCAGCGAGCAGATGGCCCCCAATCCAGAACTTTTTCTCCAGCGCGTCGCCGTCATCGCGCTGGAGGGTCCTGCCATAATCGCCAAAACGACCCGTCCAGCCCCCATCTCAGCACCCTTGCCGCCGCACGCCCGGGAGGTCCTGAAGGAACTTGAAGCCGGGCTCAGCGCCACACAGTTTGCCGCGCGTCTCAAGTCGCTCTTGCCCAAGCTGGCGTTCGCCTCCCCGCGGCGGAGGCTCGCCGCAATTCTGGGATCGTTGACCATCCCTGCGGTGATAACCGCTTTCTTGATAGCGTTCGTCACCCTGGTGACCACGATGTGGCAGGGACAACCCGAGGGCGTTCGATTGTTATTATGTCTTAATCGTCTCAAGAATCCCATCCACTCCCATGCCTCCGCGGGTGGACAGGAAAAGGACCTCAAGGATCATGAAGCCTTTGAAGTCTATGTTGCCGGACACTTCCGTCCGATGATCACCAATCCGGCGACGTGGACCAGTTTGGCCGGCGCCACCCTCCTTCGAAGCCAGCGGCACGCCGCCGAACAATTGATAGCCAAGAGACCTGCCCCCACCGAGTCCGAACTCCAACAGGCCTCCGAAGTGGTGGAGCCGTTCCTCAAGGACAACGGGCCTTTCGAGTGGTTTAATCCACGCCACGAACTGGATCCCAAGCTCGCCATCTATTCAGTTGCCTGGACCGTGGTGCTGGGAAGTACGCTTCCCAGCGTGTTCGCAGCACTGTTTTTCGGAGGTGGCCCCGTCCTCCGGACGATGGGGCTCGCGATTGTAAAAAAGAATGGCGGCACGGCCTCCCGGCTTCGGATCCTTTGGCGCAGTGTCATCGCGTGGAGTCCGTTGCTATTGCTAGCCGTCCTCGGGACCAAGCTCGTTTCGGATATGGAAACGCTGACGTGGCAAAAGGCCGGCCTGATCGGCCTGGGTTTGATTCCCGTTCTCGGCGTGGTACTGGGGGCTGCTCTATTGCCGGAACGCGGCTTGCACGACCGGCTGGCCGGAACCTGTCTCATACCACGCGAATGACAGAAGCCTCACGACCGGGCCGTCAACGGGCCGACCGGGCCACCTATTTCTCCGTTCCCACCATCTGCTGGACGGGAATGCTCCTGGTGAATCCGGCTTTATAAGCCCGCGCCCGTACAATGGCCGCGCCTGTTATGTGAAGAGGCTCGCGATAGACGGGGTCATTGGCCCCCGGCGCGCTTCCATCCGTGGTATAATGAATTGCCGCCCCCGGCTCGTCCTGGCTCAGCACCACCTCAGTGGACCCGCCGCCCGAATCGGATTTGGCGGTAATACCAGGCGGTGACAGCACGCGCGGTCCGGGCAAACTCTGGATCCACTCTTTTAACAATCCCCGACCGGCTTCGTCCAATTGTTCGTGCGCCAGTGGCGGCATTTTCATGGGTTCCAGCGTGTTTACCCGAAAGTAGGCGATGGATCGCCATAGGTCGTTCGGGGAAATGATCCGGGCCTTGTCGATACCCTGGTCGATCAACACCGGACCCTCGACCAGATTCTGCCGCGCCAACGGCGTGTCATAGCGCGCATCGAAGTATCCCACCGTCCCGCCTGGCCGATGACAATGCGCGCAATTCGCGTCCAGATAAGACCGGGCGCGGTCCTCGACGGAGCGGGTGGTGTCGTGGGCCGCCGCCAGGCGCACATAGTTAGTCATGGTCTCCGCGCCGAGATGGGCATCGAACAGGTCTAGATGGTTCCAGGTGCGCAACTGGTTGTCGGTGACGCCGCCCGGATACTGGAAATCACGATTGATTTGCCTGGTTTTGGGCCCCAGCACTCCGCCCGCGAGGTCGGTATGGCACGTGCGGCAATCCTGGCGGCTGGGATAGTTCCAGAATTGAGTACGGACTCCGGATGCCGTCCGAATAGTTATGGCCTCCACCAGGTTGGTGGCGAGCAGGTCCGCGTCGCTGTTGTCCGGGCGCCACTTATAGGTGACGCCGTAGACTGCCCCCCCGGCGTCACGCACCAGCAACCGGGTCTCCAGGCGCCGCCGCAACTCCGGCCGGAGTTCGTTTGTGGCCAGATCAAAGTGTTTGACGAACACGGTGCCATTGGGGAAACGCCATTCGCCAGCGGGCGAAAATCCGATCTTCGTTTCCTGGCCGGAACCACCCGTTGGAACGCTCATCCACCGCGCCTTCGTCGCGCCATCGGAGAAGAACGAAACGTTCAGGTCGTAGGGAAGGAGTCCGGCGACGGGAATCAGCTTGGCGGTATCGGCAAAGGCACCGGTCTGCGAGAGCTTCGGGGGGAACTCGCCTGTGTCACGGTCCGGCATTCCAAGATAGGCCTGGGCCAAAGCTCGCTCCGTGATGCCGAAGGGACGCTCCTCCCCACCCCGGCAGGTCCCGCCCAGGAAGCCGCCAACCACGAGACATAAACAGAGTTTAACCCGCCACAGAACGCAATGGGACACTGTCATCCAAACCCAAAGCAATCGTCGCAGATTGAAGCTGGAGCGCGATTCCAAAATGGTTTTGCCTGGATACGTCTGCAAAGTGCACCGGGACCGGTGCATGACCAAGAACCGTATTGCAGTGAAATACGTGACTGGAGGATAACGAAGCTCTGGATTTCCTCGTCTCAAGGCGGGCGGAGTATCACGTTGTGCAGGCCGCCAGGCAATTCCCTGGATTAGCCCGATGGATCCGGCGAAGAGCAGGCCAACGATCAACGACTCTTCATTTTGGAATCTACCGCTCGTTCCAAACTCGCGCAATATCGTCGCAGGGTTTTCTCCACACCCGGCACCGGTTGGTAGGTCTGCTCCCCTGCCGGATAGGCATGGATTACCACGTAATCAAAGGCCTTCACCGCCGGACGTTTCGGAAAATCGCCCAGGAAAACCGGACCAATGCACACGGCATCAGGGTGCTTTTCCTCGACCGCGTTCGGATCCCGGGTGACCGTGACATTGCCTTTCACCACCCAGGACTGATTCAGCGGTGGACTCAGCAACGCGCTGTACCCGCTATCGACCACCAAGCCCTGCGGTGTCACCTCCAGCACCCGTCCCGCAACGTAACGACGTCCTTCCACACACTCGGCCCGCAGCCGTTCAGCCTGTTGCGCCTGCGTACCGACGCTCACCAACTTCGTTGCGCTCTGGGTAGTGGGCTCGGTCCGGTTGGTCACGCCGTCGGCCGCCGCTGCCGACAAGGCGAGTGCGCCAGCCACCGACAAAACACCCCAAAAGCGGGAATGCCGACCACGGCAATCGAATGTGGATGGGCACTTTGAATCGGTATCCATGGACGAGTGGCGCATCATTGCTGGACCGCACGATAGAAGCGGTACGGGACACCGGAAGTTCCGGGGTCGGACAAGAGGAACGGACTGGCAGCGGGCGTATTCGTGCTCACCCCCAACCAATCCGCCAGGTTGATCGATCCCTCCAGTCGATAAGTCTTGCCCACCTCACCTATCACCTGGAGCTGGAAGGCTCCATCGTCGGCAAACTTCGCCGAGGCAATCTGCACGGCGGGGATGATCGTGAAGCTATAAGGTGCCGACGCGCTGTCGATGCTCCCGGTGGCAAAGGCCTTGACCCGCAGCGTGGCATTGGTCGAAAGCAGGATCGGCCCATTATACTGCGGGGAATCGACCGTGGGCAGTGATCCGTCCAGGGTATAATAGACAGCCTGCTTCTCATCGGTCGGCGTCACGGTGATCGAGACCGATCCCAGGAATGTTCCTCCCGGTGGCGTGACCTCCGGGGGCAGTACAGCCAGCGTCCCCGGCAGGCTTTCAATCCAATCGGCAACGACCGCAAGCGAGTTGGTGTCCACCACGTTGCGCGCCAGGGTCGGCATCTTGACCGCCGGGTCCAGGCTGTGCGCCCGGACATACAGCAACGAACGCCAGATGTCCTTCGGCTTCACCAAGCGGCCATTGTCGACGCCCAAACTTCCTTTGTCAGGCAAGGCATCGATAAGGTTTTGCTGTGCCAGGGGCGTGTCCCACCGGGCATCAAAACTCGGCCCGGTCGCACCCGGTCGATGGCACTGCGCGCAATTGGCATCGAGATAGGACCGCGCCCTATCCTCCAGCGAAGCGCCGGCGTTGGTCAGGGCTTCCAGATGACTATAGCTAACGATGTTCGCCTCGTCGATCGCAGGATAAATCAGACCCAGGTGATTCAAAGTCCTCAATTGATTGTCCGCAGTGCCGGTGAGGGAGTATAGGTATTCCGAATCAAGCTGCCGGGTCTTCACCCCCAGCACATAATTCGCGGGCTTCGTGTGGCAGACCAGGCAGTCGGCCGGGCTGGGGTAATACCAGGCCTGCGTCCGCGTGGAAGAATCCGAATTGGTTATAATGATCGATTCACTGAGGCTGTTGGTGAGCAGGTCAGCTTCCGAATTGTCAGGCCGCCACTTATAGGTCACGCCGTACACCGCGCCATTGGGATCGCGAACCAGCAACCGGGTCTCCAACCGGCGCCTGGGTGCCACCGGATTGCTATAGTCAGTCACCAGGTCAAAATGCTTCACGAATACCGTCCCACTCGGGAAGGACCATTCACCGGTGGGCGAGAACGCGATCTGCTCATCCGGGGTATAAGGTGCCCCCGTGTTCGGGACAGCCATCCACCGCGTCTTGAGCGCTCCGTCCGACCAAAGGGGCGCGATGACGCCGTAGGGTACCATTCCGTTAACGGGCAGCAGATTGGGGACGTCAGCAAAGAAACCGGTCTGCGAAAGTTTGGCGGGCACCCCACTTGCGGGGCTCACCGGCATGTTTCCATACGGGGCGATGGGAGCCCGCGTGGCCAGCCCGTAGGCCGCACCGCTCCCAGCCGTGACGGTGATGCTTACGGGAGCTGACGTCCCCTTCAGGCCCGAGCCATCAATCGCCACCGCCCGCAAGGCGTATTTTCCCTGCGATAATCCGGTCGCGGTGATCGTGTAAGGTAGGTCCGTGGCCGTCCCAATCAGGGTGGTATTGGCGTAGAAATCAACCTGTCGGACACTGTTGAATTGGGCGGCGGCATTGGCCGCGACCGTCACGCTGGCGGACGCCGTAAAGAAAGCGTTGGTCGCCGGGGCCGTGAGCACCGCCACGGGCGCCGGGTTCGGAACAGGGTAGAGCTGGCTCTGTGGAATAACGGCCTGGCCCTGCGAAGGGCTGCTCCACTGCAATTGCGCGACCGCCCCCCCGCCATTTTCGTAATACTCCATCACGATGTTATAACGCTGCCTCGCCACCAGCGGGATGGTCTCCGTCCAGGTGGTCGGCCCCTGGTCCACCCAATGGTCCACAATCAACTGCCCGTCCACCCACAAGCGCACTCCGTCATCCGTGGTGGTGTAGAAGGTATAGGTTTCACTGAACTGCGGTTCCACCGCTCCGGTCCAGCGCACGGTGAAATTATCCGCCCCAATCGACGGGTCGGGCGACCCGCTGCCCCAATCGAAGTCCACGGTCGTGTCGACGCGGATCAGGGTGGCGTCCCCACTGAAAGGATCAAAAGGCTGATGCGCGGTGTAATAAGAACCCAGCAGGCCCGAACCCGAGCCCACGGACGCACTGTTGATAAAACTGGCGGACGCAATCCCGCTATTGACCGCACCCGGCTTGACCGCGATGGCCTGGACACCCGCCGTGTCATTCAGGACGAACGGTCCGGTATAGGGAATGGAGTTGGTGCCGGGCGTCGTGCCGTCCAGGGTGTAGTAAAGCGAAACGCCCGGGGTGGCATCGGTGATGGTGACCGTGACCGAATTGGTGAAAATTCCACCTTTGGGTACAATAGCCGGCGTGGCCAGGAAAGTTCCCGCCCCGTAGACCGAAAGCTGGTATTGGGTTCCCACGTAGACCTTTCCGTTGGCGACGGTCGGCACGGTGAACTTCACGGCGCCACCCGGATTGTCACGCGCCGGGTTCTCGCTACTGTTGTACAGTTCCTGGGCCACATTGCCGGCATTGTAGGCGTGCAGGATCGCCGGCCCGCTGCTCGCGTAGGCATCGGATTCGATGGCCCAGATGATCGCATCGTTCGTCCCATTGGCGGATAGGCTCGGCGAGCTGCTGCCTTTGTCGCCGAACACCGTCGGGCTTTGCACCGGTGTTCCTGAGATAAGACCGTTGGAGATCCTGAACGCCTTGAGTCGGTCGTTCATCCCGATATAATAAAGCGTGTTGTTGAAGAACACCGGCGTCATATAACTGCCGTTCTGCCCACCGCTGAAGGCATTCCCCACCGTCTGCACGATCTGGCTGTCGCTCGTGCGGTTGAAATGGCCCAGGTTGTCCCGGTCCAGCAGGTAAATGCGGCTTCCCTTGCCCGAAGCCGCCAACAAGTGCGGATGCGCGGTCGATCCCACCGAATCCGGCAGCACAATCGAGGCCCCCGATCCCAGGTCGATATCGGCGTCGCTCAGGGAAGCTTCATCGTGCGGTGAAAAGAAGTCCTGCAGTTTTAACACTCCATTGGTCGTGGAGAATTTCATCACGCTCATGGCAAAGCTGTTCTTTGCCTGGTCAAACGTGGAACCCGTCGCATTGAACGAGCCGTTGCCCGTTTCCAGATAAAGATTCCCGGCATCGTCCACCGTGGCGCCACCGCCACCCTGCCAGAATCCGCCCAACCCCCCATTCGGAGTGGAATTGTACACGCTGAGCTGGGCCAGGGTGTGGGCATCGTACGCGAACAGCCAGCCGTGATAGGGCTGATTGTCCCCGTGCGAAGCGTACCCGATATAGATAACGCCATTGAGCAGCGTCAGCGCGGGACGGCTGTGCTGGCGCTGCGTATTGAAGATGACATGCCCCGCCCCGTCGTTGTCGGCGAAGCCGGGAGTTCCCGTGCCGGGATAATTCTTGATGTCGACGATCACCGGGCTATTGGCCACGGACCCACTGGTTCGTTCGGCGCCCGTCGCCAGATCGAGGGCGTGCAACCGATGCACATAACGAACGCTCGGTCCCGTCGTCTCCTTGGTCTTGGCTTCGATATAGAGCGTCGCCGTCACCGCATCGATCACCGGCGTCGCCGTGATGCCCACCTCGGGGACGATATCGGAAGTGCCCACGTCGCCACCTGGCACCGAAGTCACGCCCGCAGCCGGATTCAGGAAGCTGATTTGCCACAAGGGGGCGCTGTTGGCGCCAGCGGCCGAATCCGCATCGAACGCATAGACGCTGTTATGCTCCGTCACCACATACACCACATTGTGAATGCCCTTACCGGGAATCGTCACGTTGGTCATGATCAAGGGCTGCGCATAAACATAACCATCCACCGCATGGGAAAACACCTTGCCGAATCCTCCTCCACCGACACTGGAAAGCGTCAACTGGGTCTCCTGGGCGTTGACGCCATGCCGCGCATTGCCGTTGTGATAGGTCAACACTGCGACCAGCGGCGGAATGGTATTGGTTTCCAAGGTGGTGAAGGAAACCGAGGGCGCGGCCCATCTTGCCCCTGCCGCATTTACGACCCGCGCGGTGGCAAAATAAGTCGTCTTGGGCAAAAGTCCCGACAAGCCTTGCGAGAACACGCCAGCTTGCTGTCCCAGATCTATGTGACCCGTCCAAGCGTCCAGATTCGTTCCGCCGTCGTTGGTGCCGTAATGAACGGACACCGCGAAGGCGTCACCTCCGGTAGACAAAACCTCACCATTGAAAACGGCTGTGGTTGCCTGGACTGCGGACACTGGGCGATTTGTCACCTCCGCCAGGGTCACTGCCTCCGTCGTGAATCTCCTAGACGGGGTAGCCCACTGGCTGCCCGCGCTATTTCTGGCGCGAGCCGTAAAGAAATACTGCGTACCACTCAATAAGCCGGTGGCGGGCGAGGAAAACGAACCACTTTGGGGTCCTACTGCCAAGCTGGTAGCCCAGGCATTGGTGTCTGTTCCCCCGTCGGACGTTCCGTAATAAAAGCTCACGTCCGGCACTTCTCCACCCGTCGAGGTAACGATGCCATTCAATGACGCGGCGGTGGTCTTGATACCTGTGGCGTCCAGCGTGGCCAGCGTGGGCAAGCTGACCGTGACGGTGTTGATAGCGGAAGTACCGGTGGTCGAACCATTGGCGTTGGAGGCGATGACGCTGACGCTCGTATAGCTGCCATCGAGCGGCGGACTGGTGTACGCCGCCGTGTTTGCTCCCGGCACGGCCACCCCATTCGTGTACCACTGATAGGTAATCGGGCCCGGACCGTCAGCCAGGATGGCAAAATGCCCGGCCTGGCCATGGGCCGCCACCACGTTGGTCAACGGGCGCACAATGATCGGCTTGCTGGCCGGGGTATACACCGTGAAATTGTCCCACGCGTCGATCCCACCGCTTTGGAAAGCCCGCAACGCCGGCCAGGCTGTCGTGCCCGTGGTCAGGCTCAGACCGGCATTACTTCGCACCGTGGAAAAGCCAACGATATTGGTCTCCGGCCCCCAAGCATCCGCACCGTAGTCATACAGGGCGCAACTGGCGTTGCAGTTCCCCGACGCCCCCGACACGTTCGTAAGGCTCACGGCAAACTTGTACCAATGCCCGGCGACCGGATTGACATCGCCCAACACGTTCTCCGTCAACGTTTCCCCCGATCGAAGCTGCTCCCGCAACGACCACGTCGTCGAGGTGGTGGGAATGAAACGAAAACTCTCAAAAGCCGCTCCGGCGTTGTTGTTCAGCCCGCCAGTGGAGGTGTTCAACATCCCCAGTTGCACTTTGTTGCCACTGCTTTGTCCATTCGCCTTGAGAAAAACCGACAGGACAACCACCGACCCGTTGGTGGAAAGATTCCAGCTCCCTCCACGGTAGACCGCCGTGGTATCGCTGTCTTGAAAAACTGCGACACCTCCGCCACCACCCACTCCGGCGTTGGTGCTGGCCTGGAACGAATAATTCCCCCCATCCGTCCCGCCTACATCGTTCCAAGCGTTGAAGTTAGTCGCGTATTGCCCGGGTGTTTCGAAATCGACAAACGCCGTCTGGGCCAATGTTCTAGCGATAAGGACGCCCAGAAAAACGACGGGTAGTAAGATACGGTTCATCGGGGGGGACGTTGAAACGATTTGCGGTGCCAAGGCTTGTCCCCGAACTTTAGCAGCTCAGGTGCCAATGGGAAGACCCCGTCGAATCGTAACTCAGAACTGACACGCTCAAGGGGAACGTCAGTGCCACCGGGCCAGCCCTTGCTTTTGCCGCCGAAAAGAATTACCCAACAGCTCACGGAAGTCGTTAAGCCGTCCGGCCATGCCGTCGAACTCCATCCCCACCTCACCACTGGAATCCCACGGTTCCCGCAGGACACTCCGTTGGGCCTTAGGGGGAGGTTTGGTGCTGATCGTCATTGTGCTCGTCACTGCGGGCTTACTGCTGGGGTACCGCCCCGGACCAGCCGCCCTGAACGTGAAGTTTGACCATTACGAGTTGCGCCGCGACCAAACCAACGACGATGGTACACCCGCACTGGCCGCACTGCTCATATTAAGCAATACGGGTCCCCGGCAAGTCCGCGTGGACGGCGTCGGCTTGCTATCGAGGTACCAATTCGTCGTCGTCCACGACCAGGGCAAATGGTCCGCCTTGCACGTCTGGCCCACCCTCTCCGACTCCAATGGGCCACTTTACCCCGGAGAATCCCGCCCCGTATCCCTGTGGGTAAAAACCAACCTGCCCTGGCGCGCCCAGTTTAACTTCCGCGAAAGCAGCTATACCGACTACTTCCCTGCACCCGTTCGCAATCTCCTTCCCTCCCGCTGGCTCGCCAGACGTGGCACCCGTATCCTCTTGACCGATCCCATAGACGCCTACCGCCCCACCGAAACACCCGCTTCAAAATAAGTGCAGGTTCGAGAATCGCCTTGCCACCCACGATCATCCCAGCATGGTGTGCATAGGGCGTGGTTTAAAAAGGGCTTGGACTGGATGCGCCAATGCCTTTTGAAAACACGCCCCGAGCACGGGTTGATTTATGCACCAGTTTTTCAAAGACATCATTGACGACCCCTCGGAATATCTAGTTCCGATTCTGATCATAGGCGTTTTCGTCATCCTCTGGAGCGGCCTGTCACTTATGGCAGTCCTCTCATTACGGTCCACGTTGCGGAATCCGCACACGAAAAAATACCGCCGCTTGTTCCTAGCGTTAGTCCCCTTGCTAGTGGGTGGGTTTGGCGTCTGGGCTCACCTCCCAATTTCCTTGGATAGCGAGAATTGGCACCTACATTTTGACGCCCGATGGCTGTTCGTGTTACCCCTGACGCTGGCGGGGTCGGCCTTAATGTTTTGGGCCCTATCCTGCCGCAAGACGGATCAGCTCCCGCCGTCCTGAATCTTCCCAACTTTTGCGTTCGCTGCCCGTTCTCCAGCCTTCACAACAGCACCGTCATCTGGACATGCTCCCCGGTCATGTTCATCGGCATCGAAATCGGGGGAACCAAACTCCAGATCGTGGCAGGAACGGCATCCGGCGAAATAGTCGATCGCCGACGCTTCACGGTGGATCGCGAGGCGGCGGCCGAAGGCATCCGGCAATGCATCGCCACCGCCTTGCCGCCCTTGATGGCCGCCCATCGGATTCAGGCTATCGGCATCGGGTTTGGCGGACCGGTGGATTGGCGGACCGGTAAAATCTGCTGTTCGCACCAGATCCCTGGTTGGCATGAGTTTGAATTGGGCGCGTGGGCGGCGAAGGTCAGCGGAATACCAGTCTACGTCGACAACGACGCCAATGTGGCTGCCTTGGGTGAAGCCCTCAAGGGAGCCGGCCGCGGTTTCGACCCCGTGTTTTGGATCAACCTGGGCAGCGGAGTGGGTGGTGGATTGGTCGCTGGGGGCAAATTATATCATGGTGCGATCCCTGGCGAAACCGAGATTGGACATCTGCGGCTCGACAAATCAGGCATCACCGTTGAAGAAAAATGCTCCGGCTGGGCCATCGATAAACGGATTCGCAAAGCCGTTGCCATTCAGGGTGCCGGACGCCTTGCGGAACTCGTGGGCAGCACCGTGGGTGGTGAAACCTATCACTTGGCCCGGGCTGTCGCGGATCACGATCCCCTGGCCCAGGCGATCTTATCGGAACTGGCGGATAATCTTGGGTTTGCCTTGTCGCACGTCGTCCAACTACTGCACCCGCAAGTCATCGTGATCGGAGGCGGTGTCTCACTGATGGGGGAAGTCTTGCGCGAAGCCGTCGCCACTGCCCTGCCCCGCTATGTGATGGATTCCTTCCAACCTGGCCCCAAAGTGGCCCTTGCTGGATTGCGGGAAGATTCGGTGCCGGTGGGCGCCCTGCTCCTGGCGGCCCAGCGGTCAGGGCTATAAACAATCTAATTACCCGCCGGCAACGGCACCTGGCCCACCCGGCTCAAATAATAGAGCAGGTCCCGCATCTCCTGATCCTTGAGATTGGCCAGCAATCCCTCCGGCATCATCGAAAGCTCAGTGGTTTCGATGTGTTCGATCTCGGACTTCGGGAGTTCCACCAGTTCGTTGGCGGTCTGGAGCTTGACGGTGTCGCCCGTCTGGCCCTTCTGGATCCCCACAATCACCCGGCCATCCTTGGTCTCGGCACGGGTGGCGCGATACTCATTCGGGATCACCGCATTGGGGAAAAGTATATTCTGGAGCAGGTAATCCAGGTCGCCGCGGTTGGCGCCAGTGATATCCGGCCCCACCTGGCCGCCAAAATCGAAGAGATGATGGCACTGCGCGCAGACCTTGTTAAAAACCACCCGGCCGCGCGGCGCATCGCCCGGAGTCGATCCTCCCGCCCAGTAGAGCCCCCGATAGCGTTCGATCTCCTTTTGCATGTCAGGACTCTGCTCCTGCATTACCCCCCAGACCTGAACCAATTGCTGGCGAATCGTGTCATCGCGCAGGCCCAACAATTGCCGGACCAGATCGGCGGTGAAATCGGCCTTCGGGACCGTGCCCGCCACCGCCGCGTCCATCAGGGGTTTGGCGAATTTTGCCCGCGAAACGAGAGTATTCAAGACGTCGCGGCGTTCACCGCCGGTGAGGGAAGCATAAACACCCAGCAACATCTCCGGAGTCTGGGGATCGTTAAAGACGGCTGCCGCCCGAATGGCTTGGGCACGCAGGACGGGGTCCCGCAACAACGTAGGCAGCAACGGAGGCAGTCCGGCGTCGCGCGCCTGCAACAGTACGTCGAATGCGAATTTCCGATCGTCGGCTTGGGCGGTCGGACTCGAAACCGCACTTCTCAATGACTCCAATGCGGCGGTACTACCAAAGGACAAGCCCAACGCCTGCGCCAAATGGACAATCTCGTGCTCGGACGAATGAAGTAGCTCGCCCTCCACACCGGCCCAGCTTGATGGCGCGACCACTTTTCTTTGCCCTGCCAAGGCCTCACGTACGCCCCGGAGAATATCCAGCCGGAATTGCAGATCGCTGGTCGTGTGCAGCTTTTGGATAAGTCCCTCCAGCGCAGTCGATTTTCCCGATTGGGCCATGGTCACGCCGAGGGTGGTGGCGGCAAGAAAGAGGGCGCTCGTGACCCGGATGTATCGGCTGAATCGGCTGGCACGCATGTAGAGAATGTAGGACGAGCCTACCCAGCGAATCATCAATCGCAAGCCAGCGAACCGGGAAAATACCGCGCCAACGGGATGGGGTTCCGCGTAACCAAAAACGGACTGGATTAGCCTTCGACGGCTATCGGCCACCTGCGACAAGGTGAGACATCCCACGATACCAATTGGGACAACATGACCCACTCGCGCAAGAGTTCAATTGTCGTCCAGCCGAAACACGTACTCTGCGCCCCGCGAAATCCTTCGAAAAAGCAGCGCTTTTTTAATTTCGGCGTTCCAGCCGCCTTCCGGCACATCGGTTGCAGAAGAGGGTACAGGATTTTATGGCAAAGGTTTTGGGCATAGACTTGGGTACGACGAATTCCTGCATGGCCATTATGGACAGCGGGGAACCCTTAGTGCTTGAGAATTCCGAAGGCAAACGAACGACTCCGTCGATCGTGGCTTTCGCGAAGAACGGCGAGCGTTTGGTGGGCGAGGCCGCCAAGCGTCAGGGCGTCACGAATCCCCGCAACACAATTTACTCCGTCAAGCGCTTCATGGGCCGCAAGTTCGATGAAGTGCAAGAGGAACTCAAGCGCGTCCCCTATAAGGTGGTTCGCGCTTCCAATGGCGACGCCTGGGTCGAAGTCGAAGTGGAAGGCAAGCCGAAGCAATTCAGCCCGCCGGAAGTTTCTGCGATGATCCTCGCGAAACTCAAGGCCGACGCCGAAGTGCGCCTCGGTGAAACCATTACGCAGGCCGTCATCACGGTTCCCGCCTATTTCAACGACTCGCAACGCCAGGCCACCAAGGACGCCGGCAAAATCGCCGGTCTTGAAGTGCTGCGTATTATTAACGAACCCACGGCCGCCTCGCTCGCCTACGGTCTCGACAAGAAAAAGGACGAGAAGATCGCCGTGTACGATCTCGGCGGCGGCACGTTCGACATTAGCGTGCTGGAAATCGGCGACGGTGTTTTCGAAGTCAAGGCCACGAACGGTGATACCCACCTCGGCGGCGACGACTGGGACAATCGCTTGATGGACTGGGTCCTCAACGAATTCCAGCGCGACTCGGGCATGGATCTCCGCAAGCAGCCGGATGCACTCCAACGCATCAAGGAAGAAGCGGAAAAGGCGAAAATCGCCCTCAGTTCTGCGCAGCAATACGAGATCAACCTGCCCTTCATCACCGCGGACGCCACCGGGCCCAAGCACATCCAGAAGGCGCTTAGCCGGACCAAGATGGAGCAGCTCTGCGACGACTTGTTCGAACGCACGATTACTCCCACCCGCGCTTGCTTGAAGGACGCCGGCCTGACGGCTGAGCAGATTGATGAGCTCGTGCTCGTCGGTGGTATGACCCGTATGCCTCGCGTCGTTGAGACGGCTCGCACGCTGGTCAGCAAGGCCCCGCATCAAGGTGTAAATCCTGACGAAGTCGTGGCCATCGGCGCGGCGATCCAGGGCGGCGTCCTGAAGGGCGAAGTCAAGGACGTGCTATTGCTCGACGTCACCCCGCTCTCGCTGGGGATCGAAACGCTCGGCAACGTCTTCACCAAGCTCATCGAGCGCAATACGACGATTCCTTCCCGGAAGTCGCAGATCTTCTCGACCGCAGCGGACAATCAACCGGGTGTCGAAGTCCACGTCCTCCAAGGCGAACGCCAATTCGCCCGCGACAACAAGTCGCTGGGTAAATTCCAGCTCTCGGACATTCCTCCTGCCGCCCGCGGAACTCCGCAGATCGAAGTCACCCTGGACATTGACGCGAATGGTATCCTGAACGTCAGCGCCAAGGATCTAGGCACCGGTCGCGAGCAGAAGATTGTGATCACCGCCTCCAGCGGCCTCTCGAAAGCTGAAGTCGAACGCATGCGCAAGGATGCGGACGAACACGGCGAGGAAGACCGCAAGCGCCGCGAAGAAGTGGAGTTGCGCAATGAATGCGACAACCTCGTCTATCGCGCCGAGAAACTGGTCAAGGACAGCGGCGACAAGCTCGGGGCTGAGAAATCCAAGATTGAGGACGCCGCCAAGGTCGCCAAGGACGCGCTCAAGGGCAGCGACGTCGACGCGGTGAAGACCGCCGTCGAGAAGCTGAACGAAGCGTTCCAAGCCGCCTCGGCCGAACTCTATAAGCAGGGTGGCCCGCAAGCCGGGGGTCCCGCGCCGGAAGGCGCCGCCCCGAACCAGGGTGGACCGAAAGCCGCCGGTGGCAAGGGCGACGATGGCTCCGTCATCGATGCCGAAGTCGTCGACGAAAAGAAGAAGTAAAATTTCAAAGGTTTGGGGCCGTGCGTTCTAAGAAAGAAGAGTGCGCGGTCCCAAGTATTTTCCCGCGCGCGAGTGCTCGCGGGAATCCAATCAAAAGTAGAGAGAACCGCGCACTGACAGCAAAATATGGCACTTAATGTGAAACCCCTCGGCGACCGCGTGCTCGTCGAACCCGTCGAGGAAAAGGAAGTCAAAAAGGGCGGCATCATCATTCCGGATGCCGCGAAGGAAAAGCCCACCGAAGGTCTCGTTCGCGCGCTCGGAACGGGCAAGAAGGACGAAGATGGCAAAGCCATCGCGTTCGAGGTGAAGGTCGGCGACCGCGTGCTGATCTCCAAGTACGGTGGTACTGAGATCAAGCTCGATGGCAAGGAGTTCAAGCTCCTGAACAGCGACGACATCCTGGCCATCGTGGTCTAAGGCCACGGCCGTCCAAAACACAACCGCAACCGCAACTCTAAGAATATACTATGGCAGCAAAACAATTGGTATTTGACGAAAGCGCGCGCCAACGCCTCCTGAAGGGCGTGGAACTGCTCGCGAAGGCCGTGAAGGCCACCCTCGGCCCCAAGGGCCGCAACGTGGTCATCGACAAGAAATTTGGTTCCCCGACCGTCACCAAGGACGGCGTCTCGGTGGCCAAGGAAATCGAACTGGCCGATCCCTACGAGAACATGGGCGCCCAGATGGTCCGTGAAGTCGCCAGCAAGACCAGCGACATCGCTGGTGATGGCACCACGACCGCCACGGTGCTCGCCGAAGCGATCTATCGCGAGGGCTTGAAGTACGTGACCAGCGGCGCCAATCCGGTGTCGCTCCAACGCGGCATCCAGAAGGCCGTCGACGCCGCCGTCGACCAGCTCGCCAAGATCGCCAAGAAGGTCAAGGACAAGGAAGAGATCAAGCAGGTCGCCACCGTTTCCGCCAACTGGGACACCAACATCGGCGAGATCATCGCTGACGCGATGGACAAGGTCGGCAAGGACGGCACGATCACGGTGGAAGAAGCCAAGTCGATCGAAACCACCCTCGACGTCGTCGAAGGTATGCAGTTCGACAAGGGCTATCTCTCCCCGTACTTCGTCACCAACACGGAGACGATGGAAGCCAAGCTCGAAGACGGCTACATCCTGATCTACGAGAAGAAAATCTCGAACCTCAAGGATCTCCTCCCGGTGCTCGAGAAGGTGGCCAAGGTCAGCAAGCCCCTCTTGATCATTGCCGAAGAAGTCGAAGGCGAAGCCCTGGCCACCCTCGTGGTCAACAAGCTCCGTGGCACCATCAATGTCGTCGCCGTCAAGGCGCCCGGCTTCGGTGACCGCCGCAAAGCCATGTTGGAAGACATCGCCATCCTCACCGGTGGCCGTTTCATCAGCGACGATCTCGGCATCAAGCTCGACAGCATCGGCCTCGAAGACCTCGGCCGCGCCAAGAGCATCATCGTCGAGAAGGAAAACACCACCATCGTCGAAGGCAATGGTAAGAACTCCGAGATCCAGGGCCGGGTCAACCAGATCCGCCGCCAGATCGAAGAGACGACCAGCGACTACGACCGCGAGAAGCTCCAGGAACGCCTGGCGAAGCTCGCCGGTGGCGTGGCTGTCATCCATGTCGGTGCCGCTACCGAGACGGAGATGAAGGAAAAGAAGGCCCGCGTGGAAGACGCGCTGCACGCTACCCGTGCCGCCGTGGAAGAAGGCATCGTCGCCGGTGGCGGCGTGGCCCTCATCCGCACGCTGCCCGCGATCGAAGCCCTCAAGCTGGAAGACCGTGACGAGCAGATCGGTGTCGACATCGTCCGCAAGGCGATCGAAGCCCCGCTCCGCGAACTCGCGAGCAACGCCGGTGTCGAAGGCAGCCTGATCGTCCAGGAAGTCAAGCGCCGCAAGGGCAACGACGGCTACAACGTCGCGACCGGAAACTACGAAGACCTCGTGAAGGCGGGTGTCGTCGATCCCAAGAAGGTGACCCGTTCCGCGCTGCAGAACGCCGCCTCCATCGCCGGCTTGATGCTGACCACCGAGGCTCTCATCACCGAGATTCCCGAGAAGAAGGAAAAAGCCTCCTCCCACCCTCACCCCGAGGGTGGCGGGATGGACTACTAAGCAGTAGTTCAGACTGATTCCAATCCAGGATCCATGCAGCGCAGCCGTTTTTACGGCTGCGCTTTTTTATTATTTTCAAAAGCGAGCTGCGATCAAGGCAATTGCGACATTCAGGGAGTACTGGCGCTTGGAGGGCGCAGCGAATTACCCCAGCCGAGGCGCGGTGACCAGCCCACCCAACGAAGGCTCAAACGAATCATAGCCCGCCATACCGGCAGTGCACGAACAACCGCCGGCCGCGAGGGTGCCTGAACTCTGGCCAAGCCCCTTCATCGGCTCAATTTAATTTCAGTCGAAAATAGGAGCTAGAGTTCTCCAGACCAATCCGCGCCTTGAATCTACCTGCCTCAAACACAACGTCGTTGGTCGCCGGCTTCCACAACGCCGCCACGCCGAGGCTGGAAACGGTCTCCAGGCTCACTGCCAATCCTGTAAGCGGCCATTCCAAAAATGCATCGCCTTCCGAGGAAGTGACTATATCCAACGTCGGCATCTGCCTGGGTCTTCCAATCCGGATCGCATTATTGAAGGTGTCCGCAACATATATCGTATCATCCGCATCAATCGCAATTCCATAGGGATAATGAAATCTGGCAAAAAAACCGTCTCCATCCTGAAATCCGGCGGTTGCCCCGGCCAAAACCCGGATACTACCGTCCGAACTTGCCCTGCCAATGCTGGAGCTCGAGACGTCCGAGAAATAGACTTCACCGTGGTTTCCCGATGCGATACCACCCACGACTCCAACGGAACCACGCAAATAGCTCCGTGTTCCACCGTCCAGTGAAAAAGAGACAAGCCAATCGTTGGCATCTATTCCATGGATAAGTCCATCATTGCCGATCACCATCCTTTTCAGATCGGTCAAGAAAGGTAGTGGCACCACCAATTCACGACTCACACGAACAATCCGCCGATACCCCTGCACACTCCCGCTGCAGACAAACAGCGAATCCTGCGCATCGATCGCCAAGCCTGTAGGCCGGATCAGCGCCGCATCCCCCCTCAATCCCATGACCTCTCCGGCTTCCCTGGAGGCGCGAACAAAGGTGGAAACCTCCCCCTCAGGAGTTATTCTCCGTATGCCCCCATCCGATTCGGATACATATAGATTATTGGCTCGATCGATTGCCATGGAATCAATCGAGGTGAAGGAGGCGTTCGTGCCAAATCCATTGTCTTGCCCCGCGACACCAGACCCTGCGAGCGTGGTTACCTTTCCTTCGCGGTCTATGGCACGTATCGCATGGTTCATCAAATCAGTGACATAGAGAATATGATTGGAACCAAGAACCAGATTCCTTGGCTGGTTAAATCGGGCGTAGTTGCTTGCTCCGTCCTGCCAGCCCGGTTTTTCGGGTCTGCCTGCCAAAGTTGTGAACCGATAAGTCAGTGCTTGAGTCACGTGTGCAGGGGGGCTGGAAGTAATGACGGCGATTGCATTGCTCGCGACAACGCTGAATTCCCCCCTCCCGTAAGTACGGCCACCAATAAACTCCAGCGTGCTGTTCGTCGCATTGCCAATCGGTGAACCATTCTTGAGCCATTGATAGGCGATTGGTGAAGTCCCCTGGGCCTCCGCATGCATCGCAAACGAATAGGGTGGATCCGCCTCCACGTCTGCCGGCAACTCCTTGAACCACAACTCGTCGGCTGATAGATGGCAGCCAGCGCTTCTTACCGACCCAAAGGCATTGGTAACGGTCACGGAGTATTCACCGTAATCCGATGGGCCCGGCCGAACTACCTTCAGCGAATCCCCGATTTCTCCCGGCAAAGCTTTTCCGTCCAGGTACCATTGATAGTTCAAAGGCCGGGAGCCGGAGGCCTTTACTCTAAATACAGCGGCACCGGAAGGTCCAGCAGCTGTATTTGCCGGTTGCTCTAAAATTACCGGGGCAAGCTCCGCCACGCCGACAGGAATGCTGATGCTATTCGTTGTCTTCCAGTGTTCATTGACAATGGAGACACGGTAGACTCCTTGGTCGTCGGCCCCAATATTCGACATCCGGTAGACTGCATTGGTTCCCCCATCGACCTTTTGTCCGTCCTTGAACCACTGATAACTCGCAGCATCGGAATTGGTAAGCCCCACCATCAAGTCCAGCTCCCCGCCCGAGAACACCGTCTCTGGAGGTGTACGGTACGCCACTTCTATCGCACCCAAACGGCATCTTAGTATCAATCCCGACGCGGCCCCCAATCCATATAAATTGCCATCATTATCGACCGCAACACCATATAAATTCCCAAAATCCACGGTTTTGCCCACCCCTCCCGAAGCAGGTGGGTTGCCGCCGCTCCCCGCCAGCGAGGAAACGATGCCGTCCCGGCCAATGCGCCGCATGGTTCCGTTCCCCGAATCTCCCACATAAACCACGTCGAATTTGTCTACTGCCACGTAAGCCGGCCAAAGGAACCCGGCCACTTCTCCATTCCCGTCCGGGAGCCGTCCGTTCACACGCCCCGCCAGAGTGGTCACACGTCCGTCAGGGGACATTTTTCGAATCAGATTGTTGAAGCAATCCGCAATAACAAGGTTTCCAAAACTGTCAAACGCCAGGCCTACCGGATGATTGAACGTCGCTTCCGCCCCCTGCCCGTCGGAACTTCCCGTGACGTTATAGCGGCCGGCCAGCGTAATGACATTGCCCAACGGATCAATGCGGCGAATCGTATTGGCATCGCTATCCGCTACATACAAATTACCGGCCCGGTCAAACGCCAAACCTTGGGGATTCAGAAATCTCGCGTCTGCCCCGTTGCCATCGGCCCCGCCACCCGCACCAATCTTGCCTGCGACATTTGTCCAGAATCCATCAGGTGTTACGCGGCGGATAACGCGAAATGAGCTCAGGCTTACCCAGATATCGCCATTTTGCGCCACGGTCATTCCGTACGATTGAGCCAGCCCACTGTTGGTGGGCTTGGTCAACGGGACAGGCTGGACCGATCCGTCGACCGCAATATGGCTAAGAACTCCGCTCAGATAATCAAGGACATACAAATCACCTTCCAAACCGCAGGCGACAGCGTAAGGCATTCCAAAGGTTGCGGGCTTGGCCAAATTATTGGTCATCCGGAAGCCAAATTGTGAAAAGCGATATCCCCTCATCCTTTGCAAGCCAACCGGGGGAGCGGACGCAACATGGCCGTTCCCATCCATCGCCATAAGCCCATAAAGACCTAGCTGATTAGTGGCAATGCCAGATGCGACGAAAGTTGAATTCGTGGCATTCGCGATATTTGTGCCGTTCAACGTCCATTGGTATCTGATCGGCCCGATTCCCACCGCTCTTCCAGCGAGACCAAAGGCATAGCCAGGAGCATCTTCACCACCCTTCGGAAAGGTTGCGAACCAAAGCCGGTCGTTTTGGAGAGAGGCTGGTCTGCTTTCCACGGCACCGAACGCATTGGAGACGACCACCGAGTACTCCCCTGTTTGAGATTCGCCCGGAGCAACCAATACCAAATCGCTATTGGTTGCACCTTCGATTTCCGCGCCCCCCATGCGCCATTGAAACCTCAAAGGAGGAGTGCCAGCTGCCTCGACCTGAAAACGGGCATCCCCCCCTGTGGATAAGGGTTGATTAGTCGGCTGCCGCAGAATCAGCGGGCCGGATGTTGGAACTTCAAAGACAATTACTTTGGCTGGCGGACTGCTGGTCACGATTCCGGCGGAATTGCCCACTACGACAGTATAGTTTCCGTTGTCCGCCAGGGACACCCGGTCAAGCCTTAATACCGAATTGGTCGCCCCAGGAATATCAACGTCATTCAATCGCCATTGAAATGACGCGGACGGCGCCGCGAGGGCATTGACCGTCAGCACCGTTGGATATCCGGAAGCGGCATAGCGGTTGGTTGCCGAATCAAGGATCGCCACCCCCCTCGAGGGGTGGGAGACCCATATGTTATAAGCCTTGGGCTCGGCAACATAGACATTGCCATCGATGTCGCACGCAATGCCACCGAGCGAACGCCACGGAACATCCAGCCCCGTCTGTTTGGGTTGATTCGGGCGAATACCGGCCACCGAGAACACTCCTGTGCCGGCTTGAAATTGGAAGATATGCCCCAATGAGGATGCGACGTAGGTCCGGCTCTCCTGATCCGACGACAGGTATAAAGTGTCGCCAAGGTTTGCGGAATCATAGTCGCCTCCCACGCAACAAGCGCCAGCCACGCCCTTTATCAGGGTCGAAATACTTTGATCGGAATCAATCCGTCTGACCCTTGGTCCGTCAGCAACGAGGACTGCTCCCGTGGGGTCCACGGCTATTGAACTTGGGAACGAGAGCCGAGCCTGCGTCCGCGATCCGTCCGCATCCCCTTTCTCATAAGGAACGCCTGCCCATGTAGACACCTCTCCGTGCGGAGAAATACGCCGTATCGTGCTTGAAGCCATATCTGCCACGAAAACGTTGCCGGCCTTGTCCACCGCGAGAGACCGCGGGCCTGTGAACAGCGCCAAAGATGCCGGGCCGTCCCGAAACCCGACCGCCCTCACGGTCCCCGCCAGCACTGACACCCGGCCTTCGGGGGTCACTTTGAACACGGCATTAAGAGAATCTCCCGTGAGGTAATAGTTTCCATCACTCCCCACCGCCAAGCCCGTTGCCAATGAAAATGGGAAATACTCGCCGAGATTTGCCACCCGGGTGTCGTTTCCGTGGGAATCTTTTCGGTCAAGGGACAAAGTGATGCGATCCAGCCAAGCGATTCCGCCATGGGGATGGTATGCAACCGCCTGTATGTAGGCTTGCTTAAGCAGGGTTGACTCTGCGGGCATCCGGCACTTGATACGAGTCGCAGGTTCTGTTTCGACCGAACCTGTGTCATCAGAAACTAAAACTGTATATGAACCGGCATCCTCGTTTTTGACCTGGTCTATCGCGTATCTTGGCTGGTCGGCGCCCGCTATGTCTTTTCCGTCTTTCCTCCACTGAAATCGCAGTTTCGAGTTGCTGGCCGCTACCACCTCCAAAGCGTAGGAGTAGCCGAGGGTAGCCTCGCCATCGTTGGGGGCTCTAACGATCAACGGAGCTTGATCAGACGCGACCCATTCCGCACTGGTGGCCTCGCCATAAGGATTGTACGCTCGGAGGGAATACCTCGATCCACTGGACAGATCCATTTCCGCCAGTTTGAAATGGGCGTTGGTCGCGCCAGCAATTGCCACCCCATTTTTTTCCCACTGGAACCCCAACGGTGGCGCACCAGAGACCCTTACTTCCAGTTCTGCGTCTGCTGTTGGGTTTTCTGTCCGAACATAAGGACGGCCCCAAAAAGAGGGCCCTGTGGCCACTATCTTGAGTTTGGTGGACGGTGCGGTTTGCGGCGCTCCCCTGCTATCCCACCCAGTAACGGAATACTCTCCTGCCTGGGACAGACTGGAGGCTCTAAGACGAAGGGCTCGGTTGGTTTCGCCGACAATGTCCACACCGTTGAATTGCCACTGATAACGGACCCTTCCGGGGCTCACGAGGAACGCCTCCCAGACAACCTCCTGCCCCATGGCCACTTCCGTTTCTCTGGGACCCGGGACAAACTCTGGATTTCCTTCATACACCCCTTTCCAAAGGATTCCTTCTGGATTCGAAACACCATAAATGACGCCGGCATTGTCAGTGGCAATTTGCCGCGGAACGGAGCTATCTGTGAAATACGGCTCGCCGGCTATCGGCACTTCGGCCACCAACGAATCGAGGCCAGTAAGTATCCGAAACCAGGTCCTTTTGACCAAAAGAGCCCTGCCTTGGGGGTCCAGCGCAATTATCTCTTCCGGCTGGCCTGTCGGCTCGAGAGTTCTATCGAAGTTGAACCAGTTGTCTAATGGCTTCTGAAGTGAAGCCACACGGCCATCCGACCCCACGCGACGAAGCCGCCGGGGATCTCCATCGACCACAAACAAGCTGGACATTGCGCCAACTGCCACTTGTTCCGGATACGAAAGTCGCGCCAATTCCTGGTTCCCGTCCCCATAGTCTCCCCACCTTGGCTTGCCCGCGACGGTGGAAACCTGTCCAAAAAGATCTATTTTGCGAATGGTGTGCCCCCATCGGTCACAGACGTAGATATTATCGCTGGCGTCAATGACCATCCCGGCAACCGAAGAAAAAGCCGCCACTGCTGCGGGCCCGTCCAGATAGCCGGACACGCCCGCCAGACCGGCGACGGTTTCAACGGCACCCTCCGGGCTTATCTTGACAATTTGCCCCGGAACATTCCGCGATACGAAGACGTTCCCCGCACGGTCAATTGCCATCCCGGCCAAACCCGGCACGGGCGCACCCCCGTTGATGGGAGTGGGCGGATGCGACGCGCCAGGACCAAGGTTATATACGATTCCCTGGTTTGCCACGTAAACACTGTCATCCGGCCCGACTGCGACCGCCATATAACCGGCAACGGCCGGACCGGTTTCCACCTTATGGAACCTGTATCCAGACGCTATGCTTACATGGGTGGCAAATTGCGCCACCGCCAGAAGCACCCAAAGAAATCTCGTTACGATCGTCATGCAGATCCAACTTGCCTACGCTGTGGCGCCGGAGAAGCCGACGACGATCATCAGCAGGTTTCACCGACGGCGCATTTCCGCCAAAGCACGCACGTGTGGAAACTTTAGATTACAATTGTTTCTTCGCTCCTCAACGCGGAGGATGCGGGATTCATTTGCCCAGTCAAGCCGATTGCCCTTTCCCGGGTGAAGAACTGAAGCAAGAGCGATTCGGTCTCCGTGACCCTACCTGACAGATGTCGAATGGTCAGTTCACTCGCTATCCATTGGATCAACTTGGCGTCAGGAGGGTTGCCCGAGCGCCTACAGTTCCCGAATCTTACCCGCCGCGTCCACCGCCCAGGACTTCACGCCGTCAAACCCCAGGCCAAACACAATTTGGACAATCTGGTGCGCATCCAACTCGGCCAGTTGCTCTGGCGTAACTCCGGGATCAAGCCGTGGTTCGAACAGGAACATTTCGGAGAAGTTGTGATGGAACGGGTGATAGGTTTGGGCCGCGCGGGCATGGAGTACGAGCGGCGAGGTCGTGAGCCCGCGCAGGGTGGTATCGACGAAGCCGATATTCCACGCAGTGTAGCCTGCGGTGATTCCCTTCGGCGGTGGCGGCCAGTAGAAATGGGCGGCCATGGCCATTCCCAAATGATTTGTGACAGAACGGGTTTGCGGCAACGAATCCGGGCCGATCGCCGTCGCGACCACCAACCGAACGAAATCGGACTGGGTCGTGGTGGGCCCGTCAAAACCGAGGCTCGGTTGTGGAGAGGCATAGTCCACACTCAGGTACCTCGGAAAATCCCGTTGGGTGACCCATGGCGCCTGGGGTGGCGTCGTGGAAACGATCGACGACGACTGCATTTTGAAAACCCGGCGTTCGGTTCCATTTCCCAACGACCAGCCGTCGGTGGTCTCTGCACCGTTGACCTTATAGGTACGGTCCGGCCAAGCCGTAAGTCCGTTGGTAAGCAGGTAGGAATTTGTTCCGATCCGGGTGGCGAAACGCGCGTTCGTATAGAAGGACGTGGACAATCCCGCGGCGTTGAGACGTCGGGCATCCGTGGCCAATTGGAGTTCACACTTCAAGCGATGGATGGCAAAAACGTCGGAATACTCGCCTTCTTCCACCACCAGGGTCACTGTCTCGGGCAGCAGCCACGCCGTGATGGGCTTGGCTGCGGGAGCGGCGGGCAGCGGGCGGACTTGCTTGATGTCGAGTTTCCCCGGCACGATCCGCTTATATTCGAAATCGAGACCGAAACTCGTTTTATTGGGGAACATGGCCGAGTAGCCATTGGCGACGGTGGTGAGCAATCCCACAAGCGACTGGTAATCGCCTTCCCACGGAAGGACGTGGCTGCCGCGTGGCAGCAGGCTCGACTCCTGTTCGAGGAACAGGGACGTGGAGGCTCCAAAACGATGATAATTAACCACCTCCGGACGGGCAGTGCTGTCGGGATTGGTGACCGACGACGCACCGGGTTGGGTGACCAACCGGCCTTCCATGGAAACTGAGCCGAACGACTTGGACCAGTTCAATGTCGCCACGCCATTGGCCAGTTCGATGTCGTCGGGAAAAGAGTGATGAACCAGGACCGCCATCCCCACCTCCTCTTCGTTCACACCCCTGCGCAGGCGTTCCAGGAAGGCATTTTCATTATAGAAACTGGCGTATACTTTCTGGATTGCACGGAAGATTCCGCGTTCATTCGATTCAGTGGGATCGCAAATGGACGGCCCGGAGGTGTTTCCGTCCAGTTCGTCCGCGAGACACCCGCTATAGCTATCGTAGAGCCCGGCGCCGGTGAAATCCTCGCTGTCTTCCACGTTCGTGGAACTACGAAAGCGAATGTTCTTTGAGCCGTCGAAGCCTGCGTTGGTCAGGGCGCCAATGATCGCGGCCTGCTGCGCCGGGGTAAACTTGGCCGTCTTGGTGAAAATCGTCTGGAGGGCCGAAAGCCGCAGGCGCACGGACGCGAAATCCGGGGGATAGGTCAACCCGCCCACCTGCAGGTCAATCTCTGCCTGCAAGGTATGCCCGTTGGGCAGCATCTGCGCCAGGAACGCGTCCCAGAGGTCAAAGGTGAGCGCGATGGCGGGCTCCGAGTTACCCGGAATGGTTCGCCGCAGGAGTCCGTAGTTGGCGGCCTTGCCACCGACAAATCGTGAGGCATCGGGGCGCAGCTCGTTGACGTTGGTGGCGATGGTTCCCAAAACCTCCTTCGGCGTGTACTTGAGCGGCTCGGTCCGCTTCAGCGCCAACAGGTCCTTGCGAATTTCCGGGGGAAGTTGTCCCTCGACGTCTAATATAGTGATTCCCGCGAAGGTCCCCTGCCCCGTGCGCAGGGCTATCTCCCGATCCGCCATCGACAGGAGGTTGGTGCGTACCGCCGGATCCGCCAGCCAGACAAAAGGCACCCCGTAACTCTTGGCGAGGATCGCGACGTGGGAGTTGGGGGTCGCGGGAGTCAAGCTAATGATCCCCGCGACATAAGGAACCTCCGCTGGCACCGCATCCGTCAATAGGATGTCACCCGGTCCGAGCTGCCCGGAGGCGTAGGCGGTGGAGAGATTGGTGGCGGCCACGAAAGTCAATCGTCCCAAAGCCCAACCTTCGCTATAAACGGCGTCCTGCGAGAGCCAGCGATCGGAAGAAACCACCGCAAAGCCAGCAGACGCATAGCCTTCCGCATCCTGCCGCGCGACGGACTCCTGTTCGAAGGTGGGAACGTAAAACGCCGTAGCCCCAGCGGGAGCACGAACCGCTGCCTTGACCAGCTTGAGCCAGCGCAGGACATCATCCCGTGGAAACGGCTCTTGCCCGGCAAATTGGATGCCAAACTCGCTGCCTACCTTGTTCCCGGGAATCAATACCGCCCCGAGGACCGCTACTTGATTGGGGCGATGCAGCGTCCGCAGGTCAAACTCGTCGCGATTCATCCCTTTAAAGGGCGCCAGCCGCGCTTTGGCAAAGTCGTAGTGAAAAGGATACTTTACGCTATCCTGAAACCAGACTCGCGTTTCATCACCCAGCAGGATGGCAAACTTGACCCAATTCAGCCCCGGAAAGCCGAGCGACGTGTAGACTGGCACCACGAAAGGATCTTCAGGGACGGATAGTTGATTGCGCCCATCATCGGCCGCCGTGCGCGGTCGTGAGGATACCCGAAAGTACCGTGTTCCGTTGGTGGTCGCCGTGACATCGGCAAAATCGAACGGCCCATCGTGAAACACCGCCGTTTCGCCCCAGATCTTCAGATCCTTCGATGATTCAAGGACTTGCACTCGACCCGTTTCACCGCCGTACCCCAACTGGATCCACCCAGCTGAGTCCAACGCAGAGACGGTGAGGGCGCCGCCGCTCGCGGGCGCGAGGGCCAGACACTGGGCCAGCAATAGGAGCCAAAAAGCGAGCCGGGGCACAAAAGCTAGAATGCCCAACGGGGGACGGGATGCAACTTCGGCTTGACCCCTCACTGGGGCAGCGCTTAAAGGGCAACGTCCTCGCAACCGGGTACGCCAGGAAACACCATGGGAAGGTGGGTTCATTTAGATAAAATGGCCACCGGCGACAAAACCGGATCAATCGTGGATTCCCGTTCCGACCCAACAACGAAAAGAAGAGACGCCCCTCAAGTCAATCTGCCTCGGCGGTCTCCATCGCCAACAGTTTCTGCACCGTATTCCAGTTCCGTGTAGTCACGTTCTTTCCGTAACGTTTTTCCAGGATCACCATCGCATCCACCGTCCCCGAGCCCTTCGATAGGTCGAGGACCCCGCACACTTCGCTGTCGGTCACCTTCAGGATGGAAAACGAACCGTCGTCTGACGTGTACTCCCCGCGCGAGGTCGCCGTGGGTTTCTCAGACAAAAACGTCACATAAAGACGCGTTTCCGGGGTGACCTTGACCAAAGCAAAGGGTTCCGTTTTCGCCAGTGCCACCAACTCCTTCCGGGACCGCACCAAGACTGGAATCTCAAAGCCAAAGGCTTTCCGAAGTTCACCGGCCAGCTTGGCCGCCAACTTCACCGGATCGGCCTTCCCTGCTTCAAGCGTGACATTGCCACTCGCCAGCAACGTCTTCACCTTCGCGTAACCTAAACCCTCCAGCAACTTCTTGAGGTCAGCCATCTTTACGAGGTGGTTGCCACCGACATTGATGCCTCGGAGGAAAACGATGTAAGGGACAGATTTCATGTCTGGAAGACTCGCAATCCACTTTTCATCGAGCTTAGTGGTTCGCCCATCAAAGCCAATCGTTGATTTCACCCCATCACGTTGCATGACCGGTGAGGACCGGCACAACGGTTGGCACTGGACGTGCTATCGCATTCACTCACGTAATCCAGATTAGATGTAACCCCGTGTTCCCTTATGAAAAACTCCATGTCTCACGTGGCGCGAGCTTTAGCCTGCGCCACCCTTGCCACAACACTTCTCGCGCAACGCGCTTTCGGCGATGGTTCGTCCGGATTCGAGGCGTGGGTCAACGGATTGGCCCGTCCCGTTGCCTTCCAATCAGATGGTAAAATGGTCGTTGGAGGAAAATTTTCCTCCGTCAACGGTGACGCGCGAAAAGGCTTGGTCAGGCTCGATTCCACCGGCAGCGTCGACCCGGCGTTCAATCCCCAGGTCGATCTCGGACACAACTATGACTACGGGATTTTCTCCCTGCTTTCCCTCCCCGAGGGAAAATTCCTCGTGGGTGGCCGTTTTACCAATATGAACGGCTTTGCCTGCAAGGGACTGGCCCGGATCAACTCGGATGGCAGCACCGATACCAACTTCACTTCACAAGTTTCCGTGGTAAGCACCTTGATTCCCCAAACCGACGGAAAGTTTATCATCGAGGCTTATATCAATGACGCGAAGTACCCGATTCATCCAATGCTGGGACGCATTGAATCCAACGGGGCACTTGATGCGTCCTTTTTCACCAATCTTCCCAACTCCATCATCAAAGGGGGGTTAGATACCGTTGCCTTGCAAACCGATGGAAAAATCCTGGTGGGAGGCCATTTCCCAAACAGCGAAGACCCACTCGACGGCGCATCGAATTTTCACCGTCTCAATTCGGACGGTACAATGGATTTGCTTTTCAATCCAGCTCTCGACGCTGTCAATGTTCGTTCCGTGGGAGTGCAACCCGGTGGCAGGATCATAGTCAGTGTCGTCATGAATGAAGCTGCTGGCTATAGGTCGCGCATCTTGGGCCTTCACCCCGATGGGACTATTGACGAAACCTTCGCGGTGGATGCCAGCCACGAATGGGAACTGCAAGCGGTCCAACCAGACGGCAAGCTCCTGGCCGCCTCCATCACGGACCACGGTGATCCTTACCCGCCCGTTGTCCGGCTCAACGTCGACGGGACAGTTGATTCCAGCTTTCATTCCATTCCGTGGACGCACGGCCCCCTGGCCTTCCAGGCCGACGGAAAAATTATAACCGGTGGCGGCTCGCTCAATTCCGGCGGGCAGTCGTTTATGCAACTGATTCGACTTAATACCGATGGCACTCCGGACTCATTGGCAGTCTTGGATAGCCTGTCCGTGAAGGACAACGGCTCCGTCCAATTATCTCCGCTCCAAACCGGCGCCACCAACTTGACCGTGCTGGCAGCCAATACCATCACGCTCTCCGGCAATGGTGAATGGCAAATCCTCGGACACCCAACCCCGAACGGGTCCAATACCCTCGAAGTCAGCGATCCCGCCGCCGCCACGAATGCCCCCATCCGCTTTTACCGAGTCCTTAGCCGATCGTTGCTGCCTTGATTGGTTCCTGACGAAACCGGCGTGGATGCAGTGGGTTCTGGCCGGAGATCCGAAATTGCGTTCGAGCGGATCGAAAACAGCCTTTGCGGGCAGGGATTCCTACCCGCAAAGGCTCATGAGTTTCCTACAAGCCTAACGGGTTGCCCACGACGCGAATTCTCGATTCTCGAGATATAGAGAATAGTCCATCAAAATGCCGTTGTCGCACAGTCGCCTCCGGAAGCCTTCACTGTAGCGGAGCAAAATCCACGGGCTTTGGCATTCGTTGAGGGGGAGTTGTCTAAGTACTCAACTCAAGCCCCGCCGGCGGCATAAGACCGTCTTGGGGCGAAAAAAAGGAAGGCGGACTTTTTGCGGCTGCGTATTCCCGGTGGTGTCACGAGGTTTCCCTCGGTGCTTCGGTACTTGCGGCCAGTGCCCGTCTTCCGATTGACTATATGCAGGCCCCATGCCAGCTACCCAGACTTTCCAGTATCGGTTGTAGTGCAACGAGATAGCGAGCCGGTTTCCAAGTCGCGCGGGTAACCTTCAGAAAAACGCCAGAGCGCATTGCACGCACGGCAGACAAAGTGCAAAATACTACCCGGGAATTCAACCATCCGGTTGCAATGCTCCGGTTTGGGATCGATCCAAAACTCCACCGACTCGACCCGGTTTCGTTTGTTCGCGAGCCCCGTCGCTGTGGACAGCCGCCATCAGAACCCGTAGAAAACTTACGGGTTTGGTGCGCCCGACAGGACTTGAACCTGTACGATGTTAATCACTAGAACCTGAATCTAGCGCGTCTGCCAATTCCGCCACGGGCGCAGCGAGGACCGTCTTAAATAACAGCGTTTTCGCCCACGACAAGCTTTTTTTCGTGTCCGGTTCTCCCTTGTTGCCCGGGGTTTCCCCGTGACAGGCTCCTCCCGTTGAAAGCGGCGTTTGTGCGCACGGTGCTTTGGAGGGTGGTAGCCACATTGGCTTCCACAGTCTCGGCCTTCATCGTCATCAAGCTTTACGACAAGTATTTCGACCAGGTCGGCCTCTTCGCCGTCATCAACACCGCCCAGCAGGTCCTCGGTCAGATGCCGGTGCTCGATGGCGGCTTTCGTCTCGCGACCAACCGGGCGTTGTTGGCCCAGCAGGATTCCACGGAGCGCATGGGGCTCCTGCGCTTTGCGCAGACGCTCACCTGGCTTTCTGGACTGGCTGGAGCCGTGGCGGGACTAGCGGCCATGGCGCTGTATTCCTTTTCCCACAATGCCGTGGCGAGCGGAGTGGGAATGCCTTTTCTCCTGAGCCTTGGCGTCATCGGGGGCGGAGCGCTCACGTGCATCGCCCAAGTCCAGATGCTCACGGGGTTGGGGCTGCAACGCCGCGTCTTTTCGCTGAATGCACTCAATTCAGTGGTTTTCCTCGTGACCGTCTGGTTGGGACTCCGTGCCCATATGGGAGCTTGGACCTTCCCATTGGCATTGGCGGTATCGCAGATTCTCAATGGCGTGGCCGCCCTAGCTATGGCCAAGGCGGCGGTTCCAGAGTTGCGTCCGTTCGAAGTCCGGATCGATGCCGAGTTCAAGCGTTTTTTCCGGCAATACGCGCAGGACGCTTGGGCGGCCTTTCGGATGCAAATTGTGATCATCATTCTCTACACCAGCGATTTGCTGGTGCTGAGCGCCGTGAGCGAAGGGCGAGCCGCCGATGTCTACGCGCTGCTGGCTCGGTTGTTTACGGTGATGCGGCAGGCATTGCAGTCCGCTGACGAATCCCTCTGGCCAGCCATTGCCGCACGCAGTGAAAAGGCGACTGAAGTCTCCGGCATGTTGTTGCGCCTCAATGGTTGGCTGTACGGCGCGGTGATGGGCGCGGCGGCCGTGACGTTGCCAAGTTTCATCGCCTCGTACACACCGGAGAAAGGCGTGCCGGAAGCGGGTTTGGCCGCCCTCTTCGCCGCGCGGTACCTGATCACCGGACTCGCAACGCAGCCTTCGTATTTTCTTTATGGCAAAGGACGCTTTGACCTGATTCTGCGCTACCAATGGCGGGAATTTGCCCTGGCAATGCTGCTCGCGATTCCCTTGGGAATGAAGTTCGGTCCCCGGGGCATCGCCACCGGTTTCCTCGTCGCCACGGTCGCAGGTACCTTTTGGAGTTTTCCGAAGAGTTACGCGGACGGCGTCGGGCGCCCCGTGGGCGAAATTTTTGGCGGCATGTGGTTGCGGGCGATTCTGGCCAGCGTCGTGTCCGTGGGGGCCGCCTTGGCGGTTCTTCGCTGGGGACACGCCTGGCCGATCGCGGTCCTGGCCGGGGGATGGGGCGTGGTGGCGGCAATGCTTTGGGCTGTCGGCTGGGCCTGGTGGCGGACGGGTATGCGCTCATCGTTTCCCGGAGTGGCCAAACTGGCGGCCCACCTTTAGCGAGACGCGGAACGCCAGGTGCCAAGATACCACCACAATCGCCAAGCTGAATGTTCCGTACACAAGTTGTTTATCGATAACCAGTTGGAACCTGATAAACGAGTCTTTGGCCCGGTGAATGAACTTGACACTTAGCGACATCCCTTGAATTGTGCGTCGCTGGAAAAATTTCGGTCGGGCGCAACAGTTTAGGGAAAAATCTCGATGAATCTTGCAACTTTGCCACGGAAGCTGGCGCATGGGCTTCCGTACCTGTCGAAGGAAGTGCGGGCGATTGTCTCCGATCGCACCCCTCTCTTCATTGCCGTTCCAAGAGTCGTATATATCTGGCGTGGAGCACCCTGCAATGCCCGCTGCATCATGTGCGACTACGGCTTCCTCAAAGGCGAAGCGTACAAAAAACTCATCACGTCGGCCTTCACGGACGAGATGATGCCGCGAACGCTGACCGAGATTCACGAACTCTGCGGTCGGGGCACCTTGGTAAGCTACATGGGTGGGGAACCGACGCTTTCCAAGCAACTCCCGGAATGGGTGGCGCAAGCCTCCAGCTTGGGACTGGATTTCCGTTTTACCACCAACGGTTACAACATGACCGAAGAGTTGGCCGCCAAGATGGTTTCGGCGGGCGTCTTCAACATCGGGGTTTCCCTGGAATCCATTGACCCGAAGATCAACGAAATCATTCGCCCCTATCCCAACGGGACTGCCCGTACCATTCGCGCCATCGAGTTGCTGCGCCAGGAAAGCAAGCGCCAGGGCAAACACATCAGCATCAACGTCAAGACGGTGCTGACGGAACTCAACCTGGAGTCGTTCCTTGAGATCGTTCGCCATTTCGGCAACGAAGACGGAATGATGTACACCCCCCAGGGCTATGAGCCAATTACTGGCACGCCTGACGAAACCAAGAAGAAGTTGTACATCATGGATCCGGACCGGGTCCAACGCTTCACCGACGAAGTTCGCAAGCTCAAGGCGGAGGGCTATAACGTGCACATCACCGAATCCGGCTTGAAGGAACTGGTGAAGATGTACCGGGATTCAGTTGGCAAGGCCCACACCATGCACGGCGAAAAGATGGAAATGGATCCCAGCGAGCCCATTTGCAACATCGGCACGGACAATATGTTCATCCACGATGGCGCAGTCCGCCTGTGCCCGTTGCATCCAGAGATCGGCAGCATGCTGGATCCGAATCGAAAGTCGCTGAAGGAAATGTGGCATAGCGAAAAGGCCCGTCAGGTGCGACAAGGAACGCGCGACTGCCGCCGCATGTGCACCCTTTCCTGCCTGCGCCGAACGCCCTTGACCCATAAGGTCCGGACGTTCATGAAGATCGCTTAGGGTAGTAACCGACGACGATGGGACGCACGCGGTGGATCGATGCCGATGCGTTGAAATCCGCAGGGTGGATCGGCAATAAAAAAAGCGAACCTATAAACAAGGTTCGCTTTTTTTGCTTTCTAATCATGGAGGCTGCACACGGCCTCGATCAGGGGAGGTCCTTCCATTTCTGGTAACGGTAATTGTTCCAGACCCAACGGAAGTCGGGATTCTTGGCGCCGCCACCAGCCCAGTTAAACGCCTGCTTGTCGCCAGCAACGAATCGGTGCGCTGCCTTGATCGTCAAAGGATCTCTCCATCGGTGACCGTCCGAATGGCCGTCCTGATAGGCAAACGTGGTAAAGTCGCCATGAAAAACCGCGAAGCCGTCGATCCAACCCGGCGCGCCCACGGCCAGCACCCACGTGCCAAGGTTAGAATTGCGCGGATCGGATTCCTCAATAAAAACGAATGTGTTGGCCGGGGTATCAACCAACGCGGCCTTGGTATAAGGCACCTGCGCCGGTGCTTCCCAAGTCTTAAGGCCGTTCAGGCCATTGGCTTTCGAGTAACTGTCCCAAGCCCAGCCGTTGCCTGGCTTCAACTTATAACGAAGATCTCCAGGGCAGTGATAGGCGCCCAAAGCCTGACAATAGGTCCAAAGTGGCCCGTTGGTCATTCCTCTTGCCACCCGCACCTTGGCTTCCGTAACGGACGTCCCAATTGAAAAATCAGGCGTCGGTCCTGCCCAATAGCCTCCACCCGTCAACGGAATGGCGACACCAACGGCGTTCCGCCATTCTTCTGTAGTCGCCAATGTATCGTTGTTGTCGTTGGAATACATGGCCCAAGCCAGGATGAGTTGCTTCTGGTTGCTGGTACAAGCGGCGCCGGTGGCCTTGGTTTTGGCTTTCGAAAGGGCTGGCAGGAGCATCCCCGCAAGAATCGCAATAATGGCAATGACCACCAACAGTTCGATCAAGGTGAACCCGCGACGTGGGTTCACCGATCTTTGTCGGGAGCGACGAGTTTTTTTCATGGGGTCGGATGTCATAGAGTCCGGAGCGTGGGCAGAAATTCACATATTCTGAACCGGATCATCCTCCGCCACGCTACCGTCCCGCATCCGCCTGTCAATCCGCCGAACCATCCGAGCCGCAGATTTATCTACGGAAGCGCTTGGTCCACGCAAGGACCGGCTCAAACTGCTTGAAAGTCAGCCAGCGTGTTAGCGCGGGAGCCATCGCCATGGCGCGTTTTTCGAGACGCGGCTGGGCGGCGATATAGCGAAGAAACTGCGCCACCTTCCCCCGCGCGTTACCAGCACGTTGGGGTTCAATAATCCGGAGCGCCTTCGCCTGAAACGCTTCAACCGTTGGCAGGCCTTGCGCGGCCAGCCATTGGATCGCCTGGGCAAGTGCCGCCAAATCTCCCGCCGGATAAACCAGCTTGGGATGAAGTGAACCCGCCACGGAATCGCCACCACTCCCCAGCGCAGGATGAAGCGGCAGGACCCCAGCAGCCATGCCTTCCAGCATCGCCAGTGGCGTCCCTTCATAGTCGCTCACGAATACCATGGCGTCCCAACCCGCCATAATCCGCCACACGTCGTCGCGAGATCGGCGTCCATGGAATATAAATCGGGACCGGTCAGGCAATTGTTGCTCCAAGGCCTCCCGATAGTCCCCGTCACCAAGAAACTCCAGCCGGAAAGGCACCCCCAAAGCGTCCAACTGCCGAACCAATTCTGGAAAGCGATCGACACGCTTTTGCTCAATCGACATACGCCCGCAAAAACCGAGACGAAGCGGCGCCGAAGGAATTCGCGGGGTGCAGAAAGAGGCAACCGCCTCAGGCGGGTCGATGGGACAGGCCGCACGGAGTATGCGATCCCGGGGAAAATCGGGACGCCATTGGAGCAATTTCTCTTCGAGCGCCTCACTGACCACGATGGCGCCGTCCACCGCCCAAACGCGCGTGGGCAGGAATTTGTCCAGGCCCGGAAAGTTATTATGGATGTATATGACCCGGCGAGTGTCGCCCAGAAGATCCAGGAAGAAGGGCCAGCCCCATTCCGTCTGCAACACATGCAAGTCGGCGGGCGGCAGCGCCGCTAAGGCCGCCCGAAGGGATCGCCGGGCCTGCGATATCCGCGTATGGACATGCCACCCAAGAAATTGGGTGTGGGGCCAAGCCTTCTCCTCGGCTTCCCATAAAACGATGAAGCGGGAATCCATTCCGAGTTCCGGATCATGGGCCAAATGGTCCTGAAGCGCGGATTGGATTCCGCCCAGTCCCTGAAAAACGTTGGAAAGATGGATAACCCGAAGAGGGTGATCGCCTGCGTCCGCCATATCAGGTCCTGAATGCGCCATCCGAAAGGCCATGAGGTTCGGTCAGCGAACCGCAAAGTCGAGTCCGAAGCTGCGCTTTTCCTCGCGTCTGATCACGGGGAGTCGTAGCCTCGTGCTTGCGTGGCTGCCGTATCCCAAAGCGTTCAGATACTCCGGGAATTGATTGCAATCCCGAGCGTGAACCCCGCCTTTCTCCCGGCTGGCGACCGGCGGACGGGCGAAAAGGTGGTGGCGAGCTGGATCGCGGAATTTGCCAGCCGGGAAGGTTTGGACGTCGATTTGCAACCGGTGACGCCGGAGCGAATGAACGTCATCGCCCACCTCATGCCTCCGGGTCCCGTTGAGCGGCGAATCTTGCTGGCCCCCCATATGGACACCATTGGGGAGCCCAACCTGGACGCCCAGCTCACGCCCCATTGGCGCGATGGCAAGGTCTTCGGACGCGGCGCTTGCGACACCAAGGGCTGCGTCGCCGCCATGTTGGGAGCCCTCGCGAAGATCGCCCGTAGCGGAACCCGCCCCGCCACCACGGAAATTGTTTTCCTCGGCCTGATCGATGAGGAATACGCCCAGTTGGGCTCCCGCCACTATGCCAGGAATGGCGAACCGGGGGATCTGGCCATCGTCGGCGAACCCACCAAACTGGAGGTCATCTCGGCGCACAAAGGCGACCAGTGGCTCCAGTTGCGGACCACTGGCAAAGCGGCGCACGGAGCGACACCCAACTTGGGTGTCAGCGCGGTGCGCAAGATGGCCCAGGTCGTGGAAGCGCTCGAAGGCCCATACCGAGCCTGGATTGCCGAACGATCGCACCCGCTTTTGGGAAGCCCGACCATCAACGTCGGATCCATCTCCGGCGGTCGCCAGCCTAACGTCGTTCCGGCCGATTGCGTGATTTCCATCGATCGCCGCACCCTCCCAGGGGAGACCGAAGTGGGAGTGAAACGTGAGATTCGTGAGTTTCTCAAGGAACGCGGGCTGACCGTCGAATTCGACAATCTCCGGAGCGATCCTTGCGAGGCCCTGGAAACCGACCCTTCCCTGCCCTTGGTACAGGCGCTGTGTACGGCGGCCCGCAAGAAGGCGACCCGGGGCGTGCACTATTTCTGTGACGCGTCCCCCCTGGCTGCCGGAGGCACGCCGAGTGTGGTCTTCGGCCCGGGCGATATCGCCCAGGCGCACACCAGCCTGGAATGGATTTCAGTCGCGCAGTTGGAAAAGGCGGTGGAGATACTTGAGACATTCCTCCGGGGCCAGCCCTAAGCGGCGACCATGCGCATCGCATTCCTGACCCATGAGCCCTTCCATCCACCCAGCGGCGGTGGCTCGGCCGAGGCTATCTATTTAGTAAACGAATTCGTGCGGCGGGGCCATGAGTTCCACCTCTTCTGCCCGGCCTTCGAAAACTCGACCGAGGTGGCCCGAACGTTCGGCGTGGCCGTTCATCCCTTCACCCGCTGGGAAATGGGACGCTATACCAAGCTGAGAAACCTCAAATACCTGCTCTATCCCACGGGCCTGGGCCAGCATGTGCGGCAGACCCTTGGTGTGCTGAAGCGGCAACATGGACCCGGTTTTCGATTCGACGCGATCCTGTCGCAACACACGATCTCCGGGGTCGCGGCGGGCCATCTCCGCCGCAGGTGGGGCGTTCCCACCGTCCTTAATTATCTCGATTACCTCACCGGCTTCATGGAGACGTGGCCGGCGATCTTCACGCGCACCGGATTTGTGCGCGCCTTGAACCGCTTCGAGATGGGCATGCCCAAACGCTTTGAGGTGGAGGGTGTAATGACAGTTTCCACGCCC
>DATJII010000029.1:0-9553 GCA_035493435.1 Candidatus Limnocylindria bacterium | reverse complement strand
GCTTCCAAGATCCGGCAGAGGTCCCGCAACCATGCTCCGAGCGAGTCCGAATCCTTAGGTGCTATAAACAGTCCGCTGGGCATCAGGTAGACCGTCTGGCCGCTGGCGGCCTCCGCCACAAGGTCCAGATCCTCGCGCATCAAGGGCAACCAGACTATCGGAGGTCGGCCGTTTGGACCCGCAATCCTGATCGCGTGGCCGCCGGCCAACCGATCCGCAGACGATGGCACCTTCCACGTGCCCACCATGGCCGTAATCCGCGCCCGATCCTCAGCGCTTGTCTCCCAGGCAATTCGAGAACCTGCGGGCTTAGGTATTTTCGGCCATGACGCCACTTTTTCGGCCAAGGATCGGAGAGATATCCCCTCCGCCAGTTCAGCCCCGGAGACCATTCCTCCCCATTTTTCCTGGAGGCGAAGATTGAGTTCGACTGCCCGCAACGAATGGCCTCCCAGGCCGGCAAACGTGGCATCGGCCAGTCCTGGATTCCATACGGGAAACAGTTTACGCCAAATCGCCTCCAACTCTTTATCAATCTCGGTTCGAGCCTGCCAGCCAACGCCATTCACGTCTTGGTCCGCTGCGGGTTCGGGCAGTTGTTTATAGTCGATTTTTCCGTTGGCGGCATGCGGAAACCGGGCGAGCCAGATTAGATGGGTGGGCACAGCCGCCGTGGGCAGCCGTTCGGACAACCGCTGGCGGGCCTCGCCTTCCGACAAGGGAGCACCGGACCAGGCAACGTATCCCACAAGCTGGGGCGTTGTACTTTGTGAATCCAAGACCCGGACCGCCACCTCCCTGGCGCCTGGCAGGCTCCGGAGTTGCAGGTCTATTTCCGCCAGGTCGATCCGTTGGCCCAGTATTTTGACCTGTTGGTCGCGTCGACCGGCGAAAAGCAGCCTCCCCTCGCCATCCAACGACGCATAATCACCCGTCCGGTAACACCGTTCGCCGCCGGGATGCCCTCCAAGAAAACTGGCGGCGGTCAATTCTTCGCGACGCCAATATCCGGCCGCCAAATAACGGCTCCGCACGGAAATCTGGCCCACTTCGCCCAACGGCACTCTTTCTCCGTTCTCGTCCAGGAGGTCTATAGTCACATCGGGAATGGCCACTCCCGAAGGCAGAGTAGCCTGGCGCACGGCGAGTGAGGAATCGACGAACCAATGACTATAGAGCGAAGAGGTCTCGGAAGTGCCCAACCCGGTATAGAAACGGCAGCTCGTGAAAGTGTGCCTTCGTTGCAGATCCACATCGTCCCAGACGACCCGGTCACCCGCCAGAAACACGGTCCTTAGGGAAGGTAGAAAACCCTCTGGTTCCATGGTCCGCATGAGTTCGCGAAAAATCGGCGGAACTGAATGATACTGGGTCAAACGTTGATCGCGTATCCAGTCCCGCAGTGCGGCCATGCCAGCTTCGCGAAAGGGGAAAAAGGCCAACGCGGCCCCGTTGAGCAGCGCTCCGTAGAGGTCACGGGTACATCCCACAGTGGAGGGTGGATAGAGGCAGGTGAACCGGTCTTCCTCCGTGAGGCCCAGGGCCGAGGTATGCACATCGACCTCGTGCAAGATGTTTTCATGGCCCAATACCACGCCCTTGGGCATGCCAGTGGAACCGGAGGTATAGGTGATATAAGCCAGGCCGTTACCGGCAGTCACCGACCCCTGCGTTTCGACTCCAGTCTGGGACGAAGAATCCAGAATCACCGCTTCACAACCCGACGGCGCCAACTCTTTCGCTGCCGGATGGTTGGCAGCGTCCGCCAAGATCCATCGGGCAGTGCTGTCCCGGATCATGAACTGGATCCGGGTGGCTGGGAGCTGGAAATCCAACGCCGTATAAAGAGCGCCTTCCGCCAGCACCGCCAACAAACAAGGAACCCAATCCCCCGGCTCCTTCATGGCGACACCGACCACCTCGCCAGGTCCCACTCCGAGCTGGCGAATCCCCAACCGAAAGCCCTCTACGCGAGACACCAGTTCCGCATAGGTCACCTCCGGTTGTCCCGGCGAAAGTATGGCGGGCCGCAACGGAAACCGCGCGGCGATCTCGAAAAACCGGGATACGACCGAGATCATGAATAGGGGCTGAGCTTCGTCCTTGGCTGCCAAGGATAGGGGATATTCGAACGAGAGGAGAACACGGAATTTAACGATGACGGCCTGCTGGGTCGAAGAGCCAAACCCATTCCACATCCGGGACCCCTTTTCCCAAGAACGGGAAGAAACGGGCTCTTACCCGCCCTTTTTCACGGAAAATAGCCAAATCTGTTGGCATTCGGATTGCATCCAAGACGGAGACAATGAGTCTCTGGTCTAACCGTACCCGTCGATGAACAATCTCCGTTATGCCTTTCGGCAGCTCCTGAAGAATCCTGGCTTCACGGTCGTGGCCGTACTCACGCTGGCTCTGGGGATTGGGGCCGCGACGGCCGTATTTAGCGTCGTCAATGCCGTGCTGTTGCGCCCGCTGGGATACGCGGAGCCGGACCGTCTGGTACGGATTTATTCCGAATTCCCAGGTTTTCCCAACGGCGGACTGCGCCGGTTCCAAGTGTCCAATCCGGAGTATTTTGACCTGCTACGCGAGACCAAGTCCTGGGATTCCATTGAGGGCTGGTCCGGTGGCGGAGTCAATATCGGCACGAGTACTGAACCCGTAAGAGCCACTGCCACAGCGGTCACCGGCGGCATGTTCAAGACCTTGGGGGTCGCACCCGCAATGGGCCGGGTTCCCGGGGTGGACGACGACGCCCCCGGTGCTCTGGGGGTAGTGACTATTTCCGATGGCCTGTGGCGGCGGGCCTTCGCGGCTGATCCCGGCGTTGTTGGCCGTGAGATCCAGATGAATGGCCAAACCTTTACGGTCATCGGAATCATGCCCAAGGGTTTTGAGTTTCCTCCCGGTGCGGTGGATCGCACGGATATCTGGACTCCTTTGCAGCTCAATCCCGCCCGGCCCGGCGGGCGTTCGGAGCACAACCTGAACCTCGTCGGACGGCTCAAAGCTGGTGTCTCACTCGCCCAGGCCAAGGCCGAACTGGAAACGGTGGTCAAACACCTTGGCGAAACCGGCACGGACCACCGCTTCGATCCCAAGGATCATCCGGTTGTACTTTACGGATTGCATGACGAAGTAGTGCGAACGGTGCGTCCCGCGCTTCGAATGCTGGCGGGCGCGGTGGGTTTCCTGTTGCTGATCGGTTGCGTCAATGTCGCGAACCTGCTTCTGGCCCGGGCCGAAACGCGCCAGCGCGAAATAGCCATCCGGGGTGCCTTGGGCGCCGGTTGGCGTCGGCTGGCCGCCCAATTTGTCACTGAAGGACTGCTTCTCGCCGGCTTGGGTGTGGCCTCGGGACTTGTATTGGCCCAGGCCGGGGTTGAATTGCTTAAATCGGCGAGTGAATCAAGCATTCCGCGTAGCGCGGAAATCGGAGTGGACGGCTCCGTCGTTTTATTCGCGGTGAGCGTCTGCTTCATCACTGGATTGGTCTTCGGACTCACGCCCCTGTTCCACGTCCTGAAACGCAACGTGGCTGGATCCCTGAAATCGACCTCTGGAGCGACCACGGGCAACGCGAATACCCAGCGTTTCCGCCAGGCTTTGGTAGTGGCGGAACTCGCGCTGGCGCTCATCCTGCTGACAGGTACCGGCCTCATGTTGCGGGCATTCTGGAACCTCCAGCAGGTAGACGCCGGATTCGATCCCCGACGGGTCCTGACCCTGTCTGTCACCCTGCCTGGCCCTAATTATTCATCGCCCGTGGCCCAGAATTTCTGGAACCAACTCCTCGATCGTCTCGCCTCACTCCCAGGGGTGGAGAGCGCAGCCCTCTCCTCCGGACTTCCTCCCCTTTATCCCGCGAGCAACAACGACACGGCCATCGAGGGATTCGTCCCCACCAAGGGCGGTCCGATCCAGAACATCGAGTTTCCCATCATCGTGACCAAGGGTTATTTCGAAACCTTGGGTATCCGGCTCGTCGACGGACGCTTTTTTGACAGTCGGGATGCCGCGGGAACGCCGGAAGTGGCCATCGTGAACCAAACCACGGCCCGAATGTTCTGGGGCAACCAGAGCGCTGTTGGCCGTCGGATTCGGCCGGGCAACACCACGAATTGGTGCACCATCGTGGGAGTCATCGCCGACGTGAAGAATGGAGGCCTGGAGCGCTCCACGGGGAGTGAGACGTACTTTCCATCGACCCAGCCGGCAGGCAGCCGTGCACTGAGGAATGTCAGCATCGTCCTTCGCTCCCGAAGCGATGTTTCCACCTTGGTGGCGGCTGTGCGGCGTGAACTCGGGGCGATCGATTCCAGTTTGCCGTTGTCCCAAATCCGGACCATGGACCAAGTGCTGGCCGCCGCCCAATCGCGGCCACGATTTCTAACGGTGCTGCTGACCCTCTTTGCGGGAGTGGCCCTGGTTCTGGCCGCCATCGGCATTTACGGCGTCATTGCCTACTCAGTGGCCCAGCGGACCCGGGAATTCGGATTGCGCATGGCGCTGGGCGCCCAACGCACCGATGTGCTGGGACTGGTTTTGGGGCGCGGATTCATCCTGACGTTGGCGGGCATTGCCTGCGGGCTCGGTGGCGCGTTGGCATTAACCCGTTTCCTGTCCGGCCTTCTCTTCGGTGTCACGCCCACCGACCCCGCCACCTTCGTGGTTGTCTCACTGCTTCTGGCGGCGGTGGCCGCACTCTCCTCCTACCTCCCAGCTCGCCGAGCCACGCGGGTCGACCCGATGGTGGCCCTACGGGATGACTGAACGGCATCCTGAGGTCCCGGGAATTCCGGAGACCCGCCTTGGAAACCAGGATTCGCTCTGGCTATGCTCCGGTCCTTGGGAGCAACGACCGCCACGGCTTAACGTACGGGGTTGGATCCCGCATGAGCCATGGATCTGCTGCTGAGCGTCCCGGAATTCGACGATGAACTGCGTTCGGAGATCGCCCGCAATTACGCGGGCACCTCAGTCCAGGCTGCTGCTCCGGGCGTGCTGCTGGCTCATCTTCCGCGAACGACAACTGCGCCTTTTCCATTGGTTTTCGCCCGCCAATGCCTACCGAACGCGCAATTCCTTGCCTGTCCCAGCGTCCGAGCCGCTGCGGAATTCCTGGTCTCCGCGATTATCGGTGTCATTCCCGACGGGTCGCCTTGGCGGTTGCACGTAGTGCCCTGCTACGGCATCGGCACGGCGGGATTGAATCGATGCCGATTGATCCAGGAGGCCGTGATCGAGCAGTTGCAAAAAAGACGCCGTCATCTGCGCCGCAGTCTTTTGGAATCGACGAAACCTTTTTCGGAGACCGAGTCTCTGGTCCAATTGGTCTTGGTGACGCCCGAAAGCGGCTATCTCTCCGCGGCTGTGGCTCCTCTCCCGTCACTATCATACCGCGTGGTTTCACCGTTTTTGAAAGGAGAAATCCCGATTGCGTCGGATAAAGCCGCCCCGTCACGGGCCTTTGCGAAGCTGGTGGAAACGGAGTTGCGGCTGGGCCAAACGATCACCCCGGGCGAAACGTGTGTGGATCTGGGCGCGACCCCGGGCAGTTGGACCTATGTCGCGGTCCAGCGCGGCGCCCAGGTTACTTCCGTCGATCGTTCGCCCTTGCGCGACGATTTGATGCGCAATCCCGCAGTGGAGTTTGTCCAGGGTGATGCCTTTACCTTTCGCCCCCGACAACCGGTCGACTGGCTGCTCTGCGACGTGATCGCCGCGCCCGAACGAAGCATCGATCTCCTCATCGAATGGTTGAAAGCGGGCCTTTGCCGACGCTTTGTGGTCACCATCAAGTTCAAAGGCTCCGCCGATTATCCCAAGCTCGACGGGCTCAAGGCCGCGCTGGAGGGACTGGCGGGGCGATGGTCCATCGCCCACCTGTGCGCCAATAAGAACGAAGCCTGCGCGTTTGGGGTGGCGAGGAATCGTTAGGGGCGCCGCTCGATTCTAATTATTTATCAAACCGGGCGCGGGCGGACTTCTTTCAACCGCAGCAGCCGCTCCCCGGCGGCGCGAAGGGTCTCTTCCTTCTTGGCAAAATGGAAACGGATGAGGTGATTCACCGGTTCGCGGAAGAAGCTGGAGCCGGGCACCCCAGCCACCCCAATCTCCCGCACCAGCCACTCGGCGGCCTCGGTATCGCGGGCGAAGCCGAGTGACGAAATGTCCATCAGCACGTAATACGCGCCCTGCGGTTCGGTATAGGGAAGACCCGTCCGGGCGAGGTAACCCAGGAAGACATCGCGCTTGGCGATATAGATTTGCCGCAACTCCTCGTAGTAGCTGTCGGGAAACTCCAGCCCCGTGACCGCGGCTTCCTGCAAGGGGGCGGCGGCGCCAACGGTGAGGAAATCATGGACCTTGCGCGCCTGCGCGATGACCTCCGGCGCGGCCTGGACATATCCCAGGCGCCAGCCAGTGATCGAGTAAGTCTTGGAAAGCGAATTGCAGGTGAGCGTTCGCTCGAACATGCCCGGCAAGGTCGCAAAACTGAGGTGCTGGTGGGGCGGATAGACGATGTGTTCGTACACTTCGTCAGTGACCACAAAGACATCGTGCTGATCCGCCAGGCGGGCTATTTCCTCCAATTCGGCCCGGGTGAAGACTTTCCCGCAGGGATTCGAAGGATTGCAGAGAATGATGGCCTTGGGTTTCTGCGCAAACGCGGCGGCCAATTCGGCCGAATCGTAGCCAAAGTGTGGCGGACGCAGGTGCACATAGATGGGCACGGCTCCGCACAGGATCGTGTCCGCCGTGTAGTTTTCGTAAAACGGGGAAAAAACGATGACTTTGTCGCCCGGATTGCAGGCCGTCATCATCGCCACCATCATGGCTTCGGTGCTGCCGCAAGTCACCACAAGGTGGCGATCCGCCTCGATGGGGAGGCCGCTGAAGCGTCGAATCTTGCGCGCCAAAGCCTCGCGGAACCGGGGGGCTCCCCAAGTTACGGCATATTGGTGAAAAGGCCCGTCGGCCGCCGTGTGGAGGGCGGCGATCATTTCCGTGGGCGGCTCGAAGTCGGGGAACCCTTGCGCCAGGTTGATGGCACCATGGCGGTTGGCGAGCCGGGTCATTCCGCGAATGACCGATTCGGTGAATCCTGAGAGGCGTGTGGCAGTGGCCGGCATGACAATTCGCGCCGAGAGTAGCCATCGGCGGGCGCTGGGCAATACTTCGCAATGGACGACGACGCAGTGCGAGTGGCCGGATCTGGCATTCACCCCTTCATTCCCGGGGACGAAGCTTCCCGTTGGTTACCGGCGTCCATGGGGACGTCCGGCTGACAGGAAGAATTCATCCCGGGCGCGGGTGTCGCCCAATGGAACGCCTCGTTATCTATTCATAATACCGCCCCTCCCGGAAGCGATATATTTATTATTCTCCGCCGCTCCGTCCGTACAAAAAACCAATTGTAGCACAGGCTGTGCTACAATTGGGGAGCAAGAGGGAAACCGGGCCGGGCGGCGGTGGGCAAATACACCCTGGGCTCGAGCGATGACACCGGCTTCCATACCGGTGGTATCGTTGCGCTCGGCGATGTCGGCCGCGTCTTTACCCACGAAGAAAAGATACGCCCCCCTCGGAACCACCCCCGCCATTACTCTGGCGCCCCGGGCGGGATTATGCTTGGGTAACCCAACGTTGCCATGAGTGACAAACTCGATACGCACCAAAAGGCGCTGCAGGTCAACCTGGACCCGACCAAGTACGGCGTTTTCGCCGAAATCGGTGCCGGCCAGGAGGTTGCGCGCTGGTTTTTCCGGGTAGGCGGAGCCAGCGGAACCATCGCCAAGACCATTTCGGCCTATGACATGACGGTGAGCGACGCCATTTATGGCGCCAGCGACCGCTATGTCAGCCGCCGTCGTCTGGCCGCCATGCTGGACCATGAGTACGAGCTGCTCGTCCAGCGGCTCGCCACCAAGCGCGGGGCCAGCACCAAGTTTTTCGTGTTCGCCGACACTGTGGCCGCCCGCAGTTACCAGCGGCGCGACGAAACCCATGGTTGGATGGGCATCCGCTTCCAAACCGAGCCCGGCTCGGCGCCGAGCGACATCTTCATCCACGTGGTGATGTGGGACCGGGAAAACCTCCAGCAGCAGGAATCCCTCGGCATCCTCGGCGTCAACCTTGTCCACGCGGCGCTATACCTGCACTGGCATCCCGAAGCGATCGTGCAGGCGTTGCTGGACAACCTGTCGCTCGAGCGCATTGAGGTCGACATGATCGAATTCCACGGGCCGGAATTTGCGAAGGTCGACAATCGTTTGCTGGCGCTGGAATTGGTGGAAAAAGGCCTGACCAATGCGGCCATGTTCATGCCCGACGGCCGGATCGTCCAACCGTCCGACGCGCTGTATAAGAAGTGCATCCTGGTGGAACGCGGTTCGTTCCGCCCGGTGACCCGCGTGACGGTGGACATGATCCGCTACGCTCAAGCTCAATTCGTGCAAGAGCCGAATGTGGTGGGCAATGAGCCCATGGTGCTCATGGAAATGACCCTCAAGAACCTCAGCACCGAGGGGAAGATAGATCATCAGGACTTTCTCGATCGAGTCGACCTCCTGGGTACCATGGGACACCCGGTTTTGATCTCCAACTATGGCGAGTTCCACCGCCTGGCCGCCTATCTCCATCGCTTCACCAAGTTGCCGGTGGGCTTCGTCATGGGCATCCCCACCCTCAAGGAATTATTCGAGGAAAAGTATTATGCCGAACTACAGGGCGGCATTCTGGAGAGTTTCGGGCGGATGTTCAAAAACGACCTGAAGCTTTTTGTCTATCCTTATAAGGATCCGCTGACCAAGGCCATCATCACGGCGGGCAATCTGCGCGTCGCTCCGCACCTGCGGCACTTGTACATGTACCTGATGGAAAATCATTTCATCCAGGGCATGCGGGACGTGAATGAAGGGAGCATGAACATCTTCAGCCGGGAGGTGCTGGCCGACCTGCAGAAGAACCAGCCAGGCTGGGAGGAAAAGGTCCCGGAACAGGTGGCCAAGCTCATCAAGGAGCGCAGCCTTCTCGGGTTTGCCTCCAAGGCTGAAACCAAACCTGAAGCAGCTCCTGCCGAGCCGGCCCCTGAACCCGCAGCTCCCATCGCGCCAGCCGTGCCGAAACCGTAAAACGAGGCGGCCTGCCGCCGATCCGTCAATCCCATGTTGCGGCAAAAGGGCATTCTTCAAGCCATCGGAGCCGCCGTCTTATTCGGTGCCAGCGCGCCTTTTGCCAAGCGCCTGCTGGCCGAAGTGACGCCGCAACTGCTCGCGGGAATCTTATACCTGGGCTCGGGAATCGGCCTGGCGCTGCTGCGCCTTGTTCTTCCCGCCGCCGGAGAATCCGCCGAAGCACCGCTCACCCGACGGGACGTACCTTGGCTCGTCCTCTCCATCCTGGCCGGTGGCATCGCCGGACCCCTGCTCCTGATGCTTGGCCTAAGCGTGACGTCCGCTTCGCTGGGATCCCTGCTGTTGAACCTGGAGGGTGTATTCACAGCCCTCCTCGCGTGGTTTGTTTTTCATGAGAACTTTGACCGCCGGAT
>DATJII010000028.1:0-4364 GCA_035493435.1 Candidatus Limnocylindria bacterium | reverse complement strand
CACTGCTTCGCAACGCTTGCGGCACGGGTTTATCGCCGTTCAGATCGCGCTGGCCTTCATCCTATTGGCAGGTGCCAGTCTCCTGCGGCTGAGTCTGGACCGCGCTCTTGCGGTTTCACCCGGTTTTCGGGTCGACCATGTGTTGTCGGGCAGAATTTCTCTCCCTTGGAAAAACTATCAAACCACCGAGGCCCAGGATGCTTTCATCCAGCGACTACTTGCTGAAATGGGCCATCTTCCAGGGATGCAGGCGGCAGCCGCGATCAACAGTATTCCCCTGAGTGGAACCACACAGAAAAGCGCCATCACGGTCAAAGGATATATCCCTCCCCCAGGCGAATCGCTCCGAGGGCATTTTAGTTATGGAGTTGCCGGGGACTACTTCGCTGCCATGGGAATCCCGCTACGCGAAGGACGCCTCCTGGGCGTGGCGGACGCGGCGGACCGGGTTCGATCCTGTGTTGTGGACGAGGCGTTTGCCCGGAGGTATTGGCCCGCTGGTCACGCCCTCGGCCAACGGCTCACTCTTGGAGGCGAACTGGCTGCCGACGAAGAACTCTTTACCGTTGTCGGCGTGGTGGGCGGCATCAAGCAGGAGGACCTCACCGAAAGCGAAGCCCAGGGTGCGGTCTATTTTCCTTTCCGCCACCGCAGCGATAGCACCTTTTACCTCGTGACCCGCACCAGCCAGCCGCCCGAAGCCCTTGGCGCCGCGCTCCAGAACACCGTCCGACGCCTGGATCCCGAACTGCCTGTCAATGACCTGCAATCGATGGAAGTACGGCTGGCCAGCAGCCTCCTTACGCGTCGTTCACCCGCTTTGCTGACCTCCATTTTCGCTGGTACTGCACTGTTGCTGGCGGTCCTGGGAACTTATGGAGTGCTCAGCTATGCGGTCATGCAGCGGCGACGCGAGATCGGCGTCCGCCTGGCTCTGGGGGCGCTGCCCCGGCAGATAGCCGCGCAGTTTCTGACTCTCGGCGGCAAGCTCTTGGCCGCAGGAGCCGTCATGGGAATCGTGGGTGCATGGATTTCGGCTCGGACCATGCAGGGCATCCTGTTCGGCATACCCCGTCTGCCGTTGTCCATCATAGTCGGTGCCGGGGCCATCCTTGCCTTGGCAGCCTTGGCGGCCTGCCTCTTGCCCATCTGGCGAGCCCTCCGGGTCGCCCCCGCTGAGGCCCTTAAAAACGATTAAAAGGCGCCTCCCTCTCCCTAAAAGTTCGGCGTTGCGGATTTGACACTCACATGCATTACTACGCATGTGTTTTCACGAAGCAGGGAAAATTCCCGTCATCGGCCAAAGTTGACGCCCCGTTCACAGGCGACTCTTTGCTGCCGTTTTTCACTCCGTGATTGCCGCCACCAAAAATAACTGCCAAACCGGACAGCAACTTCACCCGCATGAGAATGAAGAACCTCTCCCTCCGTCACGCGAACGTGGCCACCGCCTCGCTAGTGCTCGGCACCGCCAGCCTGCACGCCCAGATCCAAAACCCGTCGTTTGAGTCGCCGGCAACGCCTTTTGTCAGCGTCAATATCGACAATTGGCAAAAGGCCCCGAAGCCTGGCTACTTTGATGAGGGTTCCTTCGGTTTTCAGTGGGTTCAGACAGCTGGCTTGTTTGCCAACACCCCGCCCGCCAGCACCACCGACCACATCGACAATCTGGACGGCAACCAGTCCGCTTACCTTCTGGCTTTCCCCGGAGTAACTCTTTATCAGGATACCTCCGCCACCTTCGTGCCGGGAACGTCGTATGATATGACGATAGGGCTGTTCGGCAAGAACATGGCCGACGGAAACATCCTCACGTTGACCCTGTATTTTCGCGACCACAGCAACCATGCGGTCCCCGTCGGAATGACCACCCTCATCTATTCCGCCGCTGAGTTTCCCTCCACGACGCATATGACGGATTTCCATGTCACGGTGCCCACCGTTTTGGGCTCTGATCCCTGGGCCAATGAACCTCTGGGCGTGGAGATCCAGTCTGTATACGGAACCGGGGCCGGCTACTGGGACGTGGACAATGTCCGTTTGGACACGACGTTGGCGGTACCTGAACCCCTCTCCATGGGACTCTCCGGAGTGGCCTTGGCGGGCTTCCTGGCCGGTCGGCGGTTCCTGCAGCGGCGCAACGCGTAGATTCGCCGCATATTATTGGCCTTTGCCGCCAATGACTCACCCATTGTTTCGTATAATACGGCAGACTTGTCCGGCGGCGGCTCTTTGGGCCGTCTCCGTGCTCCGTTTATGGGCCGGGCCCATCCCGGTGCCCAACGGGTCGTTCGAAAAACCCGCCACGGTTTTCGTCAACACTCATGTCGATCAGTGGCAGAAAACGCCCAAGCCGGTCGACTACGACGAAAGCGGCGGTTACCAATGGGAGCAACTGGCCGGGGTTTTTACCAATACCCCACCCTCCAGTTTGGATCACATCGACAACTGCGATGGCCAGGCGATCTACGTCTTTGCTGTTCCCCAGATAGGCGTTTTCCAGGACTACGAGTCAACCGACTGGAGTCATCCGGATGCCCTCCACGTTTTCGATACCCGGTTTGAAGTCGGTCACGCGTATAACCTTGTCGTAGGTGTATTGGGCGGCGGTGGTGGAATGTTGGAAGGCGTGGGCTTCGATGTCGGCCTGTACTATCGGGACGACCTGGGCCAGCGCGTCACGGTGGCAACGACCCACGTCACCAACAGCGTCGCCAATTTCCCAAATCACACGCATTTGTTCGACTATTTCGTAAACCTTCCCGTCGTCAGGCCCACCGACCCGTGGGCGGAAAAACACCTGGGCATTTTTCTCGAATCAGCGGCTACGTCGGAGAATCAAGGAGGCTACTGGGACGTCGACGCGGTTCGCCTTTGGACGGTGAAGGAACCTGTCCTGTCGATTGGCAGAGCCACAAATAGCACCAGTCTTCAACTTTCCTGGCCCTCGGATGTGGGCTATCAGTATCAGGTGAGCACATCGCCAGACCTTTTGAGTTGGTCCGAAACATGGACTCCGCTGGCGGGAACCGGCTCCCTCCTGACCTTTGCCATTCCCGGCAACCTGGGCAAACGCTACTACTTCCGTGTCGATGCCCGTTTCGAACCCTGAGCATCGACGCGGGCGTCGTAAGGACCTCTGGACAAAACAGCCCAGGTTCCAAGCTCCGGCCCGGCACCCCGGTTTCACACTGATCGAATTACTGGTGGTCATTGCCATTATCGCCATTCTGGCGGCATTGCTGCTTCCAGCTCTGGCATCCGCGAAAGCCAAAGGCCATCAAGCCGTTTGCCTTTCCAACCTGCGGCAAACCGGATTGGCGATTCACGCCTATGCGTTGGACAACGAAGGTAAGATTCCCTATGGCCCCAAGGCCCCGCCTTTCACCAGTCCAGCCGACTTCTATCCCTCCACCGGGGCGTCCACGAGCCTGTTATCGCTCCATAGCGGGGCACCGGTAGGGCTCGGGCTGCTGCTCTCCCAACATCTGGCTTCCCAGCCCCGGGTTCTTTTTTGCCCCGGTACCGATCAACCGTTGGATGCTGGAACAGAACTCGCCAAAGTGGGCAAGTATCAGGCCCAGTCGAGCTATTACTATCGGCACGCCGGCACCACTCAACTATTCGATACACCGGGCACGAATCTGGCCCCCGAACACCTCCAACTGGACCGGTTGGGACTCAATCGCAATGGTCAGCCCATCCGTGCCCTGGTCATGGACACCCAGTTTCTGTGTCCTCCCGACCTCGCCTCTTTCAACGTCAAGCCTCACACCCATCACCGGCTGAAATCCGTTTCGATCCTCTTTTCCGACGGGCACACCGAATCCCGGCCCAACCGCGATGGCCGCTATAATGTGGACTTGCGGGACTACGCCGAACTGCACAACGCCTTCAGCAAAATCCTCGAAGTTCTTGAGAAAGCGGATGTCGAACCTTGAATTCGAAAAGACCATGACCGACACCTCCTTGACGGCGGAACAACAGGCTCGATATAACTCCCAGGGATTCCTGATCCTGCGGGGTGTTTTTTCACCGGCGGAAGCGCGGGAACTCCAGCAGGAGGCCACGCGCCTTTTCCAGCGCTCCGATCTTATGGACAGCGACAACATACGCTGCCGCTGGTCGAATCACCACGAGACGGAAGAATGCCGGTTTGACTGTTTCGATCCCGTCGTCGATCTCAGCCCGCTTTGCGAAAAGATCGCCCGCGACCGGCGAATCATTGACGCCGTCTCCGCCCTCTATGGCGAACAAGCGCATCTATTCAAGGACAAGCTGATTTTCAAACCAGCCGGCGCCAAGGGCTATGGCCTGCACCAAGACTATATTTCGTGGAAGTCCTTTCCGCGGAGCTTTGTCAC
>DATJII010000027.1:0-16038 GCA_035493435.1 Candidatus Limnocylindria bacterium | reverse complement strand
CCCAGAGGCGCTCGAAATCGTCGTCTTCCAGCCAGCATTCAAACAGGCTGTATTGGACCCGAACCCCAAAGTTTTCGCAGATCATGGCCACGCGATGGAGCCGTTTGGGGTCGGCAATGTCGTAGGCAACCAGTCGCAGCATATAGGTATTTCCTGGTGGTTTCTCGTGCGGTACGAAAGGCAGCAGATCGTCCCAAAGATCACGGACCGGGACGGCGGCTACACTTGGGGATTCGAGGGTCAAGAGTCCGGAAAATTGTTTCGTGTTCAGTTGAGCCGGAACGGCGTGAACAACCCTCCTTCGAGCACCGCCAGTTTGTAACTGAGCACCTGGTCGACCACGGCCTGTCGCAGGGTGGTTCGGTGTTGAATTTGCTCGCTCAGGAATGGCCGGTCCATCCGTCGCTCATACTGGTCGATCAGGGTTTTGCGTCCGTTCTCGTTGAGATAGATCCCCCCTTCCCGGGGTTCAAAATCGGCAGCATTTAACATTCGATGATTAAGCAGGCGGCAAGCGAGGGCATCACATAAGGCGGGGCGAAAGGGCTCCATCAAATCCAAAGCCAACGACCAGCGACCGTTTTCTATGGTATGGAGCAGGCCCAACCCGGGATCCAGACCCCGCGTATGAACCGCCGCGACCACGTCATGATATAGCAATGCGGAGGAGAACGAAAGGCAGGCATTGACCGCATTCATAGGTGGCCGAGTGGACCGCCGTTCAAAGGGAAAGCTCTCGGGCAGGAACGCAGCCCACAAGGGATAGTGCACGGCAGCGGCTCGTCCTTCAATCCCCCGCAGCGTTTCCAGGTCGGGCGCGGAATCTATTTTGCCGAGGAGTTCATTCATTGGCTGCCAGTCCGATTCCTTCAAGATTGGGCGGTTGGCGTTCAGTCGCTGCACGAGCCGCAGTTGATTCTGGACCTTTGCGGCGATGATGGCCCGCGATTGAACCAGGACAAATCCGGCGTCAAGTGTGCGGCGATACTGACTCATCCGGCACGCCGACTCGGAGGGCGATGGCGCCAGCGCGCTGCCAAGGCAATCGCCTTTCCAGTCGATAAAATGCACCGGCACTCCCTTTCTAAACAAGGTGCAAAGAGCTTCGGTGGTAATCTGTACGTGCTCCCGCAGGCAAAGGCGCTCCAACGACAACAGGGGTATTTCCTCCAAAAGATGGTCGGTGGCCAGATCATCATGGGGCGAAAATACGGCTAACCGTTCACCGTGCAGGCGCACCCAGGTATAGTCAGTTTCCACATAGGCGACGGACATTATATCCTTGAGTCAGGTTTAGGGTTTCGTTGCCGGGATCGTCTCCAGCCCAGCCGCGGCTCCAGACCCGACCGGCAGGTCTGGCCAACGATCCCGGCCAAAAAGAACTTGAAGATGACCGTAAAGAGCGGTGAGCGCTGCCAGGGCCGGGCCGGCCGCAGGCTGGTGCGCGATTTCCGTCGAAACCAGGGCGACCGCGAGCTTTCTCAAGCAGGGTTCGAGGCTATCGTTCTCAAGTCCCGAAGCCTTGGGAGAATTCACCCTCGCCGATCGCGAACGGTGGTCACCCAATCCGAAGGTGGCAAACCAGGCGTCCGGCAAGGCCAGCAACAAAACCCGTGACGGACCCGAGTCTCCGGGGAGATACAGTCTGGCGGCCGCTGCTTCCGCCTGATCCGCAGGCACTCCCCGCTGGGTCAATTGGCGGCAACGTTCGTCAGCAGTGGACCACAACTGCCAGGCGGTGGATCTCAGGGCCGCCCGGGCAAAGTCGCGGACCACGGCCAGCGTTCGATCCTCCGAAATGCCATAATAGATACTCCAGCCGTGCACCAACTGGGCGGTCCGTGCCACCATTTCAATGAAGCTCTGGCCAGCTTCCGGCCGGGCAACTTCGGCGATGCGCTTTTTTATGGCCTTCAATATCGGAAGAGCCACTCCCCGGCGCACCTTTCCATAGCGATCTATACGGTAGGTGAACCCCAGAAACGCGGAATCCGCCGGGCAAACGAGCCGTGTTTTGTGGGGATTCAGTTTTAGTTTCAGCCGGTCTTCCAGGAAACCGGCGACGAAATCAAGCACCGCGCGCCCCTCGGCTTCACACGAAGCAAGTATGATGCAATCATCCGCATAGCGGACAAAGGGCCAGCCGAGGCGGGTCAACTCCTGGTCTAACTCGTCGAGCACGATGTTCGCCAGCAATGGTGAGAGCGGACTGCCTTGCGGCAGGCCGATTCGTGTCGGCTCTGGTGGCGCGTGATCCCGTTGCGATCCGGCCCGGAGAAAATCGCCGATCAAGTCCAGCAACCGGGCATCGTCTATACGCCGGGCGAGACGAAGCATGAGCCGCAGATGATCCACGTGATCGAAAAAGCCCTCAATATCCAAATCCACCACCCAGTGACGTCCGGCTTGAAGCGAAGCCTGCGCCTTGACCACCGCGTCCTGGGCCGAACGTCCCGGACGGTATGCAAAACTGTTGGGCGAAAAGGTGGTTTCCCAAAGGGGCGAGAGTACCTGGCTGATCGCTTCGAGGACCAGGCGATCCCGCACCGTGGGAATGCCCAACGGGCGCAAGCCACCGCTGGGTTTGGGAACATCAATGCGTCGGACCGGGCGTGGACGATAAGCCAAGGCCAGAACGTCCGCCTGGACGAGGGCCACTTGCCGGGCGAAGTCGGATTCGAAAGTGCGTATATCCACGCCATCGACGCCCGGCGCCCCGTCATTCGAGCGGACACGGTCCCACGCCAACGAGAGGTTCTCGTCGGTCACCACTATTTCCAGAAGCGGTATAAATTGTTCCGTTCCTGGCAATTGCGGGTCGGTACTGTCGGCCGTCGATGGCATTCGTTTGGATATGGTTTCATTGCAGACTGACTGTCGCATTCCCGTCCTCGGTTACCAGGCCTCCTTCGCTCCCGCTGGGGGAGAAGGTGCCTGCAGGGCGGATGAAGGGGAGACGCACCCGAGGTTTCCGCTCTCACAATATATTTATATACATTTCCAGTCCGGCCAAGCCCCGGCCGATTCATGCAACATCTGTTTTTGTGGCCTCGCACAAAAACGGTCTCCACCGCTTCTAATTTCACACCGCTTCTAGATCCACCTTCCACCCAGCTCGCTTGTCCGCCGTAGCGCTTGGGCGAAGGCGGATCTCCAATGCCTTTCGGCTTCGAGTCCACTTCGGACATGTATGGCGTTTCGCCGATAGTGCTTGATTCCTTCAAGTCACCAATGCCTTTCGGCTTCGAGTCCACTTCGGACCCCGGATATTATCACCGCGAACATCGTCGCCCTGACGGCGTCTCCATTGCCTTTCGGCTTCGAGTCCACTTCGGACAATATGAGACTTATAAAAGCAGCTATCGGCATTCTTGTGTCTCCATTGCCTTTCGGCTTCGAGTCCACTTCGGACACTTATAGCCACCAGCACATCTCGGAAGAGCCACGGTCTCCATTGCCTTTCGGCTTCGAGTCCACTTCGGACGAGGGCAAAATCTCCACCCCAAGCAATTCGGCTTGGGGTGTCTCCATTGCCTTTCGGCTTCGAGTCCACTTCGGACCCGGTGCCATCTTCACCTGGAAAATCGACCACTTCAGTCTCCATTGCCTTTCGGCTTCGAGTCCACTTCGGACGGCCCCGTCGGGACCTCTGCGAACATGAATAGCGACGTCTCCATTGCCTTTCGGCTTCGAGTCCACTTCGGACTGACCCCTCGTAACCCATTGTCGCTGAATGGTCAATTCCGGCCTCAGGACTGGTCTGGCAAAAAACTGCTGTCGACGACGATGCCCACGAGAGTTGCGAATGCCGGAATTCTTCATTTGTACCTGATGATTAGGCACTTCCGACGCAGGTCTGGCCTCCCCCCTTTTTTCGCTCTGACGAGACCAGTCCTGAACGATTCGTTTCATACCGGATAGCCCCTGTTTTCTCCGTCAAGAGCACGGAATCGCCCGCATTGAGTCGCCTTCAAACAACAAGGGACGGCAAGGTGGAAATGGTTCGTCATAATCTCCAGATTTTGTAAACTATATGATTTCGCTTGGGACTCTCGAATGATGGAGATATCGCGCTGAATTCCGGTGTGGGCTGGATATCCCCGCCTTCATCGGGGATCGTGATTAAAGATCTCGACCGGACCCGTCACCGGCGAGTCGTAGCAGAGCCGCCGGGCGCGGCCATGGAGGGCGTGGGCGAGCCGTAGATAGAGCCATATGGGTCCCTGGCCCGTGAGCGTGACGTCCTCACCGGGTGGCAAAAGCGCCAGGGCTCGCGCCTCGTAGGCCACGATCTCAGCGAGTTTGGCCTGCCCGGTTCCGGCGAAGAGGCCGGACACATCGATGGTAATCATAGGAGAAGGCGTCAATGAGTTGATTCCGGGGCGGTGAGGAGCCGCACATCGTGCATATGGGGCGTCTTGGGCTCGTTGGTTTGGACGTATTGGAGCACGACGTCCTTGTTGAGGGTAAAGGCGGCCGCGGCGGCGCTGCTCGGTTTTTGACCACTGGTGATATCCACGCATAGGTCGTGGTCCTCGCCCCGCATTTTTTGAACTTCCCGGCGGATGGCGTTGAGTGCGCTGTCGACTTCGTCAAAATCTTCAAAATTGACCGGCTGCCACAGGACGAACATTTCGCAGGCCGCGGTAGAATCGGGCGCCCGGCCCGCCGCGACCAGATACCGCGCCAACAAACGGCGCATGGTTTCCAAGTCACGGTGGGTGCCGGTGCCCGGTGAACCGGGCGAAACAGCTCCATCGCTGGAACCAATGAGATAGATTCGCCGAAGCTTGGGCAAATGCGGAGCGAGTCCACGAAGCGACATCTCCCAAGACCACCAGGGGTTTTTGGCTGCTTTGGCGGCGTCGGCATCAGCCAGCGGATCGGTTCCGTTGAGAACAATCGAGGCGTCGCCATTTGCCCCAGGTAGCGTTACGGGGCCGATTGGGGATAGCGTGTCGGGATTCTTAAGGAGCTTTTGCTGGGAGACAAAGAGCACCAGGCACGACCTTGGCCGATCCGAACTGACGATCTTGTAACGAACCTGAAGTTCTCGAAAGGCGTGCCGGTAGGCCCAGGCAAAAAGCGATGAGAAGAACGTGAGCGCGCCGGCATTGGCGGTAAAAAGGAGTGTCCGGCCCACGGACACCGATTCCGGTGCGGGTTCGGCTGGCGGATGGGCGGGGATCGCCTGATTTATCGACGGACCATTGGTCGCCAGTTGCTGCAACGCGGGTGCCGCCTGATGGGGAGCCCGGATAAACCACTCGTTGATACACTCCTCCATGCCGGTGGCAAACCAGTGAAGCGAAATACCCGCGACCATAAGGAGGAGTATGCCGAAAACCACTTCGGGCTTTTCCCGAAGGTTGCTCCAAGTATCGGGAATGAGACGTCCAAGGTCATGCCGGAAGTTGCGCCACGTGTCGGATTTGCGGTCGGTCGGATTGTTCATAGGCATCGTTCGTTTCGGGGGAAAACTACCAGGCCATCGCGGAGTCGGCAAAATTGCGGACGTCTTAAGAGGTAGCCCGCCCTTCTCGGCGCCGAAACTTCCAGGCTTGGGAAAGGACTTGGCATAGGTAGGACCGAAACCGCATACCGCCAACTCTAATCCTCAATCAAGATTTGATTGGCTGGAAGATTGAGAGATAAGCGCCCGCGTTCCGGCAGGTATGAGACCAGCCGCTCAGCATTGCCACCAGTTTTTCTCAGTTTAACTCGGAGACTGGAGAGTGGATGGGTGAAGTCCGACTCGTCGTTGATCTTGTCTCCCCTAATTTTTGCTGTATCTGGCTTAAGGCTGTCCCTGAATGCCATCAACAATGGGAGTCCATCACCGTATGCGTCCAAAGCGGGTTGCGCATCTTTGGACCGCTTGGCCAAAAAGAGCATCACCAGGTGCTCTCGGGGAGATAACTTTACGGCTTGCCGATTTACTATGAGGAGTGGGCGTGATTGCCCAATGGTGATTTCTATTGGGCTTTGGATAGCCACCGCGACGTTGGCCCGGCACCGGGCTACCAACTCCGAATAGCTCCGGGGCTTTTGGTATTTCTCCAGGAGATCGTGAAGAGCCACGAACGGAACCAAACCCAAGCGAATCCTAGCGTCGGCCGCCATCCAGATCTTGCCATCGCGATCAACCAATGGTTGCGATTTCTGGCTTGGAAAGAAAAACCGTGGATTGAGAGAGGTGTCGTATGGCGCATTGACCAGGACGTGGGTAATGAGATCGTCTTTTCGCCCCAGCAAGGACATCCCGGAAAAAAGCAGGGCGCTCATGGTCTTGAACCCGCCAGAGATGGAGGCAATGAGCCGCGTCTCGGGCTTCTCCACGTAGCCCCAGAGCTTCTCGATGATGAAATCCGCCGTGGCGGTGTTTTCCTCTTCGTTGGAGATGTCCTTCAACCATTGCCGGGTGCCGCCAATCTTTCGGCTTATGATGGTGCCTGCTCCGCTTGGTCGCTGGAGGCAGAGCCGTTTATCTGTCACTGCGGATTCACCCAACACCGCCGCGCGTAAGTCGTCCCAAACGCGATCAGGTCCAAAAAGCTGCTTCCCGATCGCTTCATCGCCATCCGTGGTGGTTATCGCAACAACCTCGTCGGGAACAATGGGCTCTGTGCTTTTGTCTTCGGGAAAGGCCAGGGCCCAGACCGTCTCGGTCAGCACGGCGGGGGACATTCCAGTGACCGCAATCAGGATTGTATGGGGCATGGCCTTTGGAATTTCGATACAGTCTTATACTTAAGCCGCAGCCAACTCGTGCGTCAATTTGCCTCCACCTTCACCCACGTCTCCGGCCGACTTCGATGTCCCACCAACAACCGCTTGGCCTCCAGAATTGTCCGTTCGTCCTTCGCGGTGACGAGCAGGCGGAGGCGGTCCTCCAGGCGGACGATCTTGAACTTGAGGGGAGAAGCTTCGCGTTCACGACCTCGTGCCATACCAAAGACCCACGGCGTTCCCTCCACAGTATCGGTCGCGGCCGCCCGCAGTAGTTCAACGCTTGAACCGATCTCGGGACCGGTGAGATAGACCGGCCAGCGACAGCCCACTGAATCCAACTGCTTGCGTAATTCAGCCGGTGTGGCTGGCGCATCCTTCGACGGCCAGACATTGCCACCGGAACGGTTGGCGCGAAGTCCCAGGGCACCCAGCAGCAGCCATGCTTCCAGGGCGTTCTCAACCTTGCTTTTCAACGTTCCCGGGAGCGGCCCAAACCGGCTAAACACCTGAAGTTGAAATTGCGCGTCACTCAGGAAAGCCGCTTGGGGACTGGCTTGCCCGCCCTGTTTATGGGGCAGCGTCGGCACCTTGGAAGGCGACGGGGACGCTTGAACCTCTTTCACGCGAAAGACGAGCCGCGAGGCCGTTACCTCTTTAGCGAGGCGTTGGCCGAATTTTTTCATGCCACCGAAGGCTTCCTTCTCTTCATCGGCGGAGCCGCCCAGAGCGCGAAACCACCAGCGCACCATTCCACGGATGGAGGGGACGCGGAGTTCCGGCGTGTCCTGATAGGCGCCCCGATTGAATAACGGCGTGAGGACCTCGATGTCGCGTTGCCAGTCCATAATTAATTCAAAACGAGGCCCAATCTCTGGAGGATCTTTTTGCCCGCCTCGGCATGCTTGCCGCTAGTGAAGGATTGCCAGTAAGGATGATTGCGCTTGAGCTTTCGGCGATCGGCTTCCGGCACCAACGTTTCGAAGGCGCGGCGGAGATCTGTGTCGCTGCCGAGCGAGAGCATTTCGGGCAACGCCGCCGGAAAGTTTTCTTTGGCACTCAGTCGCCCACGCCATTTGGCGATCACAGGATCGGCAGGAGTCGTCTCGACCTGCGGAAGAGGTTTCGTGGCGGGGGCTGACGTCGAATTGGTCGGTCTCGAAGTTATCTGTTTCCGACCCAATTCGAACCAGCCATACCCCGCCGCAGTCTTCGCGCCCACGCCTTTGCGAGTCACGGCGCGTTGGGTCCATTCACGGGCCTGGGCCAGAAGGGCATCGGCATCAGTGCCTTCGATCTTAGGAACCCGGTTCAATAGAACCGCAAAGCCAAAAGCACAGTCCTTTTCAACCGCTGGAAAATAGTTAGGAATGGGACTCTCGTTGTCCTCGGCAGATCGTCGTCTGCCGGAATAATATTCCGGGTAATGGGGATTCACCATGTCCACCACCAAAACGGGGCGGGTTGTCGGATAAGCTGGAAGGAAACTCGCGCAGCCCTTCAATTCCGTGGCGCCGATTCGTTTGGCGATGGATTGCACCAAATCTGCACCACCCGCCCGGACAAAGTCGCCTTTCGGTTTGATATCGTGGCCACCAAAGCCGAAGAGCAGCATCGCCAGGAGTAACTTCCCTGGCTTGCTGGATTCATCGGATTCCCGGATTTCCCAAAGCGCCTGGGCTCGCGAGATTCCTTTGACGGCGCTTCCCGGGATCAGGGGCAGGCCGAAGCATCGATCCAGCGCGATGCCCGCGTTTTCCACCACCCCGCCGGCGAGGTTGACCATCATCCGGCTTCCGAGAGTCGCTTCGAAAGTGGAGACGGCACCCTTATATGATTTTTGCAGGTCTTCCAAGAACCGCTTGGCATTCTCATTGGCATGATCGGCCAAGACCGGATCTGGTAGGGCTATCCGGGCCATCTTTCCAGCGATTTGGGCCAGCCATTCCTTCCGCTCAGCGACGTCCGGGCGGAATTTGTTTCTTCCTGCTTCGTCGCGCAGCCTTTGGCTATCCGCCCGCAAGAGATCGGCGCCTCGTGTGACGATCCGCAGGACGCTCCAGCGCCCGGCATCGTTGATTTTCTCGACCTCACCCCAAACTTTGGGGAGGGCGAATTTTTCATGGAGCAGGGAACGGTTGTCGACCGCCTCGGCCCAATCGCCAACCAACGCACGGACATCTTTGGCTATAGGTATCATCGCATCCTCCGGTCGTTTGGTCGCGACTCCATCAAATTTCCTCGTGGGGCAGAATCTCTCCTGGGGCCTCGGGCGGCGCCTGCTCAAAGCGGCGCGCGTAAGACAGCCACGCCAGGGATTCTTCGGTGGCCAGCTTCAGCGTCTGGCTATCGGCCTTGGCGGAAAGAAAATCCATCAGCTTGTCCAGATTGTCGTGGCCTGGCGTGATCGCGATTTCGGGATGAGCCAGGTGCTTGGCAATATAATCAAAGCAGGTTCGCCATCCGCTGTCGGCTTTCTGCGCATAGGCAAAAGCGCCGGCAGCGAGCAAGCCATTGCCCATGACCAGGGCTGGGAGTTTCTTCAGCACGTTGCCGCCCTGCTGCCCCCGCGTATTCTTCCCCGCCTTGGCGTATTCCAAGGCGTGCGCGGCCCTCAGTTGTTCGAGATTTTTCATGACGATGACTCTAATCCAGTTTGATGGTGCAAAAGCCCAGACCGGTGGTGCCATCGCCCCCGAACTGCAGTACGGGCTTTTCCGCCAGGAAATCGGCGAGTTGGGCCATTTCGCCATTGGCACGGGCCAGCGACGTGACGGGGGCGAAAAAGAAGGCCTCCGCCGGAACGGCTTCCAGGTTGAACAACGCGCCAGCTTTGGCGGTCCCCTTCTCGAAATCGATGGCCACATGCTGGCTGACTTCACAGGCCGTTTTGACGAAGTGGGAGAAGTCGCCGTCGCTCAACAGAGCGAAGCGGCCCTTGCCGGCCTTCCACACGGGGTCGTCAAGCAACTCGAGCAGTGCCGTCTCCCAATCCGCCGGAAAGGCGCCGGAGCGGGAAAATCTATATTCCTCCAAAACAACCCCCGTTTGGCCGGATGTGGAAAGCGTCACTTTGTCGCCCGCCAGGCAGGTCATCTCCCCCTCCGGCGCGGCCGGCACGGCGAGCATATCGAAAGGCTTCTTTTTCCTGAGGCTCTGGTCCCGTTTAAGTCGCTCCAGGGCTAGGGGACAGGTGGCAAAAGCGAAGCTCCCCTTGGCGGATCGCACCGGGAAAGCCAGTATTTTGGCTTCTCCGAAAGCCACCTTGCCAGCGCTGAAAGTGGTGGATTTGGTGGTGATTTCGTCCCCGAAGATGGCATTAACACGCGCCGTGGCGTCGGCGTCGGATCCCGCGCTTCGCTTGGCCGTGTCCCGGAGCACTCCTTTGAGGCTCGATCCCGGTATCACCGGAAAACCGGTGTGGCGCTCCCGGACAATCGGCTGGTCGATGGCCCCGACGCTCGATCCGGCGCCCACGTGCAAAGGGGTCCGGGTGAATATATAGAGAATGCGAGTTCCGTTCATGGTTTTGCTGGTTCGCCCAAAAAGTCAGGTAGTGATATGTCCCGTGATATCCCGTTAAAATTGCCAAGTCCCGCAGACGCCGAGACCAAATCCTTTTTCGCCCAAAAGAGTGCTGCGCCGATTCTTGATGGCCCCCCCGAAATCGGGCGCGTTCAACGCTCCATGCCAACTCAGGGCGTCCACCAGCGCCCGGGCATTGGCCAGCTTCTCCTCTTCGGAAGCTCCTTCGGCTTCGAAATAGTAAACCGCCCCGGCAGGAACGGCCAGACAGGTGGAACTGGGACCGGCCTTGTGGCCGCCCTGTTCCCCTGCCAGTTCGTCCGCCAAATGAAGCCGCTCCTTCCAACCCGTGAGAACAACGGGCTTCGGAATGCGGGCTGCGACGAGTCGGGCGGCAATCGGCGTGCCTTCAGGCACCCCGCGCCGCGCCGCCTTCGCCCGACCCGCGCCCTTAAGCAGGCTTACCAAACCGTTGGCTGGATCCGCTAAAGGCTCAAACTCCCCACCCATAAAGGCGCCACGGAGGCGTACCCAATTCGGCAGCCATCCGCCGGGATGCGGCGCCAAGGGGCGGCCCCGTCGATCATGCTTTTGGGCGCCGGAGGCATCCCTATCATAAATGGCCGGGAAGACGGTGGGAGTCAGTAATACCCATTTGACGAAGGGCCCAGCGACGGAAGAGGAAACCGGAAGCAGGTCCACGAGCGAGGACCCCTTGATAGACTCCACGGTGCAACCCCGCCGTTGTCCGCCCACGACGACGGTTTGGCTTTCCTCGAACAGTTTATCCAGGCAGTCGTCGTCGGGCCGACCCAACCGCTCCGGCAAGGTTGCAGCGAAGCCAAATCCGACTTCTTTCCGCAATCTGAGGTATTCCGCCGAATAAATATGGGTGCCGTCCTGTGTCCCGGTCTCGAAATCGATGCCAATGCCGGTGCTCCACTCGCCGGAAAACAGACATTCGTTCTTAAAAAGGGAGTCCTTCGGCAGCGGCTTGCCGTCCAGATATTCTTTCCAAGCTGCCCTCGACCACCAGGAAGGGGGCGTCTTTTTCTTGGAGGGCGGGCTCGGATTTCCCAAAGCATAACGAAGAGGCGCCGGCAAGTCGGACAATTGGCTAGCATCGCTTTGGACCGGCAAGAGGGTTTGGCAAACCTCTCCTTCCCTGGCCAGCGTGACGTCTCCAGGGCACGGGAATAACCATTTTGGCGAAAGTATTCCACCCAAGGCCGGGAAGACCCCAGCAGAAGTCAGTGACCCAAAGCGTTGGGTACACTGACGCTCGTGGTTTCGATCTGACGACCGCCCGAGCCGATGCCATTGTTGCCAGGTATCCGCCAAGATAAAGTCGCCTCGGGGAAACGCCCGATGCAAGGCGGCGTGGATGGCGTCGAAGATAAGTGAAGGCTCCGGCCACCGGGCACCATGGCCACCGCTGCCGCCGTCGAAGGTCATCGGGCGGGCATCCCGGAAAAACAGCGTGTCATGGGGAGTAGCGTGATAGAGTCGCATGTTTATTTTCCTTGGCGCGCGATGAAGGCCTCAATATTGAAGAGGTTATAGAATTCGTGAAGGGGGCGCTTCCTTTTGCGAAGATCGTCCGCGTAAGCGTCAGCTTTCGTGATTAGCCGATTCCTCAGGTCACGCAGCTTTTCGTCCGTATCGATCACGTCGGGATCGTTCCAGTCCCGGCTTTTTCCAGTCTGGCGCGACACGATATACCGGAATTCCGCCAGGGCGATGTCTCGCATGCCCTTGTCGAATGCAGTTCCGCCTCCCTGTTGGCGCAGCACTTCCGACAGCCGATGCGGGAAGCGCCCAGAAATAGGCATCCTGGCTTCGGGCTGGTCATAGGGTGTCCGATAATACTGCCGGAATAGTTCAAGCAGTTCGAACGCTGGAGAGGTCATTTTGGCGCCCCATTCGATCTGCTCGCCGCTTCGCTTGAACAGCCTAAGACAAAGGGCGTTGGCGCAGAGTTTACGCTTCGCGCGTTTGAGTTCCTGTTGCGCCACTTCGACCATGTCCTGCAAGGGTTCCTTGATATGCGCAATCGCGATCCCGGCGGAGATGCTAAAATTCGGTTTTCCGTGGAACGGCCGGAGCACGTCGTCCAAGCCATGGGCGAAATGTAGATTAATATGCCGGGCGCACTCGATGGCGTGATCGGCGGGAAGTATGGCCAGGACATCGTCGGCCCCGGCGTATATCAACTTGCCCTGGAATGGATGGAGTTGAGCCTCGCCCAATTCCATGGGGTCTTCGATGAGGCCGCGGAGGGCCTCCTTTTTTTCCACCGCAGTTTCAGCAAGGCTGGAACTAATCGCTTTGTGATAGTCTTGCGTTAATTCCCCGGGCGTCTCCTGGTTCCGCAATCTTTCCCCGGAAAGCCAACGCCCCATTCCATCGCCATCCATGGCCAGGACCGCGTAGTACGACGACGGTTGACCAAAACCGATAGATTTTCTTAGCGCTTCCAGTGCTTCGAGACCTTTGGCAGCGCTTTCGGATTCATCTGCAATTAGTGATTCCCAGGAAAATGGATGGAAATACTGCCAATCGACTCGCCTGAGCCAGTCGCCGCCGCCTTGTCGGTTATGCGGCAGTTCCAGGTCGACATCCTCCCGGATGGATTCAATGGCCTTTGCAAGGTCCAGGAACGCTGATTTCGCGGTCTCGTCAACCTGCTTCCGTGCCTGGGCAACCCAGGGAAAAGCGGCAATGCCGGGAACCGAAGGAGTATAAAACCACTCTCGTTTGAACCTTCGGAAACGAACCCCCTTTCCGTTGCCAGTTCCGGAACTCCCGGACGTCTCTCCAATCAGATAGGCCCGATGCCACACGCGCTTCACGATACTGATCGCCCCCAAGGCATCGGAGTTTCGGAACAGGTGCCATAAGGTTTCGACGGGCTGGATTCGCGGACGGCCCGCCATTGCCTGGGCCGAACGGATGGTTCCAAGACGCTTGAGCCATTCGCGATCAATGATGGCTTCTTCCTTGCCGGAAAGAGCGTCCTTTTCGATCATCGCACCAGTCCAGGCTGCGAAGTCCCGGGTGTTACGGCGCGCGTCAAGGCGGTGGGCGACCAATTGATAGGCGAGTTCCCAAGGCTTGAGATTCTCTCGAAGGCTGGCTGGATAGACCTTTCCCAACCCGGTTGAGGCAAATAACTTCCGCTGCCGGGTATGTTCCTCCGAGCCCCTAGAGGCCAACGGCCACAATTGCCACGCGCATTGCCAATGGCGCGACAATTGGGTTTCCCACCGCTGTTTTCCGGATAAGCCCAATCCGTGAGGAGCGGCAAGATTGACGAGATCCCAGCACGAGTCGGCAATCTGACGCCAAACGCTGTCCGTTCGAAATCCAATAACCGAGTCGATCAAGGAAGCGACGGCTTCCTTGTCCACGCTGGCGGGCACGATCGCCAGGAGAACATTGGGCATTGCCGGTAGCAGAGCTTTTCTCCCACTTTCATCACCCGTGACTGCTCCTTCAACCCACGCGAGGGTGCTCGGTGTCAGCTCGGGGTTGTTTTCCGTTCCCAAGGGACCTTTTCCCACTGCAGGAAAGATCAATTCGGTCTCTGGAGAGTGTCGACGCAACTGAGCCACCAAATGGGCCATGAGCCACGAAATAAGAAAACTGCCGCTCCAAAGATCGCGTGTGCTTCGCGCTTGCGCGATGAACTCCTGCACGGGACCGATTTGGACCTTCAGCAAGCTACCCGTTGTTTGCGGCTCACGCTGCCGCTCCACGCTCGCTGCCGGGCTTTGGCCTCCCACAGTGCGGCCGCCTGGTACACCCTCTGTCTTTGTTTGGTCCGCCGTCATCATTCTGAATTTTTCCAGTTTGCCGTTCAGTGAAAGCTCTCTTCCACCGGCGGCAGGCAGCCTAGCCGTTGTTGTCGCCTTGGCTACAGTTCGGACGTCTTGAGACGTCCACCCTGTCTAAGCCCGATTCCCTACTAACAGATGAACCCGATAAGTATCCTGCAAGGGGGAGGATGGCAAGGAAACTTATGGCAGGAAGAGATTCGATTCACAATCGAACAAGACCGAGCGAACGCGACTCTTCGCACGCCTCTCGACAGGAATTCAACAGGTCCAGGGGGAGAAGTGTCACATCTGAATCCCGACCAGCCGATAGCGCTTTCATGGTTTCAGCACAACCAAAACCCCCAAGTGTCTTTCGGCTGAAATCTCATCCCGACCTTTTGAACTGTACGACTGTATACAGCCTAGGACCGAGGTCGCCAGTGCCTTTCGGCTGAAGCTCGAATACATCTGAGAGCTCTACCCCGGCAAGTCCAAACTCCTTATGCATTTCGGCCAAATCTTTCTAGCTACGTAATCCGGATCGTCAAAGGCAGACGCCCTTACTTAGGTTACCATCGCCTTTCGGCTGAATCTGCCTACACCATAAGCACTCTGGGGCCGCAAGCCCAGTTCCTTATACCCGCTGGCAGAACCTGACCGCCGACCAGATTCGCGGGCACTCAATCACAGCGTCGCCTGCGACGTCACCAGTCACTTTCGGCTCAAGTTCCACTGCGACCATTGCCGACGCCGCGAATCTGACGATCACCGCGGAGTCTCCAGTGCCTTTCGGCTCACGTCCCACTGCGACGCCTCCACAGGCACCGTATTCGCAACATTCCTACGCTGTCTCCAATGCCTTTCGGCTCAAGTTCCACTGCGACAGCAAGCGGCCTCTCCTCTCGACGCTGCTGCCGATGTCTCAAATGCCTTTCGGCTCAAATCCCACCGCGACTCAAACTCTACACCCAACTGAAAGGAACCCGATGAGCGTCTCCACTGCCTTTCGGCTCAAGTTCCACTGTGACCGCCACTGGTCTTGCTTCTCGTGGTACCGCTGCTTCGTCTCCAATACCTTTCGGCTCAAGTTCCACTGCGACTTGGGTACAGCAATCGGAGCAAATGCCAGCCTTGCGGGGTCTCCAGTGCCTTTCGGCTCAAGTTCCACTGCGACTGAATTTCGCCAATCTCGCGCCCCTTTCGGCGACCGTCGAGTCTTCACTGCCTTTCGGCTCAAGTCCCACTGCGACTTCAACCAGTTCGTGAACGATCCGTGGTATAAGGAGTCTCCAATGCCTTTCGGCTGAATCCGCCTACGCCAAAGTGCTCCAGCAAAACGACCCTGAACCCGCATTGCTCGACCGAAACCCGCTTCGGACGCCAATCAGTTCGTGAACAAGCCTTGGTTCGACGAGATATCACAAATACCTTTCGGCTCGATTGGGCTCCCGACCCAAGTGAGCACTCCCAAACTGATCCCATTCGACTTGTCGCCAATGCCTTTCAGCTGAACTTCGCTTCCGACAGGTGGAATCTGAAGCCGATGATATACCGGCCGGAGTAGTCGCCAATGCCTTTCGGCTAACATCCAACAGCAGCAGCACTGTATTTCCGGGTAGCCCACGATTGGACTCCGTCTCCACTGCCTTTGGGCTCAAGTCCCGCCGCGACCCGAACTCGCCGCAGCGAATGCGCGGGTCAAGGAGTTAGTCTCCAATGCCTTTCGGCGCAAATCCCACCGCAACGGCGGAGCTATCCGCCTCCTAATATATGGCCCGCAAGAAAGTCTCCAATGCCTTTCGGCTCAAGTTCCACTGCGACCTACTGTGCCTCCACCGACGCGCTCAGGCCGGTGATGTCTCCAATGCCTTTCGGCTCACGTTCCACTGCGAGTCAAGGTGGAATTGGAGCAAGAGATTGCCAAGGCTAAGTCTCCAATGCCTTTCGGCTCAAGTTCCACTGCGAC
>DATJII010000026.1:0-6221 GCA_035493435.1 Candidatus Limnocylindria bacterium | reverse complement strand
CTTGTACGGCCCTTCGGGCGGAACGCCGAGGTATTCGGCCTGCTTCTTGGTGAGTTTGGTCAGCACTACGCCGATCTTTTCCAAGTGCAAACGAGCCACTTCTTCGTCCAGTTTCTTCGGGAGGCGATAGACGGTCTTCTCGTACTTGTCCTTGTTCGTCCAGAGGTCGATTTGCGCGAGTGTCTGGTTGGTGAACGAGTTGGACATCACGAAGCTCGGATGGCCTGTGGCGCAGCCGAGGTTGACCAGGCGGCCTTCGGCCAGCAGGTAGATGCTCTTGTTGCCCGGCAGGTAGTAACGGTCGTATTGCGGCTTGATGTTCTCAATGCGCACGCCCTTGGCTTTCTTCAAGGCGTCCACCTGGATTTCGTTGTCGAAATGACCAATGTTACAAACGATGGCCTGGTCTTTCATCGCGAGGATATGCTCCACGGTGATGATGTCGCAGTTGCCGGTGGTGGTGACATAGATGTCGCCCGTGCCGAGCGTCGACTCGATCGTGTTCACTTCGAAGCCTTCCATCGCCGCCTGTAGGGCGTTGATAGGATCGACTTCCGTGACGATCACGCGGGCGCCGTAAGCGCGCAGGGAATGGGCGCAACCTTTGCCAACATCGCCGTAACCGCAAACCACCGACACTTTGCCAGCGATCATGACGTCCGTCGCGCGCTTCAATCCGTCCGCCAACGATTCGCGGCAGCCGTAGAGGTTGTCGAACTTGGACTTCGTCACTGAGTCGTTGACGTTGATCGCAGGCACCAACAATTTGCCTTGCTCGGCAAGTTGGTACAGACGGTGGACCCCGGTGGTGGTTTCTTCCGAAACGCCTCTCCAGTCCTTCACGATCTTGGTCCAGATGCCTGGCTTTTCTTTCGCCACGCGCTTGAGCAGGTTCTTGATGACCTGTTCTTCGTGGGATCCGCTCGGGGTGTTAACCCAGTTGGATCCGTTTTCGAGCTCATAACCTTTGTGGATGAGCAGGGTGACGTCGCCGCCGTCATCGACCACCAATTGCGGACCTTGATCCTTCGGGAAGATCACGGCCTTGAGGGTCAATTCCCAATACTCTTCCAAGGTCTCACCCTTCCAGGCGAATACCGGCACGCCCGAAGCAGCAATGGCCGAAGCGGCATGATCCTGTGTCGAGAAAATGTTGCACGAGGCCCAGCGAACGGTCGCGCCAAGGTCAGCAAGCGTTTCGATCAAAACCGCCGTCTGGATCGTCATGTGCAGTGATCCAGTCACGCGCACGCCCTTCAGGGGTTTTTGCTTCGCGTACTTCTTGCGGACCGACATCAAGCCGGGCATCTCGTGCTCGGCGATGGCGATTTCCTTCCGGCCCCATTCGGCCAATGTGAAATCCTTGACGATATAGTCGGCGCCCGCGGGCGTCAGGGCGGTGAGCCGGGTTAGTTCGGCGATATTGACGGTCGATTCGACCGCGACAGCGGCGGCGGCAGCCGCTTTGGACTTGATTTTAGCCATGATATTTTCGGTAAGAAATGGAGTCGATTACTTCACGGCCTTCTGGAGCGCCTTCACCTTGTCGGTGGCTTCCCAAGTCAGGCTCTTGACGTCATCGATCTTGCCGAAATGACCGTAGTTGGTGGTCAAGCGGTAGATGGGGCGGAGCAGGTTGAGTTGCTTGACGATGTCCGCGGGCTTGAAGCTGAACACGGCTTGGACCGCCTGGTTGATGGCGTCATCCGTGAGGCCTTCCTTCGCGGTGCCGAAGGTGTTGATGTACACGCTAACGGGGTCAGGATAACCGATGGCATAGGCGAACTGCACTTCACAGCGCGAGGCCAACCCAGCGGCGACCACGTTCTTGGCGACATAGCGGCCCATGTAGGCGGCGCTACGGTCGACCTTCGAAGGATCCTTGCCGGAGAAGGCACCACCACCGTGACGGCCCCAGCCACCGTAGGAATCCACGATGATCTTGCGGCCAGTCAACCCGGTATCACCCTGGGGCCCACCCACCACGAAGCGGCCGGTGGGATTGATCAGGTACTGGGTATCCTTGGTGAGCAAATTCTTGGGTAGGACCTTCTTGATGATTTGCTCAATGCAAAAGTCCTTGATCGTCGAGTGCTTCGCATCCGCCGCGTGTTGCGTGGAGATGACCACGTTGGTGATACGGGTGGGCTTGTTGTCCACGTATTCGACCGAAACCTGGGACTTCGCGTCCGGGCGCAACCACTTGACCTTCCCAGCCTTGCGGACCTCAGTGAGAGCCCGGCCGAGGCGATGGGCGAACATGATCGGGGAAGGCATGAGTTCCTCGGTCTCGTCGCAGGCGTAGCCGAACATTAGACCTTGGTCACCGGCGCCTTGCTCCGCCGTTTCCTTCCCGTCCGCGCCCTTGGCGTCAACGCCTTGGCTGATATCGGCGGACTGGGTGGTCAACAGCAGGTTGACGAACACCTTGTCGGCGTGGAACACGTCGTCGTCGTTGACGTAGCCGATGTCACGAATGGCTTCCCGGGCAATTGCCGCGTAATCCAGCTTGGCGTTGGTGGTGATTTCACCGCCAACGATAACCACGTTCGACTTCGCGTATGTTTCGCAAGCCACGCGGCTGCGCTTGTCCTGGCTCAGGCACGCATCCAACACGTAGTCGGAGATGGTGTCACAGACTTTGTCGGGATGGCCCTCGCCAACGGATTCAGACGAGAAGATGAAGCGATTACTCATGAGCGTTTTCCGGTTTTTCCTGATCGAATTGTATGACGTATTGACGTATCAGGATGGGATGATACGTCACTTTCGACTCGGGTCAACGGCTATTTTTGTTTCGTGGTCGGTGCTTTTCCCGGGATTTATGCGTTGGCAAGCGGCGGTGCCTCAGTGCATGGTTGAATCCCGATGAGTTTGCCTGCTGCTCCGAGCCAGGGACGGAAAGCTTCACGTGAGGTCACCATTATCAATAAACAGGGTGTCCACGCGAGGCCGTCGGCTGCCTTCGTCAAGATGGCGAGCAAGTTTACCTGTGAAGTTTTCCTGGAAAAGGACGGAGAAGTCATCAACGGCAAAAGCATCATGGGCCTGCTCATGCTGGCTGCCGATCCAGGAAGCAAGATGGTGATTTCTTGCGAAGGAACCGATGCCGAAGCGGCGGTCGAGGCGTTGGCGGGTTTGGTCAATGCCAAGTTCGGCGAAGACTAGGCTCGGCGACCGTGATTGCGGGAGATCTTTCGTTACCAGCCATGTCCGAATTTAACCTCCAGTACGTGGCCCGGCTCGCCCGGGTAAGCCTGACTCCAGAAGAGGAAACCCGTCTGGGTGCCCAAATGGGTAATATCCTGGGGTACATCGAAAAATTGAAGGAGGTAGACGTTTCTGGCGTGGAACCTACTGCCCATGCGTTTCCCTTGGTTAACGTCACCCGTCCGGATGTCTGCACAGAGTCCTTGAGCAATGCCGAGGCGCTCCGAAACGCGCCCGCCAAGGCTGGCGGCATGTTCGTTGTGCCTAAAATCGTGGAGTGATTTCCGACCGGCCCGCTTCTCCGCTCCGACCCAAACCCCTTTTTTAACGCTTCTCGATGTCCACGCTGCACCGACTTACCATCTCCGAGCTGACGGCCAAGCTTGCCCGGCGGGAGGTTTCTGCCCGTGAGGCCACCCAAGCCTGTCTTGACCACATTGCGCGGGTGGACCAGGAGCTACGGGCCTTTCTAAGTTTCGATGCCACCGACGCTTTGCGACAAGCGGATGCGGCCGATCAGGCCTTGGCTGCGGGTGCCAATTACGAGGCCCAGCCATTATTGGGCGTTCCCATAGCGTTAAAAGACGTCCTTTGTCAAAAAGGGCAGCCGTGCGGTTGCAGTTCGAAGATTCTCAAGGATTTCATCTCTCCTTACAGCGCCACGACGGTGGAAAAATTGGAGGCTGCGGGGGCGGTGGTGTTCGGCCGCTTGAACATGGACGAATTCGCGATGGGAAGTTCCACCGAGAATTCCGCCTATTTCACCACCGCCAATCCTTGGGATATGACCCGAATCCCTGGCGGCTCATCCGGTGGCTGCGCTGCCAGCGTTGCCGCCAATGAGTGTTTTGCCAGCGTAGGGTCTGACACCGGAGGATCGATTCGCCAGCCGGCCGCACTTTGTGGCTGTGTGGGTGTAAAGCCCACCTATGGGCGGGTTTCACGCTACGGCTTGGTGGCCTTCGCCAGTTCTCTCGATCAAATCGGTCCCTTTGCGAAAGACGTGACCGATGCCGCATTGGTGACTCGCGTGCTCGCCGGTTATGATCCCCGGGATTCCAGCAGCATGAACGTGCCGGTGCCCAACTATGCCGCCGGGTTCACTCAGGATCTCAAGGGGCTCAAGATCGGCATCGCCAAGGAATATATGGTCGGCGGCCTCGATCCCGAGGTCGACGCCGCGGTGCGGGCCGCCATCAAGCAATTGGAGTCGCTCGGCGCCGAGATTCGTGAAGTGTCGTTGCCGCATACGGAATACGCGGCGGCCACTTATTATATCATCGCACCCGCCGAGGCCTCCGCGAACCTCGCTCGCTTTGACGGTATCCGGTATGGCCAGCGCGTGGACGGCCCCGATCCGTTCACGCTGAACAGCCGAACGCGGGGAGCCGGTTTCGGTCCCGAGGTGAAACGCCGCATCATCCTTGGCACCTACGTGCTGAGCAGCGGCTATTACGATGCTTACTATGTGCGCGCCCAAAAGGTCCGCACCTTGATCCGCCAGGATTTCCTGAAGGCCTTTGAACAGGTCGATGCCATCGTGACGCCCACCACGCCCACTGCGGCCTTCAAAGCCGGGGAAAAGGCCGCTGACCCCCTGCAAATGTATCTCTGCGACGTGTTCACCATTTCGTGCAACCTCGCGGGCATATGTGGCATCAGCCTGCCATGCGGATTCACCTCATTCCCCAAATTGCCGATCGGCGTCCAATTGCTGGGCCGCCCCTTTGGTGAGGACACCATGTTCCGCATAGCCCACGCCTACGAACAGAGCACGCCGTGGCACCGCGAACACTCACCACTGGCGATGGCCTAAGCGAGTGAGGTTATATCACCCGCCGTGGCGACTACAGTAGTATTCCAGGCGGTGGAGGCCCAAGTAAGGACGCGAAGCGCTTGGAGTGTGGTTGCAAAGGCTTGGCGAAGCTGCCGCACTCCACGCGTTGCCGCGTGAACTCCAGTGCCACTCTGCTTCCTCCTGGCCGGTATAAATAAACTCAAATCCCTCCCTCTCACTTTACGTCGGCGCAGGCAGGGTGAAATGCATCGTCGTCCCCACGCCTGGCGTGGATTCCACCCAGATCCGTCCACCGTGCCGTTCGGCGATCTTCTTGCAGATAGCCAGCCCGATGCCGGTGCCAGGGTATTCCAATCGGGTGTGGAGACGCTGGAAAACCCCGAAGATTCGCTCGAAATACTGGGATTCAATGCCAATCCCGTTGTCTTGGACAATGAACTCCCAGAAGTCGCCGGTCCGGCCGGCCGTCACCTCGATCCTTGGCTCGCGGGCTCCGCGATACTTCATGGCGTTGCCAATAAGATTCTGGAAGAGCTGCACTAATTGGGTTTGGTCAGCGAGCACCAAAGGTAGTTTGTCGAAACGAATGACGGCGCCGCTCTCGGCCACGGCGATCGCGAGGTTCTTCACCGCTTGCTGGCACGCAGCCTGGCTGTCTACTGGCGTCAGTTTTCCTCCACGCGATCCCACCCGGGAAAGAGCCAGCAGATCGTGGATCAACGTCTGCATCCGCTGGGATCCATCGACGGCGTGGGTAATTAGTTCATGGGCCGAATTGTCCAGTTTGGTTTGGTATCGCTTGGCGAGGATCTGCACGCAACCGGCAACGGCCCTCAGCGGCTCCTGCAGGTCATGCGAAGCCACATAGGCAAATTGCTCCAGTTCCCGGTTCGAACGCTCCAAGTCAGTCAGCGTGCGCTGGAGATCGTCGCGGTCCCGATTGGCGAGCGTGACGTCGCGCGCGATGATGGAGGCCCCGGCTGGTTTGCCGTCAGGGTCGAGAATCGGGGACACGGTTATCGAGAGATCGGCGGTCTGCCCGGATTTTCTGCGATAACGCGCCTGGTATCCCTGCACGCGATCACCGCGCCTGAGGACTTCCATGAGGTTGGGGCCATCGCCTCCCGTGCTGTCGGGAATGGCATCCGTCAGCGGGCGTCCCACCACTTCCTGGGAGTTATAGCCCAGGATAGTTTCCGCGCCGCCGTTCCAA
>DATJII010000025.1:0-20288 GCA_035493435.1 Candidatus Limnocylindria bacterium | reverse complement strand
TCTTTCCATGACATTTTTACGGTGGCCTTGAAGCAGTGGCCCGACCCGATCCCATCCCGAACTCGGCCGTCAAACACTGCGTTGCCGATGGTAGTGCCTGTATAGCTTGCGCGAGAGTAGGTAGCCGCCGTTCTTTTTTCTCTCCCAAACCGCCCGTGATCTCTTGGTCACGGGCGGTTTTCTTGCTTCTACTCCCAAGGGGGCAATGGGAGGCAGGGGAAGAATGGGAACTATGGGAATCATGCCCGGCACGCTCTCCTCAGGGCCGCCAGGCCATGGCTCCCATCGCTCTCATACCTCCCATTCTTCCTATGCCTGGCGCTACTCTTCCCGCTTCGGGGCCCATTTCTTCAAAGTCTCGTCCACAAACTTGGTTTGGGGCGAAAGCAGCAGTTGGCGATCAATCAGGGCCGCGTTGGTCTTGGCCTGGGCGATTTCATTTTGCTGGGCGTGTATTTCGAACCAGCCGTAGTGATAAGAGGTCAAGGCGACGCTATCGAGGCGTTCGGGACTGAAGCGGGACAGCAGCTTTGCTGCGTCTGCATAGCGGCGGTTGAGAATTAGCGCCAGGGCGTGGTTCACGTTGGCATCGACCTTGTCCGGATACTCTGCGAGGACTGCCATGGTAAGCGACACGGCCTCATCCGGCTTGGAGCGGTTGGCGAGCAGGGCCGCTGCATAATTATTGACCGCCAGCACGTTGTTCGGGGCAAGTTCGTAAACCCGCTGCGTGGCCCGCTCAAGCAGTTCCGCATCCCGGTCTTCGTAGGCCGCACGGGCGAGTTGGAACCAGAAATCCACCCGGTTGGAGAAGGTGGTCTCGTTCCTTTGCATGAGGTCGGCCGAGAGCTTGGGATATCCCAGGCTGCGAAGGGTGGTGCCTGCGCGAAAGGCCAGCACCGGAGAAGGGAATATTTCCTCCAGCGAACGCTCAAAACTGGCCTTGGCCGCTTCGGTGTTATTTTGGTTCTGGGCGGCCAGTCCTTCTAAATAATGGGCATACCCGAGCACCCTTTTGCCCAGGCGCCGGTCGTTTCGCATGGCCACGGCCATCTCCTGTAGTTCCTTCCAACGTTTTTGCTTGTTCAGCAATTCCGCCTTCGCGATCCAGAGCTGCAATTCGCCGTTCGATTCGGCGATCTGGCGATTGACCACTTCCAAGGCGTAGTCGCCCATCCCCAGTGCATCAAGGGCGCTGACCAGCCTGATGGCTTCTTCCGCGCTGGCCGGCGGATTGGAAAACCGGCGGGCCAAGTCGGCTGCCTCGCCTTTCCGGCCTGCTTCCATCAGCAATTGCCAATAGGTGGCGTGGTCAATGACCCGGTCTGAATGAAGTTCCACCAATTGGTCGAGGGCTGCCTTATAATTGACCAGATCGGGGATAGCCCGGGAGACGCGTAGTTGAAGCTTGGACGCCAGGACCGCCAATTTCGGATCGTTTCGCGCCGCCAGCAGTTCGGCTCGCGACTCCGAAAAGCCACCTGGAGGCCCCCAGAAAGCCCCCCAGGCTGCATGGATCAGCCGTGCAGACGGATCGTTCGTCAGCGTGTCCTGGTGCTGGTCCCAGTACTTGGCGAATCCTGCCGAGTTGTCGGTGAAGAAAAGGACTTCCGCATACAGTCTTATGCCTGTGGGGGTGAGGTTGGTCAGTTGCTGCCCCAGGAGTATCGACTCGGAACTGAACAGGTCCAGGCGTCGCAAATAGGAACAGATTAGTTCGACGTCCAACACGTTCGTCCGCGACAAAGCCAGCAGGGTATAGCCTTCACCGATGGCTGCGCCCACATGTTCCCGTCGCACTTGGGGCGAGTTAACCAGTGTTTGGAGGTAGCCTCGATAAAGTTCCAAGTCGCCACGGTTGTTTCCTATCGCCCGGCGCCATGCCGCCACCGATTCGTTAAGTCGGCCAGCCTTCGCTTCATTTTGGGCCGTGTGACGCAGCGCAGCCGCCTGGAGATAGTCGAGGCCGCTGATCTTGATCTTGGTCTTGAACCACGTAGGCGTGACAATCCAAAGCTTGGCGACGAAGAGCCCCATCGCCAGCAGCAAAACGAAGCCGGCAATGCCGAATCGGACAAACCACTTGTCGGTTCGAAAAACCCAGGCGGTAAAACTCCGGCCGGACGACCGCCGAACGCGACGCGCCCGTGTGCGGTTCGACGACGACGGGGGCGGGGTCGGACTCGACGAAGGAGAGGGAGATTCCGAGGACATGATCAGGGTAGTGTGTTTCCAGCGAACCGGAAAGCCGGGGCCGCCTCAAGGGAAATCCTGCCGCCTTGATGGATGTTGTCCCGGAATCAGTTCACTCCAAAGCGTCGCAAAGTGTCAGTCACATACTTGGCTTGGGCACCGCGCAGGAATCGCATTTCGATTTGCTCAGCCTCACGGGAGGCAGCGTGGATTTGGTCCCGCTCGGAGAATATCTGGAACCAGCCGTAGTGAATCATGCTCATTTCAGCATTCTTAAGGCCCGATTGGTCCATGCGAAGGAGGACGTGCTCCGCGTCGTCAAAACGGCGGTTCATGATCAACGCCAGGGCGTGGTTTATTTTATAGTCGCGTTGGTCCGGATTGCTGGCGACCAGTTGCAAGGTGAGCTTGGCGGCTTCGTTGGGATCGGCGCGATTGACGAGGAGTGCCGCGGCATAGTTATTGATCGCACTCAGGTTATGGGGATCGATCTCGTACGCCCTTTTTGCTGCCCGCATCAGCAATTCAGTGTCCTTGTTGTCGGCTGCGGCCAGGGTCAGTTGAAACCAGAATTCCAATTGATTGGGGAAGGACTTCTCGTTCTTGCTCAGGAGGGCGGTTGCGAGATCAGGATAGCCAAACTGAATCAGATCCGTGGCGGCTCGGAAGGCGAGTTCCGGGCTGGGAAATCCACCTTCGGCGGCGCGTTTGAAGATCTGTCCCGCCGTTTCCTTGTTGTTAAGCCGTAGTTCGGAAATCCCTTCAAGGTAGGACGAGTAACCACCGAGCTGCTTGGCCAGGGAAGGTGAAGCCCGCATCGTGATCGCAATTTCCCGCAATTCGACCCAGCGCTTCAGCTTGATGGCGATTTGGGCGCGGCTAACCCATATTTGCGGCACATAGGAAAATTCCGAGGCGTATTTGGCCAGGAAATCGGCGCAATACTCGGTCATACCCAGCTCGTCAAATACCGCTGCCATGTGCAGCGTCTCTTCGGGAGTGGCCGGCGCCGTGGCAAAATCCTTGGCAAATTTTATCGCTTCGGTGGTCCGGCCCATTTCGTGAAGAAGTTTCCAATGGGCGATCGCGTCCAGCAATTGGTCTTCGTGGGCCTCTTCCAGTTGATGCAGTGCGGAGCGAAACCCCGGCAAGTCCGGGATGCTGGCGGATACCCGCAATTGTAGCTTGGCTGCCAGGATTCCGAGTCGGGGATCTTTTCGCGCAGCAGCCAGTTTTTTTCGCGCCTCGGCAATAAAGGCAGGCGGGCCCCAGAATGCTTCCCACGCCACGTGCGTCAGTGCGGACGCATCATCGGCGGCCAGAATGGAATCGTGACCGGACCAGAATTTGGCGTATTCTTCCATCCGACCGGAAAAGAAAAGGCCTTCCGCGTAGAGCCGGACTCCCTTGGGGCTCAGGCTGTCCGTGCGGGTTTCCAGCAAGGCCAGTTCCCAGTCGAAAACCTGGAACCGGCGCAGATAGGAAGCGATCAGTTCGACGTCATTGACATTGGTCGAAGTGAGTTCCAGCAAGACGAGTCCTTGTTGGACGCCGAAGCTGAGAAATTCACGGCGGGCTTTCGGAAACTCGGCCAGATTTTGCAGCATTTGCCGATAGAGGTCCGGGTCTCCGGGCGTATTCGCAATGGCTGAACGCCAGGCAATCATGGATCCGGGCAAGTCGCCGGCATTGTAATTCTTGACCGCCGTATGGCGTAAGGCGCGGGCTTGGATGAAATCCAGTCCGCTGACCTTAAGTTTGCCCGGGAATCCTGGCGGCGCAGTATCCCAAAGCTTCACCGAGAAGAGCACCACCGCCAAAACCATGAGGAAAGCGGCTATGGCGGAACGCACGAACCAGCGGTCATAAAAAATCACCAGCCGGGTGGGGCTGTTGGCGTCCGGCATCCGGGCCATTGCCTGTTCCTGCGGTGTCAGTGGTTCGTTGGGGTCTTCCATGTTTCCTCCGGGCTGTCTAAGTGCCTTTTACTACGCCAGTCGTCTTTTCCAAGGCGACCTTCATCCACTTCAATTGCTCGGCGCGCAAATGCCGTAGATCGATCCGGCTAGCCTGCTGGCGGCTCTGGTTCGTATCGCCCGCAGCATAGTGAATTTGGAAAAAAGCGTAATGATAAAGCGATTTCTCGTCGTCCGGCAACTTGGCCTCATCCAGTTGCAGGAGGACCTTGCTCGCTTCACCCATCTGGTTGTTCAGGATCAAGGCCAGCGCGTGGTTGATGCGAAATCCCGCGTTCTCGGGCTTGGCGGCAATGCACTCCATGGTTAAGCGGACCGCATCCGCCGGAAGTTCGCGGAGCAGGAGGAGCGCCGCGGCATAGTTATTGATCACCGCAAGGCGAGTCGGGGCAAGGGCATAAGCACGCTGGCTGGCCGTCCGGAATAGCTCGAAGTCGTCGGCGTGATAACCCGCCAGGGCCAGGGAAAACCAATACTCGTCGCTCCCGCCAAACCATTGTTCGAGCCGCGCCAGGATCTTCGACGAATACTCGGGGTAGCCAAGTTTCCCCAAAGTGGTGGCGGTCCGGTAGGCAATCAGGACCGGTTTGATCTGAAGTTCCGCAGCCTTGGCGAATTGTTCCTTGGCATTGTCGCCCGCCCCCATGTTCTTGCTGGCCAGACCTTCCAGGAACCAGCCGTAGCCGGGCATCTCGATTTTCTGGACCGAATCACCCCGCAGGTCGATAGCTAACTCCCGTAGGTGTTTCCAATCTTCGGCGTCGATATACAAATCCGCCTGGCGCGACCAGACGTCGCTGGAGTAGGCGAATTGGGCGCGGTGTTTTTGGATTACCTCGATCGCTTCGTTCCGTAACCCGAGCGAAGCCAGGGAACGAGTTAGGAGGATCAGTTCGGTGGCCGTTTGCGGGCCGTTGGGGAAGGCTTTGGCGCGTTCAATTGCCTCCGATTTCCTGCCGCTTAAGGACAGCAATTCCCAGAAATTGATGTGATCGACGACGCGATCTGCATGTTCCTGCACCAGCTTGTCGAACGATTCCCTAAATACGCCGAGATCATTCCTCAGGAAAGTGACTTGGAGGATGAGCCTGCGCGCCGCCGTCGATTGCCCTGGATCGGCTGCCGCACGAAGAAGTTCCTCACGGGCTTGGGAGGCTCCACCAACCGGGCCCCAACCCCAACGCCATGCGGCGTCGTAGAGCGTCCATTCGTTCGTGGCTTCAATCTTTCCCAGGATTCGTGATCGGGTTTCGGCAAACTCATTGGGATTGCCCAGCCTCAAGCTCGATTTCGCGTGCTCGGCCAGCAGAGAAGGAGGTAAAAGGGCGCTTTTGGGCCCTAGAATTCCGGTGATCAAGTCGTCGGCGGAATAGTGGCTGAAAACTCTGACTGCCAACCGCAGGTCAGTCTCATTGGTGCCGCTGAGGAGAAGCAGCCACTTAGCCTGGGAAATGGCGAAATCGAGGTACTTTCGCTTGGGATCGGGAAGTTCGGCCAGGGTGTTCAGGACCCCGCGATTATTTACCAGGCTGCCTGGATTTTCCTGCAAGGCCGAACGCCAGCTCCACATCGCATCTTCCCACTCCATCTTCGCCGCATGGCTGGTGGCGCTCCGGGCCAAGGTGGTGGCTTGGAGCATCGCAAGCAGGCTGACCTTGAGGGGGGGCGACACACCGGGTGGAGAGACCCGGAATAAGCGTGGTACACAAAGCCCTACGGCAGCCATGGCCAAGGCCACTGCCAAGGCTCCAAAGCGGAACCGGCGATCATAGAAAAGTTGCCGAAGAATGGCCGAATTCTCGATGAAATTCGGTATATGCGGTGGATCGGAATCGTCTGTCTGAATCTTCGGCATGATCAATCAAGCTGCGGACGACTCTTCCACCACGATAAGCTGGCCGCCTACGGTAGTGGAGCAGACGCACTCCACAGCAGCCGGTATTAGTCCAAAGCCCCCGGCTGAGAGGTCAACTTCCCGTCCGGCAGCACTTAGCCGGAATGTCCCGTCCACACTGGCGACGAGCCGGAGCTTGCCCGGCGCAAAAGTCAGATGCGCCCCGGCTTGGTAACGATGTAGGACAATCTTGAAGGCCGGATGTTCAGCCAAGGCTCGGATTTCGACGCCCACAGTGAGCGGCGTAAAACGATCCGGCGCGAGCGAGGGCTCGATATCACTGAAATCGATGGAGGCCAGCGATTGCGCGATGTGCAATTCACGGGGACGACCGTCCAGACCGACGCGGTTCCAATCAAAGACGCGATAGGTGGTGTCCGAGTTCTGCTGGATCTCAAACAAGACGATGCCGCCACCCAAGGCATGGACCCGCCCGCTGGGAAGGAACATCACGTCGCCCACTTTTACCGCGACTCGATGAAAGCACTCGGCGACGGTTCCATCCGCAATGCGACGTTCGAATTCCTCGCGGGTAGCTCCCTGGCGTAGACCGACATACAGGCAAGCGCCCGGTTCCGCAGCGGCAATGTACCAGATTTCCGTTTTCGGTTCTCCCCGCATCTGCGGGGCGATCTCCGCTGGTGGATGTACCTGAAGCGACAGGTCTTCCCGGGCATCCAGGATTTTGGCCAGCCAAGGGAATCGAAATGCGGCGGGTAATTCGCGACCAAACAATTCGCGTCCGTGGTGCTCCATGACCCAGCGGAGGCTGCGTCCCGCCAGCGGGCCATTGGCGATTTCGCTCTCGTCACCGGGACGATCCGAAATCTCCCAAGACTCGCCGATCGGGGCGGAACCTTCGATTTTCCGCCCGTAGAGATCGGCCAATTTGCGGCCGCCCCAGATACGTTCCTTCAGGCGTGGGACAAAACACAGAGGATAGAGCATGGCAAACTAGGCGGCGTCCGCGTGGGGGTCGTTGAATTGGCCGTAGGCACGGAATTTGGCGTATCGCAGGCGCAGGCGTTCTTCGCGACTCAAGGCCTGCAATTCGGCAAGCTGACGTACCAAGGTGGCGCGCAGGGTCACTGATGTGCCATCCAGGTCCTGATGCGCTCCTCCGAGAGGCTCAGCGATGACTTCGTCAACCAAGCCGAGTTCGCGGAGGTGACCGGCGGTGATCTTTAGGGCTTCGGCCGCCTTCGGGGCAGCTGCCCGGTCCTTCCAAAGGATGGCCGCGCAGCCTTCGGGCGAAATGACGGAATAGTAGGCGTTCTCGAGTATCAAAACGCGATCCGCGACGCCGATCCCCAGTGCCCCACCAGAGCCGCCTTCGCCGATGACGCAGGCGATGATAGGGACCTCAAAAAGCATCATTTCACGCAGGTTTACCGCGATAGCCTCGGCGATGTGCCGTTCTTCGGCACCGATACCCGGGTAGGCTCCCGCAGTATCGATCAAGGTCACAATGGGTAATCCAAACTTGTCCGCTAAACGCATCAGGCGCAGCGCCTTGCGGTAACCTTCGGGATGGGCGGACCCGAAGTTGCGGAGAATATTCTCCTTCGTATCGCGTCCTTTTTGGGTCCCGATAACCACTACCCGTCGTCCGCCCAACTGTGCGAATCCGCCTACGACCGCGCGGTCGTCCGAGTACAGCCGGTCGCCATGCAATTCTTGGAAGCCGGTGAAGACGGTCCGGAGGTAGTCCATCGTGTATGGCCGCCGGGGGTGCCGGGCGAGTTGCACTCGCTGCCACGGAGTTAGGTTGGCGAATACCTGCCGTTTGGCGGTATCGAGCTTCGCCTCCAAGGCCTTGATCTCGTCTTCCCAGCTAATGCCGAGAGAATGTTGCTCTGGATGCCGCCGGAGTTCCTCCAGCTTGTGTTGGAGCTCTACGATAGGCTTTTCAAAATCGAGATAATGCTTCATGGACAGAAACCACGCTTGCGACCCGTGGAAGTTGGCCGAAGGCGTACATTTTCGCAATGTCCGATTCTGGGCCCAGATCGGGCTTGATGCTTCGGCCTTCATGCGCGTTGATTCGCCCGCGCCATGGCCAATATCTCCAACGACACCGCGTCGGCAAAACCGACTCCGGACCGACCCGAGTTGTACCGGGTCCTTCCGTTCGTGATCTTCTTGGTTCTTACTTCATTGCAAGGCAAGTACTTCGATGGTTCGGAATACTGGATCTACCTGGCTAAGGGGATGGTTGCGGCAGTAATGCTGTGGGTCTGGCGGGACAAATTGAGGGAGATGCGCTGGGCGGTGAGTGTCGAGGCCGTCGTGGTGGGAGTTGCGATTGCCGTACTTTGGGTGGGACTGGAAGGGCGGGTCCCCACCTTGGATCGTCTTTGGTACTGGGGTCGCCAACTGGTCAGCGGCACTCCAATGCCCTCGGTCGTACCCGACAAACCTTGGAATCCGGTAGCCCATTTTATTGATTTACCCGCTCTGGGATGGGGATTTGTGGTCGCTCGCTTTGTGATCCGATCGTTGGTTGTGCCGCCGTTGGAGGAGGTTTTTTACCGTTCGTTTTTCTACCGATTCATTGCCCAACCAAAGTTCATGGAAATGCCTCTTGGAGTGTGGCATCCGATGGCCTTCCTCGTGACCTGCCTGGCCTTTGGCCTGGCGCACCCAGGGCAGTGGCTGGCGGGTATCATTTGCGGTGCTGCCTATCAATGGCTCGTTATTCGAAAGAAGCGACTGGGGGACGCCATGACCGCTCACGCCATTACGAATCTTGGGGTGGGCGCTTGGGCGGTCGCGACCAATCAATGGCAGTTTACTTGATGGCCGCCTGAGACGTCGCAGTTTATCTGTCCATCGTGAGGACTCCTTCTTTTCTAAGTGCTGAGAATGCCACGGCACCCTGTGTGGCGTTTGAGGATTCCCATCTCTTGGTGGTGCGCAAGCCGGCGGGTTGGAACACTCATGCACCCACACCGTTTGCCGGAGAGGGCATCTACGATTGGCTGCGCAGTCGGGAATCTCGCTGGGCCAGCTTATCGATTATCCATCGCTTGGATAAGGAAACTTCCGGACTCCTGGTCTTCGGCAAAACCACGCTGGCCAACCGGTCACTGACCCAGCAGTTCAGTGACCGAAAGGTACTCAAGGAATATATCCTGTGGACCGACGCAAAACCCGCATCCGAGAAGCTGGTGACCCGGTCCGTGATCGTGCGGCGGGGTGATCGATATGAAGCAGTGGCCCATGCACGGGAAGGCTCCACCGCGGAGACACATTTTGTAACCTTGGAAAAGGGTTCGCATTGGATCGTCCAAGCCCGTCCCATCACGGGGAGAACCCACCAAATCCGTGTTCACGCCGCCAAGGAGGGCTTTCCGGTACTGGGCGACCAACTCTACGGCGGGGCGCCGTTTCATCGCATGTGCCTCCATTCACAAGTGCTGGCCTTCGACCATCCTGAAACGGGCGAACGGATGCGTTTTTGCTGGGAACCGGACTTCTCTGCCCATCCCGCGGCGGAAAGGCGTCGAGCGATCATTGTTCCCGGGCAAACCAGCGCTTTTCGCGCGGTGCACGGAGCGGCGGACGGTTGTCCAGGGTGGTTGGTAGATCGATTGGGCCCTTATGAACTCTCCCAATCCGCATCGTTACCGGGAGATTCTGAACTACGGGACCTGCCTTACGCCGCGCAGATCGGGGGCTCACTCGATCCGGAGGGACGCTATCACAAAATCCTCGACCGGAAGGTCGGGGTGAGCGCCCCGGAAGAACTCCACCCCTTGCATGTCGGCGGCAAACTGGCGCCCGAAGCATTTCCGGTGGTGGAGAATGGCGTTTCGTATGAGTTGAGCATGAACGAGGGGTATTCGGTGGGGCTATTTTTCGACCAGCGGGACAATCGCCGCCGCCTGTTAACGGGTTATATCGCTCCCGGATTTGTGATGAAGCCCGTCCCCCCGTCCGCGACGCTGCTTAATACGTTTGCCTATACCTGCGGATTCAGCCTGTGCGGGGCGCTTGGTGGCTATCAATGCACGAGCATTGATCTATCTCGCAAGTATCTCGATTGGGGACGCCGCAACTTTGAGGCCAATGGACTGGATCCGGCGAAGCACGACTGGATCTACGGAGATGTCATTAACTGGCTCACGCGTTTGGCGAAGAAAGAGCGCAAGTTCGACGTGGTGCTGCTCGATCCACCGACCTTTTCCCGGTCCAAGGAAGGCCGATCGTTCAGTGCGGAACGCGACTATGGCAAACTGGTGGAACTGGCAGTCGCGTTGGTCGCAAAGGGCGGGGTGTTGTTTGCCTCTACGAATGCGGCTCGGGTCGAGCCAGAAGCGTTTTGTGCGACCGTAAAGGACGCAGTAAGAGCCATGCGAAGGACGGTTGGACGATCCCACTTTGTCCCCCAGCCACCGGATTTTCCCATTACCCCCAAGGCACCCGGATATTTGAAAACCTTTTGGGTGCGTCTGGATACCCCGGTGTCCGGTGACCTGCCGCAGTCAGATCCAATTCTTGCTCTGCCGTCCGACGAGCATCCCGACTGAGCCGAACTCATGCAGTTGAATCAGTCGTCCTTGCTTGATCTTCCTTCGATCTGCTTCGTTGCTCGTCGGTTGCGTATTTGAATTCACTACGCGCCCTCCTCACGCCTCGCAGTTCGAAGGAATCTACGGCGCAAGGACTTCCTTCTCAACTGCCTGAGTCCGGCCGAGCCGCCGGGATCGAGTCATTAGATTATAGCAAGCCCGCCGTTTCGGGATACCCACAGAGCAGGTTCATGCTTTGGACCGCCTGGCCACTCGCGCCTTTGACAATGTTGTCCTCGGCACTCAACAGGATCAGACGGCCCGTGCGCGGATCCAATCGCCAGGCAATTTCGATGCAATTGGTCCCCACCACATTCTTGGTGTCGGGCAGGGCTTTGCCTTCCAGCAAACGCACGAAAGGCTCGTTGCGGTAAGCCGTTTGGTAACATTCAGCGATGGCTTGTCCCAGGGTGGACGCCTCTGCTGCCGTCGAGAAGTGCTCCGTCGGCGCCACATACAGGGTGGTCAGGATACCCCGGTTGACGGGTATCAAGTGTGGTGTGAACTGGATGGTCACCGGCACGCCGGCGGCCAAGGCTAACTGTTCCTCGATTTCCGAAAGATGCCGATGCTTTGGCAGGCCATAAGGTCGAACACTCTCGTTGCACTCGCAGAAGAGATAGTCAATCTCCGCCTTTCGCCCGGCCCCACTCACGCCGCTAAGCGAATCGGCAATAATACCGGTGGAACGTATAAGTTTGGCCCGGAGCAGGGGAATCAAAGGCAGAAGGATACTGGTGGGATAACAGCCCGGTGAGGCTACCAGTGAGGCGCCCCGGATGGATTCCCGATGAATCTCCGGCAGTCCGTATACCGATTTTTCGAGCAGCGCTGGCGCGGGATGCTCGTGCCCGTAGAACTCCTGGTAAACCGCCGCACTCTTCAGCCGGAAATCAGCGCTCAGGTCAATGACGCAACACCCCAGATTCAGGAGGGGAATGGCAAACTCGGCGGCCACGCCGTGGGGCAGAGCCAGAAAAACGATATCCGCCTGGGTAGCCAGCAATTCGGCATTGGGCTCACTGAAACGCAGCGTACGGGAGCGTGGGTGGCTGGCGAACTTGGGGAAGATCTGGGCCAGAGTCTGCCCGGCGTATTGGCGGGACGTGACGGCGGATAATTCGACCTGCGGATGGTTGAGCAGCAGCCGGACAAGTTCCTCGCCGGAATATCCGGAAGCACCAACGATTGCGACACGTTTCATGGGCGGAATTGGAACCAACGTTGAGCCAAAAGGGTAACAAAAAACCCCGCCGGAGAGCCAGCGGGGTCGAAAACGGTGAACTCGAAATTAACGCTTCGAGAACTGGAACCGCTTACGGGCACCGGGCTGGCCGTACTTCTTACGTTCCTTCATACGAGGATCGCGAGTCAGCACGCCTTCAGCGCGGAGCAGCGGGCGGAGATTGACATCCGAGGAGAGCAACGCCCGGGCGATGCCGTGGCGAACCGCTCCAGCTTGGCCCATGCGTCCGCCGCCAGCCACGTTGACGCGAACGTCAAACTTGCCGCCGGTGGCGGTGGCAGTGAACGGCTGGGTCACATGAATCCGTTCGGATTCGAGCGAGAAATAGACTTCGAAAGCCCGGCCGTTGACCACGATCTTGCCGGTTCCCGGGGCAATTCGGACGCGAGCGACCGACGTTTTGCGGCGGCCGGTTCCGAGATATTCGGTAATTTGCGACATGGTAGGAAAAATAGATTAACCCGCGTAAACAGTCACTTTGGGCTGCTGGGCGGAATGAGGATGGTTCGGGCCGCTGTAAACCTTGAGCTTGGTCAACAATTGGTCACCGAGGCGGTTCTTGGGCAGCATGCCTTTGACAGCGTGCATGATCAAGCGCTCGGGATGGGTCTCGCGGACCTGGGCCACGGTGCGATAGCTTTCGCCACCCTTCCATCCGGAGTAGGACATGAACGTCTTGTCCGTTTCCTTCTTGCCGGTCAGGACCACCTTTTCGGCATTGATCACCACGACGAAATCGCCGGCGTCAAGATGCGGGGTATAGACCGGGCGGTCCTTCCCGCGGAGGGCGTTGGAAATCTGCACGGCGATGCGGCCGAGCACTGCGCCGTTGGCGTCAATAACGCGCCATGCGCGGCGTTGAACATCAACCTTTGGCAAATACGTCTTCATCGAAAATCGCAAACAAAGAGCGGGCTTTGTATCACATACAGGCAACACGTCAACAGTCCTTTGTGAGAAAAGCTGCAAAATTTAATCTCTGGCGTCTTGGTCGTTGCCCCGCAAAACTCCGGTGGTGAAAATCGCTGTGGTCGGGTGCGGTGCCCTCGGAAGCTATTACGGGGCAATGCTTTGTCGTGCGGGACAGGAGGTCCATTTCCTGCTCCGTTCTGACTTTGAAAGGGTCCGTAGGCACGGCGTTAACGTTATCAGCCCCAATGGTGATTTCAATGCCCGACCGAAATGTTCCACGGATTCCGCACAGATCGGACCCTGCGATTTGGTCATTATCGGTCTCAAGACTACCGCCAATGGTGAATTCGCCCAGTTGCTGCCCCCATTAGTTGGGGTGCATACCGCCATTTTGACGCTGCAGAACGGCTTGGGTAATGAACACGCCTTGGCCCAGTTGTTTCCGGTGGAGCAGGTGATGGGTGGCCTGTGCTTCGTAAGCCTGAATCGCATCGAACCTGGTGTGGTCCGGCATTTCGCCCACGGTAAAATAATCCTCGGGGAGTACCGCCGGTGGCCGGAACCCCGCACCCACGATATCGCCGGGATGTTCCGCCATGCAGGAGTCCCGTGCGAGGTCTCCACGGATATTGAACGGACACATTGGCAGAAGTTGGTCTGGAATATTCCCTTCAATGGCTTGGGCGTCGCGGCTGCGGCTGGGTGGGACGCTGTGGAGCGCGGCTCCGTCGAACAAAACGAGCCCTTGGGCTCTATTTTGCCGTCCGACGCTCTTTTGGCCGATCCTAAATGGGAGGGCAAGGTGCGGGGCCTGATGGCTGAGACGATCGCGACGGCCAACGCGTTGAACCATGCGATTGAGCCTGAGTACGCCGAGTTTGAAGTACAGCGAACGCACAAGATGGGGGCATACCGTGCCTCGACGCTGATTGATTTCGATTTGCGGCGTCCGTTGGAGCTCGAAAGCCTGTTCTTGTTCCCCCAATCCGAGGCGCGGCGGGCAGGGGTTTCGACCCCACATCTGGACGGGCTGTGCCGGGTTCTGACGGGATTGGCGGATCGCGTGGGCATTCCCTGGCGGGTTTAAGATTAAATAGGGTGTCAGCCCAAGGGGGCGTCGTGCCACATAGGGGAATGAACGTTCATAACGTTCATATCATCATATCATGATGGGTGAGGCCATGACTGTATGACGATATGACGATATGACGATAAAATCCTGATGTAGCACGAAGGGGGAGAACCCAGAATCAGTCCGCTATTCCACTAAGCCTGGATAAAATACGACAGGTTCTCGAGTTCGATGGCTAGGTTCACGTTATTCACCATGACGTGCTCAGGCACGTGGGGGACGATCGGGGCAAAATTCAATATACCCACGATTCCGGCGTCCACCATTCGGTTGACCACTTCCTGCGCTGCTGCGGCGGGAACGGCCACGATGCCCATCCGGACGCCTTGCTCGGTCACTAGTTTGGGCAACTCTGCCATACCGAAGAGCGGAGTCACTTTGACCTTGTCACGGTGGCGTTCGGGATCGCTGTCGAAAGCTCCCACGATTTCAAAGCCTTCCTGCTCGAATCCACGATAAGCGAGGAGCGCTTGCCCCAGATTACCCACACCAACCAACACCACGGGCTGCAACCGGCTGCGCCCCAGGAGGTCGCCGATCATCTTGGACAACTGATCGACATCGTATCCCAAACCGCGGGTTCCGAATTGGCCGAAGTGGGTGAGATCCTTGCGAAGTTGGGTGGGCTTGACTCCGGCGGCGCGCGCCAGAGCTTCGCTGCTCACCGTCTGAATCTCGTTGGTCTTCAGGCGATGCAGGCAGCGCAGGTACATCGAGAGCCGATACACCGTCTTGCGCGGTATTTCCGTCCGAGCTGTTTTCTTCAAGGCAGGGGGAACTTACGGACCGATTACATTACTGTGCAAGTCGCACTCGCAAGGTTTAGCGACCCTCGGCAGCGCGACGGGCGGCGGAATAGACCTCTGAGAGTGGCACTCCAGCCATGGCGGCAAGGCCCTTGCAGGACTCATACTCCGGCGCCGCTTGGACAATTTTTCCGTCCAGCCGCCCCAGCTTGACCTTCACGGCGCCCAGGGGTGTTTTCACTTCCACGATTTCGCGCCGCAGCTTGCGACGTTCAGCCAGGTGCCGCCGAATGCCAAAAGCCGATGTTTCGGTCAGGAGCATGGCTGAGAATTCGTCCGCATCCTCCGGTTTGCAGAGCACCGTCAGCAACACGCCGGGACGGCTTTTCTTCATTTGGATCGGGGTGTGGAAAACGTCGAGGGCACCCAATCGCAACGCACGTTCCAAAAAATGGCCGAGGATTTCACCGTCCACGTCGTCGAGATTGGTCTCGATTACCGCGACCGTATCCGTTTCCCAATCATGGCTGACTGTGGCGCCGGAGTCTTCCGATAACACGGCGCGAACGACGTTGGGTCGGGTCTTGTTCTCCCGGGTTCCCAAGCCGTAGCCCACCTTGCTGGCGACCAGGGCCCCCATGGGTCCGAATGATTCGGCAAACTCCGCGAGCAACGCCGCTCCGGTGGGGGTGAGCAATTCATTGGGCTCTTCGCACTGGGTGAGCGGAATGCCCCGGGCGCCGAGTATCTCCAAAGTAGCCGTCGCCGGGAGGGGAAACCGGCCGTGGGCGCACCGGACGAAACCGGTCCCTTCCACCACTGGCCCAGCCGTGACACGGGGATGGCCTAGTAGCTCGAGCCCGATGCAGCCTCCGACAATATCCACGATGGAATCGATGGCGCCCACTTCGTGGAAATGGACCTTGTCAGGAGCGACCCCGTGAACCTTGCCTTCCGCCACCGCTATCCGGTGGAACACCGCGATCGATTTCTCCTTCACCCAAGTGGAGAGGGTGCTGGCCTCAATCATCGCGCGGATCGCTGAGAAGTCGCGGGTATTCTCGTGAGCGTGTGAATGGGAGCCAGATTCATCGGTATGGCTATGAGAAGGCCCTCCGTGCGAGTGCCGGGAATCGTTCCCGTGGCTGTGGCTGGGTTCGTGTTCATGGGTGTGATCGTGGTCGCAGTCATGCCCCGACTCTTCCAGATGGACGTCAAATTTGGTTCCCGCGATGGCCGAGCGCTGGCTTTTGCTGACGTGCAAATGGTAGCCCGGCAACCGCAGCTTGCGCAGTTCGCGTTCCAGATCCCGGAAGTCTACGCCGAGGTCGATCAAGGCGCCGAGAAACATGTCGCCGCTCAGGCCGCTAAAGATGTCCAAGTACAGGGTCCTCACCAGAGAAGGAAGTGGCAGACGGCGACCGAGAATCAAGTCTGCACTTTGCACGTGGTCGCCTGGCGGTGGCGTCCCAGGCGTTATTCTGCGACCGACGGTCGAAGTGGGATCGTTTGCTTGTCTTCTGGCAAATTGGACGGATAGTGTTTCCATCCCCGGCAATGCCGAACAATAAAGGCCCACTTGAGGAGTGGGCGGCTCGCCGGAAAAGGTGTCTTCGATGCGGAGAATTTCTGGGGGTGTCGGCCGACTATGAGCCTTACCAAGCGTGTTGGGGTATGTTGTCTGGGAGCGGTCGCCGTGGTGGCGATGTTGCTGGCCAGCGAATATCTCTTTTCGGCCCTGGAGGCTACTGGGCTCATTCCCCACGGGGCTGGCCTGGTTGGACGGCTCCTATTGGATGTGGGGTTGTGTTTTGGGCCGATCTATTGGCTAGTCTCTTCCCGCCAACGCGCCGAAGCCGCCCGTCAGGAAAGCGAAAAAAACGCCATTCGCGCCTCGGAATGCTTTGCCTTGGTGGCTTGCGGGGTGGTCGATGGAATCTGGGACTGGAATTGCCAGACCCACGAAGTTTATGTCTCGGACCGCTGGCAGGAACTGGTGGGCTTCAAGCCTGGTGAACTTAAGTTGGATGTCGAGACGTGGCGGTTGATGTTGCATCCGGATGATCGGCCGCGGGTCACTGTTGCCATCAAGGCCCACCTGGAGCAGCGGAAGCCGTTCGAGATGGAATACCGGCTCCAGACCAAGTCCGGCGAGTACCGCTGGTTCCGGGTTCAGGGACAGGCCAAATGGGATGCCCAAGGCAAACCGGTGCGCATGGCCGGTTCCCTCACAGACATCATGGCGAGCCGGGCCATGGGCGAAGAGTTGCTCCGCAAGACGGAGCGCTTGCAAGCCGCCACCGAAAGTGGAGGCGTGGGGATCTGGGATTGGGACATCCAGACCGATACCCTGTATTGGGACGATCAGATGTTCCGGCTATACGGGCGGGAACCGAAGTTATTCACCAGCGGTTACCGCGACTGGGCCGAGGCGGTGCATCCCGACGACGTGGCTTGGGTCGTTCGCGCCGTGGATGCAGCGTTGAATGGAGAGGATGTATTGGACATAGTTTTTCGGATCGTCCATCCCACCCAAAAGATCGTTCATCTTCGCGCCCGCGGCACAGTCCGCAAGAATGACCAGGGCAAGGCGGTACGGATGGTGGGAACTAATTGGGACATTACCGACAAGGTGGTCGCGGAGGCGGCGCTAAGAAGCAGTGAGGAATTCGTCCACAAGATCATCGATCTGAATCCAGCCTTGATTTTCGTCAAGGACCGCGATGGCCGATTCACCCTCTGCAATCAAGCCACGGCCGATTTCAACCTGTGCAAAATAGAGGACCTCATCGGCCGGACCGACGCTGAACTTAGTTCGCACCCGGAGGAAGTGCAGGGGATGCGGCGGGACGATTTGGACGTAATCGAATCGGGGTGTGACAAGATTATTAGCGAAGAAAAGGTAACCAACGCCCGAGGGGAGGCCCGCTGGCTGCAAACCATCAAGCGTCCGATTTCTTCCCCCGATGGCGCGGGCAGGCATGTGCTGGGAATTGCCACGGATATCACGCTGCTGAAACTGCTCGAATTGCGGCGCGCGGCACAACTTGATGTGACTCGCGCTCTGGCCGACGCCAATACACTGGAGGAAGCCTCCCGGGGTATCCTGCGGTCGGTCGGTGAGAATCTAAAATGGGATTTCGGCTCAGTGTGGCGGGTTCAAGGGCCTGCAAAACCCCTGCAATGTGTCGCCATATGGCCCGAAAACGATCCGCCGCTTGCCGACTTCCGCGAGGCCACGCTGGCGGGACATTTTCTCCTGAATATAGGACTGCCTGGGAAGATCTGGGCCACTAGTGAGCCACTATGGATTCCGGATCTCGCCAGCCGGGCGGAGTTTCCCCGCGCTGAGGCAGCCCGGAGAAGTGGGCTGCATGCTTCATTTGGTTTTCCGATCGTGGTTCGTGGGACGGTTCTGGGGGTCATTGAGTTTTTCAGCCGGGCGGTGCGCGAGCCAGACCAGGCGACATTGGAAATGTTCACCTCCGTGGGCGTCCAGATTGGGCAGTTCATGGAACGGCGTCGGAGTGAACTCAACCTGGCCGCCAGCGAGGCGGTGCTCCGCCAGTTTATTAAATATACACCCGCTTCGATTGCGATGCTCGACAAGGATATGCGTTATATCCAGGCCAGCGATCGGTGGATCAAGGATTACCACCTGGCGGACGTCGACGTCCTAGGGAAATCCCACTACGAGGTATTTCCGGATATTCCGCAGCGCTGGCGTGACATCCATGCCCGGGTACTTCAAGGCGCCGTGGAACGGTGTGACGAGGATCCTTTCCCACGCGAGGACGGACGAATCGATTGGCTGCAATGGGAGTGTCGTCCCTGGCATAAGGCGGACGGGGAAATCGGAGGGCTTATCTTCTTCACCCAGGTCATCACGGAACGCAAGCGGGCCCAGGAAGAGATGAAGCAGGCGGTAACCGAATTGGAACGGTCCAATCGGGAGCTGGAGCAATTCGCGTACGTCGCTTCGCACGATTTGCAGGAACCCCTCCGTGCCGTGGCCGCCTGTGTACAAATCCTGGCAAGGCGCTATTCCGACGCCCTCGATTCCCGGGCGCACGAGTTGATTCGCCATTCTGTGGAAGGCGCGCAACGGATGCAGAATTTGATCCACGACCTATTGAGCCTTTCCCGGGTCAACTCCCAAGGACGTCCCTTGGAATGGGTGGAAAGCGGTCCGGTCCTTGATCAGTGCCTCAAGACCATGGCAACGACGATCAACGACAGTTCCGCCCAAGTGGCCTCAGGCGACCTGCCGTCCGTTTGGGCCGACAGCGGACAACTTTCGCAGCTTTTTCAAAACCTCGTGGGGAACGCGATCAAGTATCGGAGCGAGCGTCCCGTGGAGATAGTCGTCAAAGCAGTCAGGGAAGGGGCTTTTTGGCACTTTTCTGTGGCGGACAACGGGATAGGCATCGAGAGCCAGCATTACGAGCGGATCTTCGGTGTCTTTCAACGATTGCACACCCGCGAGGAATATCCGGGGACCGGCATTGGGCTCGCCATCTGCAAGAAGATCGTTGAACGGCACGGCGGGATGATCTGGGTGACATCGGTGTTTGGTGAGGGGAGTGTCTTCCATTTCACGCTTCCGGCCACCAGTCCGAGATCGCGGATTTAGCGTTGGCTTCGGTGGAACTTGTGGTGCTCCTCCACGGCTCTGGCGACTCCGGCACGAGACCGTCTCCCGAGGCCGTTTCATTAATGCCGTTGAAGGACCTGCTCCAGCTTGTTAGAGAATGGGTTACGCCATATATTAATCATTTATTAACTATCAGAATGGGCGGAAAATAGTGTCGCGAATTGAACCGTCAGAGAGGTTCATTTTGGTACAGTTGGAGGCGTTGGCAGGGTAGTTGTGAGGCTTCAGAATCCTGCTTTTGGACCTGAAATTCGATCAGCTCGATGGCAACCACGGCAATAATGGTCAAAAAACTCCAGATCGATCAAATCGGGGCATTTTGTGAAGTCGAATCTTATCCAGCGTTCTGGGGAATTGGATTTTTCGGGTAACTGGAGGCCGTTAAATAAACATTAAATCTGGCTTCCCGGTGGCTGGCACCCTGTGTGCTCGGAGGGCGTCGCGCCGAGTATATGAAGAAAATCGAAGCCATCATCAAACCGTTCAAACTGGAGGAGGTCAAAGACGCCCTAACCAACGTGGGCATCGAGGGCCTTACTGTCACCGAAGTCAAAGGATTCGGTCGGCAAAAAGGCCATACCGAGATCTACCGTGGCAGCGAGTACACGGTCGATTTTCTTCCCAAGATCAAAATCGAGATCGTGCTCGGTGACGGCTTGGTGGACAGCGCGGTAAGCGCCATTACCCAAGCCGCCAAGACGGGCAAGATCGGTGACGGCAAGATTTTCGTTTCGGCCGTTGAGCAGGCAATCCGTATCCGGACTGAGGAAACCGGCGAAAAGGCGATTTAATTGCAACCCACTAATTGGCACCAACTGATGAAAAAGCTGCTGTTTATCCTGACATTTACCTTCCTGGCGGCGTTGAGCGCAATCAACGCGGTGGCGGAAGACAAGAAGCCAACGGTGGACGACCGGCTGGCGGACATCGAAGCGTATATCAACAACGGGGCGCGGCAGAC
>DATJII010000024.1:0-18473 GCA_035493435.1 Candidatus Limnocylindria bacterium | reverse complement strand
ATTAACCGAGCAGCGCATCGCGGCGCACAAGCTGGAGACAGAGAAAGCAGAGATAGAAGCGAACCTGAACCGCCTCCAATCCGGCACGGTCAAGTCACTCCAAACCGAAAACACGGCTCTTAAGCAACAAGTAGGCGAACTCAAGACCGATACCGAACGCGGCAAACAAATTGCCGATCTGGCTGGGAAACTCTCACGTCTCCAAACCGAAATGGATGACGTAAAGAAGAAGAACGAAACCCTGCTCGTCGATCGTACGAATCTGGAAAAACAACTGGACGACTTGCGCTCCCGTTCCGCCGAGGAGGGCATCATTCGCATCAAAAAGCTGGAGACAGACCTCGCCATCGCCAAGGGCAATGCCGAGCGCAACTCCACCCAGGCACAGGAGATCGCGGCGACACTTCTTAAGGAACGCCAGCGCTCCGAGAATCTCGAAGGCGAAAACAAAACGCTTCAACAGCGCATAACGGAACTCACCCGTAGCGCTTCCGAAAATGCTGGCGCGGTTAAAACGCTTCAAACCGCCTTGGTGACCGAACGTAACGAGCGCACCGACGCCGAAAGCCGACTGAAACAGATGCAGGAGCGCCTGGATCGGCTTACCGCATCTGCCAAAGACACTTCGCCGACAGCCAAGGATGACGCCCAAGAAGTGGAGATCGCCTCGCTTCGCAAGGAAACGGACCAACTGCGCACCGCCGTCAAGGAAGGTGCCCGCCACGAAGCGCAACTGGAAGGCGCCTTGGCCGAGGAACGCGAATGGCGCAAACGCCTGGAACAACAACGCGATGACCTCCAAAAGCGATTGGACGCCCCGGTTGCCACCGCTGCTCCATCCAAAGTACCGGTCAAGATCGTGACCGCCAGCCCCGCCCTCGAGAAACGGGTCAAAGAACTCGAACAACAACGCGACAAGCTCGCCAGCCAGCTTAAGGCCTTGTCCACCCAGTCCATCGACCGCCTCGCCGCCTACCGCACCACCCGCGCCACCACTCCCAAGGACCGGGTGATTCAATTCCATGCGGAGCGGCAGAAGTAGGATTATCTATTTATTAAAGACTCAACGCGCCGGTCATACCAAAGCGGGTAAACCCAGGCGGCCGGAACAAACTCGCTGAATTTGGATGACCAAAACCACCGACATTGTAACTCGTGCCGTGGCGGGCCTAATATTCGCTGGCGTCACCCAAATCCTCGGCTGGACGGTTTCCTACGGAGCGCGGGACAACATTGCTGACGCCACCTATAATGCTCCAGCCGGCGCCATGCTCATAGGATGGCCACTCTATTTTGGCCTGCTGCCCTATGCCCGAAAACCATTCCTCTATGCAATTTTGGGGATCAACGCGGCCAGCGGCCTCGGCACGTTGATCAGGAATGCCGGACTCTACGACCTATTCCATAGCGGCCATCCGATGATCAATGTCGCCAGTGCGAGCTATCTCATCGCATGGCCTCTGGTACTGGCCTATTCGTGTTTCTTGGTTTGGAATCGCAGGTAAACACCCTCAGTACCGCTGCTCCCGCCAGTCGTCGATGGTGATCAGGTTGGATTTTTTCCACCCGGTGTGGCCGTCGAAGTACATAAGGTTCGCCCCGCGGCCATGACGCGCCAGGGCTACACGTCGTTCGGGGTTCACCGTTTTGCCATTGGCGGCGTACGGGAGGTGGCCGGGATTCCAAACATCATTGAGCACCAATGACACGTTGCCGGTCAGGCTGGTGACCACCGGACGCCACGCGCCATTTTCATTGTCAGCGAAGTAGATGGTGTCCACGGGCCGCTGCACTTTGCTCAGCCGGGTGGCGCCGGTGACTGCGCTTCCGGTTTTATCGTTGGGATTGCTGAATTTCCATCCGTTCACCACGTATCCCAGAAGTTGTTTCCGGTTGGGATGACTGGGACAGGCAAAAACCTGAATCCGGGCGAAATCGCTTTGGGTTCGTCCGCCCAAAGTCGGGGTTAGGACCTGCCACCAAATCGGATCGTCCGCCCGCGGAACCAGCCCGTCGTATCCATCCGCATACATCAACATGGCCAGCCCGAGATTGTGCAAGTTACTGGCGCACTTGGTCTTCTTGGCCGTCATGACCGCTTTCGAAATCGCCGGCAGGAGCATGCTGGCCAACAAGGCAATGATGGCGATAACCACCAAGAGCTCGATCAGGGTGAAGGCTTCCGGTTGATGCCTCCGGTGTGGCACCCTCACCGGTTTTGCGAAATGATTCGGACGCCAAGCCCGCCGCAAAACCAGTTGTTGGCTCAGGGTGCGGCTCGTTGGCCAGGTTGTCTTAGCGGGGGGCACAATTCATTCAGTATGCCCGGACGGAGGCCGATGTCACGGCGGTTTTCCCCGGCGATAGAACCTCGCAGTCTTGTCCCATCAAAGGCTTGACTGGTTTCTCAATTTTGTTTACGCCTGTGGACATATGGCAACGAAGCGATCACGCCCGCAAAAGAAACCCCTTTTCTTGGCATGATGCAGCCTGTTGATCCTTTTCACAAAATGAACTTCACCCCACGTGATTTCCGCTGGTTCAAGGTCTTGGCCTCATTCGCGATTATTGGAACCACCGCGTCTCTTGCTCAAACCCCACCGACCATCACGACCCAACCCGTGAGCCAGGACATTGCCGCGGGCGGCAATGTCCGTCTTCAGGTCTCCGTCGGAGAGCCCGATCTGCTCCAGTACCAATGGGTCATCAAGGGCACCAACTATCCCAAGGCGCTCATCTACACGATTGTCGGCGGAGGATCCGACCCTTACATTCCAAATGGAAGTGCAGCGACCAACGGAAGTTTTGCAAATCCCACCGGCATGGCATTCGGTCCGGACCATCGATTGATATTCTCCGACCCATTCCAGGCCACGGTATTTCAGGTGGATACCAATGGCATCATCACGAGATTTGCCGGAACAAATCTCCAGAACTTTTCCGGTGATGGCGGTCCAGCAACCGAGGCATCACTGAGTCTTCCCAACGGAATCGCCACCGATTCGCACGGAAATGTCTACATAACCGACGCTCAAAACAACCGCATCAGGAAGGTCACCCCCGACGGTGTCATCACAACCGTCGCCGGCGGCGGCCCGATTTCACCCGGGGATCACGGGCCCGCGACCAATGCCCTGCTTTCGTATCCGTTGGGTCTGGCCATCGACAAATCGGATAATCTTTATGTTGCCGAGTTTGATGGCAACAGGATACGGAAAATCGGAAGCAACGGGATCATTGAAACAATTGCGGGAAACGGCACGTCGGGAGACGGAGGCCCCGCTGCTACGGCCGCCTTACATTCTCCCGTGGGGGTCGCGGTCAGCGAGTCCGGCATCATTTATATTGCCGACACGTACCTCAACGCCGTACGGAAAATCGACTCCTCCGGAATTATTTCGACAATTGCCGGAAATGGCACTGCGAGCTATTCAGGAGACGGAGGACCAGCGGCGCTGGCCAGCCTTAATCGGCCCAACGGAGTGGCCGTTGACAACGAAGGCAACGTGTACGTTGCCGATCGTAATAATAATGCCATTCGCCGAATCGACGCCAACGGAATCATTACCACCGTAGCAGGAACCGGCAGAAACGGATATTCCGGGGACTATGGCCCAGCCCGTGGCGCGAACCTCGCCACTCCGGGAGGTCTATTGGTGGAAGATTCGGGCAATCTCTTGGTGGCTCACGGCAACGTCATACGCCGGATCGCGTTAAAGGGACTGCCCACCCTCCCCTTGCCCAACATTTCCCCCCAAGACCAGGGAGACTATTGGGTTATCGTGGGAAATGCCTTCGGCAGCACGACCAGCGCCGTTGCGACCGTCACGGTGGATGCCCCGCCGCAGTTCCTGTCGGTCTTCACCAATCGCACGGTCCCGGTAGGCGGAAACCTGATTTTTTCAGCCTCCATCTCCTCTGGGATCCCAGTAACATATCAATGGCGTCGCAATGGGGTTCCCCTGCCGGGACAAACGGACACCACTCTACAACTGCAGAATATTCAGGCCGCCGACCAAGCAGAATACGACTTGGTGGCCTCCAACGCGTTCGGCAATAGCACGAGCGCGGTTGTTCGGGTGGACTTGGAACTACCTCCGGCCATTACCAGCCTGCCAGTTGCACGTCGGGTTTTAGCGGGCACGACCTTGGACTTCCAAGTATCGGTCACCAATGCCGGGCCGTACAGTTACGTATGGCGGATCAATGGATCAAACCAATTACCCGTTATTACCACCATCGCCGGGAACGGACTGGGATCACCGGCCATCGACGGAATGCCGACCTTGCAAACGGGCTTTGGTACCCCCTACGACGTGGCATTGGACGCCTCGGGAAATATTCTCGCGCTGGATACCTTGAACAACGTCATTCGGCGGGTTGATACCGACGGAATCATGACGACCTTCGTAGGGAACGGGCTCAGCGGTTTCGCGGGCGATGGGGGACCGGCCGCCGCCGCCAGTTTTCGGGGTATTTCAGGCATGGACCTCGACCGGGAAGGAAATCTATACATTGTCGATTCGGTCGACAATCGGGTACGAAAAGTGGGTCCAAACGGGATTGTATCGACCGTGGCGGGCAATGGAATCGCGGGATTCTCGGGAGATGGCGGCCCGGCAACCGAAGCAAGTTTCCTAAATCCGACCAAGGTCATCGCGGATCCGTCCGGCGCCCTCTTCGTCTCCGACACGGGCAACCACCGCATTCGCAAAATAGACGTCGACGGCGGGGTGTCCACAATCGCAGGCGATGGAATTGCCGGCCATTCCGGGGACGGGGACGCGGCCACCAACGCCAGCCTCAATTTCCCCAGAGGAATTGCCATCAGCCAAACAGGTGAGATCTACATCGGGGACTCCGTCAACGACGTGGTGCGCAAAGTGGACAACCTCGGCATCATCACCACCTTCGCCGGAAATGGAACCCGTGCCTATTCCGGCGACGGCGGTCCGGCCACGAAGGCCAGCCTGAATCACCCGACCGGACTTCTATTCGACCACTCTGGCAACCTGCTGATTGCCGACTATAGCAACAGCCGCGTGAGGCGAGTCGATACCAACGGCATCATCACCAATGTGGCGGGCGACGGCACCCAGAGCTATTACGGTGACGGAGGGCCAGCCGTACTCGCGAGCATGCGGCGTCCCAATGCCATGGCGGTGGACGAACGAGGCAATATTCTGATCGCCGACACCGGCACCTCCTTGATACGGCGAGTGGCGCTGACCGGCCTTCCCACCCTGACCATTCCAAACGCCCAACCCGGCGATTCCGGCACCTATGAGGTCATCGTTTCAAGCCCCTACGGCACCACCACCGGAACCGTCGCCGTGGTCAACGTGGGCTATGCGCCCGTCATCAAAACGCCTTTTCACTCAGTAGGTGCCACGGAGGGTGCCGCCACCACACTCACGGTTGAGGTCATTGGCACGCCACCCTTCAGTTATCAATGGCTCTTCAATGAGACCAATGCTCCCGGAGTTACCACCTCCAATCTGACATTGGTTCACTTAGAATCGTCGGATGAAGGAATCTATAGCGTCACCGTCTCCAACGACTACGGCACCGCCACTGGAGAAATCGCCCGGCTGACGTTGGGTGTTCCGCCGACAATTGGCCAACCCCCCGTTGATCAAACTGTTTATGCAGGAGGGAGCATACATTTGCAGACGACAGCAACTGGCACGGGACCTTTCCGTTATCAGTGGCAGCTCGACGGCACAAATATCGCCGACAATATCGTCCAAACGATAGCCGGAAATGGCAAGGCGACCAACACTGGTGACGGGCTTCAAGCCACTGGCGTGGCGTTGTCTTATCCCATTGCCGTGGCGGTGGACTATCTGGGGAATTTGTTTATCACCACCTCCGACAGTCACACCGTCCGAAAAGTGACTCCTTCGGGTATTATAAGCACCGTTGCAGGCAATGGTGAGAGAGCGGGCACCGGAGACGGTGGCAACGCGACCAACGCCAGCCTGGCATTTCCAGTATCCTTGGCGGCAAACTCCCGAGGGGAATTATATATTGGCGATCTTGAAAGACTGGTGATCAGGAAAGTCGATCTTAACGGCATCATTTCCACCGTTGCCGGATATGGTGGTTCATCAATCTACCAGGACGGCTTGCCAGCCACGAATACCCGCGTCAATCCCTGGAGCATGGTCTTTGACCCCTTCGGCAATCTCGTCATCGCTGAAACAACGGGCCTCCGCAGGATTGATTCACATGGCATCATCAGCACAATCGCGGGGAATGCATCCCCAGCTTTAAATCCACACTCCGTCGCTTCAGATGCAGCGGGAAACCTGTACATTGCCGAAAGGTACCGCAACCTGATACGAAAGATCGACCTCCAAGGGGCTGTCACCATCGTGGCGGGGCGAACCAATTTTTCCAAACCGCCTGACACGGTACACGCGACGAACGTTTCGCTGGTCCAGCCTATGAGCGTCGCCGTCTCACCCGACGGGACGATCTACATTGCGGAAGGTTTGAATTCTCGCATCCGCAGCGTGGACACCAATGGCTACATCCACGACTTGAGCGCCAGTCCCCAAGCCGGTTTTTCAGGGGACGGCGGACCTGCGTCCCGGGCCCAGTTTGACGGACCAAATTGTGTCGCCCTCGACCCCGCCGGCAACCTCTATATCGTGGACCAGCATAACCAAAGAGTCCGGAAGATTTTTACCGCTGGCCGTCCTTTTTTGGATCTGTCCCCCGCCAGTTTATCCAACGCGGGTGAGTACCGCGTCACAATCTCCACTCCTTATGGCGACGACACCAGTAGCACAGCCACGGTCGAAGTAGTCTGGCCGCAGTTGTCACTGGTCGGGCTCCCCGGCCCGGGCTACACCCTCAACACCTTGGGGGCGCCGGAGGCCGAATATCGGTTGCAAATATCAACGAATCTCGCGCAAACCAACGGTTGGCGTGTGGCTGCGACGAACATCTCGGATGAGGCCGGCCACTGGTCCGTTCCTGATCCATCGGTGCCCGGCACACCAGCCGTCTTCTATAGGCTTGCACTTCCTTAGCCCCTCCAGTCCACCACTGTCCTGCCCAATGGCCCGTCCGACGACAGGTAGGCCGGGCCAGGATCCTTGATGAACGCTGCGGGATCGGTATCGGACGCCGAGGTAAATCGAACTGCCTTGCATTTGCGGAGGTCTTCCTTATTGCAAAATAACGTTAATTCTGGCAGCGATATTGCCGATGAGTGGGCGGCGGAGTTGCGACGTCTGGAGGCTATCAATGGTGATAGCCATCGGGTTGACCCAATCATGTCTTCGCCGCCAACCCTTTGACCGACCTTGATCGCATGAATCCGTACCCGGCTGAAACCCTGTCGCAGGATGAAACGGAACGGCATCGCCTCGAAAGGCAAAATCGCTCAGCCAAAAGATTACTCCTTGCCGTGCAAGAGCTTTCGATGGCGCGAGATCTGCCCACCATTATGGCCATCGTGCGGCGCGCCGCCCGGGAATTGACCGGAGCTGACGGCGCCACGTTTGTGCTGCGGGACAACGGACGCTGCCATTATGCCGATGAGGATGCGATCTCTCCCCTCTGGAAGGGACAACGGTTCCCGATGAGTTCCTGCATCAGCGGCTGGGTCATGATAAATCGGCAACCGGTTGTCATCAGGGACATCTTCGCCGATCCCCGCATCCCTGCCGCAGCTTATCGGCCCACCTTCGTCAAGAGTCTGGCGATGGTTCCCATTCGGAAGGACGATCCGATAGCAGCCATTGGCAACTACTGGGCGGTACAGCGCATGCCTTCGGAGGAGGAGGTTGAGCTGCTGCAGACTCTCGCCAACACCACCGCCGTCGCGATGGAGAACGTTGAACTCTATGCGAGCATGGAGCGGCGGGTGGAGGAACGAACCTTGCAATTGCAGGAGGCCAACGACGAATTGGCCCGCGCCCGCGACACCGCCATGGAAGCCACCCGCCTCAAGTCTGAGTTCCTGGCGAACATGAGCCATGAGATCCGGACTCCCATGACCGGTATCATCGGAATGACTGAATTGCTCATGGGAAGCGGCCTCACGCCGGAACAGCGGGATTTCTCCACAACCATCCGCAATAGCGGCGAGACGTTACTGGTACTCATCAACGACATCCTGGATTTCTCCAAGATCGAAGCGGGCAAGTTGGAGATTGAAGCTATTGATTTCGATCTTAGCGACGTCATCGAAGGCACCTTGGAGTTGCTGGCCGAGCAGGCCCACACCAAAAGATTGGAGCTGGCCGCTTCCATTCCGGAAGACGTCCCAACGGCACTGAAAAGTGATCCCAGCAGGCTTCGGCAAATCCTCACCAATCTCGTCGGCAACGCCATTAAGTTCACTACCCAGGGCGAGGTGGTGGTGGCGGTGCATGTCGATCTTCAGGCTGGCCACCACAACTCGCTGCGGGTGGAGGTCAGGGACACCGGCATCGGCATTCCGCTGGATGCCCAAAAACGACTGTTCCAAGCCTTTGTCCAAGCGGATGGTTCCACGACGCGAAAATATGGAGGCACCGGCTTGGGACTGGCAATTTCTCGCCGTCTGGTTGAACTCATGGGAGGGCACATGGGCATCGAGAGCCAGCCCGGACAGGGATCCAACTTCTGGTTCACGCTTCCCCTGCCCCAGCAAGTCTCTCCCTCGATCCCGGCGAGAGCGGCTCCGTCGCCTTTAGCGGGAAAACGCGCCCTTATCCTGGAGAGAAACCTCTCGATTCGCTCGATTTTGGCTAGCTACCTAAAGCACTGGGGAATGACCGCCGACTTCGCCGACCCGGATTTCGCGGCCTGTAGGAACGGGAGATCGTTGTCCCTCAGCCAAGGCGAGTATGACGTGGTACTACTAAATAACTACTTGGAGGCAGTAGATCCGTTCGCCACCGCCGGGGTTTTGAAGTCCGTGCCACCGCTGGCCCACGCATCCATCATAGTGTTGTCCGCCATGAGTGAGCGTCCGGCCAGGAATGAACTGCTGGCGAACGGCATTGCTGGTTTCTTGGCGAAGCCGGTGCGCCGGACGCAACTCCACGAGACACTTCTAAAACTGCTGACGAGTCAGGCCACGGAAATCCCGCAGGCAAAATCCGCCATCCCGGCGGGGCCACAAACGGTCAAACTGGGCACTGCAGGTGGTCCTCTCAGGGTTCTGCTGGCAGAAGACAATCCCATCAGCCAGAAAGTGGGCAGACTTCAACTCGAAAAGCTGGGTTGCCGGGTGGATACCGCAAGTAACGGCTTGGAAGCGCTGGAAACCGTCAGAGCAAATTCCTATGACGTTGTTTTGATGGACTGTCAGATGCCGGAACTCGATGGCTATGCCGCCACCCGCAGTATTCGCGATTGGGAACAGTCATCGCCCCCAAAAACTCGTCTCGAAATCATCGCCCTCACCGCCAATGCCATTGTGGGTGAGCGGGAAATCTGCCTGGCGGCAGGAATGGACGGTTACCTTTGCAAGCCCGTGCGGGCGCATGAATTGCACGAGGCATTGGAAAAAGTCGCCGGAAAATTACGGGCACTCTCGTAGTGCCAACTACTCCCGAGGGTGCTCCATCAGCACACCTTTCCTTCCCCTTCTCCAATCAAACGGGTTCCCGCTATATAGATATTAACCTGTTAAGCGGAACCCGCCGACTGGGCGGCAGTATCGCAGTCCGTCCGGTCGCTTCCGGAGAACCGGAGGCTGTCGGGCCCTCCCGGAACTACTGGGACCGTTCTGCGATTCATGCCGGCCAGCGGCGTTATAGGTAGGACAGGAGGCCCGGGGAATTGTTCAAACTGCCTGCAATACTTTTCGCCGTTTCCACAAATCCTTCGGCTTGAAGATCCCAGCCGGGGTAATAATACCGGCGATCAAGTCCGGCGGCGTGACATCGAATCCAGGATTACGCGCCCCACTTGCCGGATTGGCGACCCTCACGTACGCCCGCGTTGCTTTCCCCTTCCCTTTCGGACCCGCCTTGGGATCGGAAATGATGCCCCACGCCCCCAGAACCTCGCTCTCGTGACGCTCTTCGATCGGGATGTCGAATCCCTTCTCCATCTGCCAGTCGATGGTCGAAAGCGGGATTGCCACATAGAAGGGTATCTTATGGCGATGGGCCAGGACGGCCTTGGTATAAGTTCCAATTTTGTTCGCCACTTCGCCGGTCTTGCCGAGCACCCGGTCGCTGCCCACGATTACCATATCGATTTCGCCGCGCTGCATCAGGTGGCCCGCCGCGTTGTCGGCGATCACCTGGTGTGACACTCCCTGCTGGCTCAATTCCCAGGCCGTGAGCGAAGCCCCTTGGCTGCGCGGACGGGTCTCGTCGCAAAAGACGTGGAACTTGCGGCCGAGCCGTTGCGCCTCGTACATCGGAGCCGTCGCCGTCCCGATATCTACAAAAGCGAGCCAACCGGCGTTGCAGTGGGTCAAAACTCTCATGCCATCCCGAATGAGGGGAGCGCCTTGACGTCCGATGGCGGCGCAATGCTCCACATCCTCCTCGGCGAACTTCTGCGCAGCCTCCCGGGCCAATCGCTGCTTTTCCGCCACTGTAGGCCCGCTCTCCAAATGCCGCCGGATATCGTTCATGGCATTCACCGGATCGACCGCTGTGGGCCGCGCTTCCTTGAGGGTACGGTACACTCGCTCCAGATGCTTTTCGAAAGCACCCAAGCTACCCCCGCCAAAGGCCGCCAAACCTTGAGCAAACCCAAACGCCGCAGTGGCGCCAATCGCCCCGGCACCGCGTACCACCATGTCCTGGATGGCGGCGGCGGTCTCCGTGTAGTCCTTCGTCGCCACAAGCTTGAATTCATGCGGAAGCAATCGCTGCTCAATCAGCCAGACTTCATTGGTCTGAGGCTCAAAGGAAACGGTGCGATAGGGGCGGCGGTGGCCGCGGACATTTACCAGCATGGGAAAAAGGGTAAAGGGACCGTCCAAGAATTCCACGCATTAAGCACTTCGGCAATCAGTGGCATCCAGCGGGACTCCATGATAGCCTCGAACTTGGGAAGCGCGGGTGCGCCGTCCATCAACGATGTCCGACATCTCGACTCCACAGTCCGACCCAGGCGATCCGCCATCGCATCAATATCGCGATCGCGGCCGCTGGATTTTTCCAGCCTTGCTGATACTGGCCATCGCTGCTGCCGTGACCCTGCGCTGGCTGCCGAAATTCTATCGCAACGCCAAAGTCGAACGCGGGCTCGGTTTGGCCGAAAAGGCGCGTGTGGAAATGGACGCCAAGGAATGGGAAGCTGCTGCCCCACATCTCAAGGCCGCCCTGGAATTGGCTCCCAAGGAACCCACCGTGCTGCGGCTCGTGGCGCGCATGTGCGACCAGTACCAGATGCAGGAAGCGCTCACCTATTGGAGCTTCGTGTTGGGGGCGCCTTCCGCAACCCGTGCCGACCGCCAAGCCTATGTCGCTTCGGCCCTGGCCAACCGACGGATCGACCTAGCCCAGGGACAGCTCGAAAAATTGGCGCTGGAAGACGAATCCGACCTGGAAACCCTCCGGCTGACCATTGGATTCCTGCAACAGAAGGGTGAGCCAGCGTCCGCGATATATGCGGCCCGTAAGGCCGTGGAACGGCGGCCCAGTGACGAAGGTCCTCAACTGGCGCTCGCCAGCCTGTTGGTGCAGTACCCCGATCCCGTGCGCCAGGCGGAAGGACGCTCGCTGCTGTGGGCCTTGGTAGCGCACGTCGGTCCCTATCAAAAGGATGCCATCCAGATCCTTGCCCGGGATACCCGCCTGAATCCGGTGGAGCGAAAGACCCTGCTTTCTTATGTGGAAGCGTTACCAGTGCCCACTTTGGGAGAAAAACTGGGAGCCCTCGCCTTGAAAATCCAAGTCGCTCCCTCGTCTTCCCCGCAAATGATCCGTGAGGCCCTGAAGCTCGGCCTACCGCCCGCCAGCAATGTCGAAGTAACCCAGGTTCTTCTCTGGTTGGTGGAGCAAAAAGCCTTCAAGGAACTCCTGGATTTCATGCCCTGGCAACGGGCAAAACAGAATGTCGTCTGGACCTTTTGGCATATCTCCGCGCTGGGCAGCCTGGAACGCTGGCGGGAGCTCAAGCCCCGGTTGGAAGACAAGTCCACCCCGCTGGAGCCAGCCCGACGCTTCGGGATGCTGGCTTCCATGGACTTCGCGCTGGGAGACACCAATGGCTGCCGGGTCGATCTCCAGAATGCCATAGCCGCGTCCAGCGAGCGACCGGAACAACTTGTTCCCCTCGCCCAATTGGCGGCCCAGGTGGGCGCTCCCGACCTGGCCATGGATGCGTATGCCCGTACCCTGTCCTTCACTCCCTTCGCCCGCACCGCCTGCCAGCAAATCCTGCTTTATGGCCAATTGACCGAACACCCCGGACCGCTGATTGACGCCTGCCGACGTTTGCTAAGTTTCGAGCCCGACAACCTGACGGCCCTGAATGAGCTGGCCTACACGCTCTTTATATTGCGGCGTTCCGACCCGGCAACCGAGGCGGCGGTGGAAAAGATCGTGGCCCGCCCGGGCGCGCCGGGAGGTTTCAAGATCGATCTCGCGCTGTTGCGGCTGTTGCAGGGGCGCGCCAATGAGGCTCTCGATATCGTGGACGGCCTGGGAGCCGATTGGAATACCGCGCCGCTGCGCTGGAAGCTTGTTTATACCGCGACGCTCGGAGCCAACAACCAAAACGAAGCTGCCCGGCGGATTGCCCGCACCATTCGGGAGAGCGATCTCCGCCCGACTGAGCGGTCGTGGATCAAATCCTGGCTGTAAGGTCGGAACTGATCCCGCCCTGCGGCCGAGTCGGCCCCGGCGATCAGGGAATGCTTTCAAAATGGCCAGTGGATCCCGGCCATGAAATATAGCCCCCCGTCCAATTGGAGCTCGGCGTCACGCCCGGTAATGCCAAACTGGGTGTTCCCCAGCGGCATATACTGGAAGCCCAGATAAAGGTCGGCATTCTCGCCGGTGTGGTAATAAAACATCGCGTCGGCGTACCACCCGTATTTCAGGTCCATCTTGTTGGCCGTGCCGCTGTTGAAGGCCCGCGTCGAATCCGCGAACACCAGGGTTTCATTATAGCGGTATTGCCCATCGAGCAATCCCAGCGCCACCCCGGCGCCGAAGGACATGCCAAAGCGGGATCCCAGGCTCGAATAGAAGGTCGGGCCAAGCCGGAGATTATAAAGTGTCACATCCAGGCTGCGGGAACCGGTGATGAGGCCGTTGATCTGGGAGGTGCCGCCACTGGTTATAGTATCCGGCACCAACGGCCCGACACCGCTGGATCCGCCATGGTATGGAGCGGTTGGCGGTAGGAACGAGCCGCCGGAACCGGCCAAACTCAGTTGATACTCGGTCCGGGAAAACGATGCCGCCAAGGGTTGGCTATCGGTGATTTGGATGGGCAGCCAGCCAAACCCCGCCTCCCATCCGATACGGGTCATTCCCCAATCGACAATTTTGCCTCCGTAGGCAACATCGATTCCCACATAGGGCGCATCGTCGGCGGTGTTCGATCCCGAGGCGGTCAGGCTGCTGGTGCTGTGAAAAGACAGGGTGCTGCCGGAAAGTTGGGAAGCACTTTCGTAGCCCCAAAAACCCGTGTGTCCTCCGGCGTTGCCGGTATCGTCCACCTTGACATAACCATCGTCGAAAACGTGGTTCACCCCGGAAACGTTGGTAGCGCCGGGGTTGCTTCCCGACACCGGCAAAGTTCCGTTGACTCCAAAGCGTCCCTTGATTCCCAGAGCCACCATTCCACCCAATCGAAAGTTGCGGACCCACTCGACCGCTTCCTCGTCGGAATCCGCCCGGACCTGGGTCAAGGGAAGCAACAACCCATAGGAAAGCCCGAAGGTCAGGCAGGATATCCGCCTCCAGGCAGTGGTAGTGGGATATATCATCAATGAAAGACTTTAGGGGTTGGCGATCACCTTGAAGAAACGGGTGGCCCCGTTGGTGGCAATGACTCGTCCATTGGTGGGCAGCGTCGTGCTATTGACTGGCAGCGTGACCACCACATTCGAGTGGGCCGTGATATTGGTTCCCGCCGAGTTGGTGGTCGTGTAGGGGATTGAGTTCGTCAGCGTCACGAGATAATTAATACCGACTCCCGCGCTATTGGGAGGCCCGTGATCGATCCATTGGACCCGGTCACCGGCGGCCACTAAACTAGGCACGACTGGCAATGCGTTGCTGAAAAGCGCGTCGTAACTGTACACCACCGTGTACCGTGCCCCGGTCGTGGCGGGAAATTCGATCAGGAATCGATTCGTCGACCAGGGCAGCCAGCGTGAGATTGCGACGCCCGTCCCGGTCGGGACGGACATTTGCGGAACCAAAACAGGAGTCGCCAATAGGTCCGGCAGGAAATCCAAACGCCGCTTGGGAGAGAAATACTCCAGCACGACGTCGACGGTTTCGCCCGGGGCGAACGTTGCAATGGCAGTGACAAAAGGGTCAAACCCGTTGGTACCCGTGGCATTGGCCACCACCGTGTTGGTATCCAGAATCCCGATTCGCACGGCCGCCAGGGTGTTGGTACCGATATTCTTGACCCGAACCGTCTCTTCCAACCATCCGGTCTGCAAATTCAAAGTGACGTTCGTCCCCAAGCGGGTCAACGAAACGGAGCCATTCGGCGGAGGTGCCACCGTCACTGGGAGGGCCGCGGTGTCATTGGTTGGGTTGGAGTCAAGAAATCCGGCGGCACTGATGGTGCCTACCATGGTGTTGGTAAACTCGTTGGTGGGCTGAAAGTTGAGGAGAAAACTCTGGGAAGCTCCCGACGCCAGCGAATCCGGGGCGATGTATAGGGTGGAATTGGTCGTGTTAAAACCCCAGGAAGCGCTCGCCGGTGTTATCCCCAGGAACAAGAGCTCAGTTGGCACGGTCAAGGCAACTTCCGCAGTCGTCACGGTTGAAGGACCGCCGTTGGTCACGGTCACCCCAAACGCAATACGATCAAAGGACAAGGCTCCGTTGGTCGCCCCGGTCAGAGCGATCCCCAAATCCGCCGTGCCCCCGTAAGCCGAGACCACGTTGGTCGCACTGACATTGGTGGTGCCGATCGCGAAGACGTTCACGACGTTGGTCAGCAACCCAAGGGCGGTGGGGACGTTAGTAATGCCGATCAGGGCGACGTCTCCGGGCCCCATGCGAAGGATCGTCACGTAGACGATTCCGCTGCCTGTTTGAACCGTTCCCGAGTTGTTCGTCACGCCGGTCAAGGTAACTGAACTCGGCAACGTGTTGCTGATCACCACGGTACCCAAAATCGTGGCGGCATTGTTGGTGACACTCAGGGAGTAAAGGAGTGGTTGACCGACGGTCGCCGGCGAAGGCGTCGCGGTCAGGCCAATGCCAAAAAGGTTGGTGTCGTCAGCGCGAGCCGCCAAAACGCCCAGCCAGGCAACGCAACAAAAGAGCCAACGGATGAAATAGCGCATAATGCCAGATGCCCCTGCCCTTGACGGTCCCACGACTGCCAGGAAGGGGTTCCCTTCAGTGAGGGCAAACTGAGGGGACGAACAAAGAATCAGGCTGCGGGATTGAGCCCGGGCTTCGACATGGGCCATGCGGCCGCGACCAAGCCCTTGTAACCGCCAATCAGGGATGACACGTTCCGGTAACCCATCTTCTGAGCGACATCGCACGTCAGTATGCTTCGATATCCACCACCGCAGTACATGATAAGTTCCGCGTCAGGATTGGGAAATTGTGTCTCTAGGTCGCGCTCGAACACGCCTTTGCCAAGGTGCTTGGCTTGCTGGGCGTGTCCGTTGTTCCATTCTCCGTCCTCGCGAACGTCAATCAACACCGCGTTCGGATTAGCCGCCAGCCGGGTTCGCAACTCATCCACCGTGACCTCCCGCACCCGGGGACGAGCCTCATTGACGACCATCAAGAATCCTGGCGAATGTTGCATGGGCGGAGATTAACCAACCGGTTGGAAAACCGCAATTCGGGCCTGCGACCGTTTTGCGATTTGACATTCGGCGGGATTCGCCTTGTTTGTCCCCCGACGATGGAAATTCGTAATTTACAGGAGTGCCCCCCGTTCGTGTCCAAGGACGGATCGGAGATTCGCGAGCTGCTGGCGTACCGGAATTCAGGCATTCGGAACCAAAGCCTGGCCGAGGCTCGCCTGCCCCAAGGAGCAGCCACGGACGAGCATTACCACGCCAAGACGGAGGAGATCTACTACATCACCGCCGGTACGGGCCGGATGCGGATCGAAACGGAGTATCAGGACGTCAAACCGGGAGATGCCATCGCCATTCCGCCGGGAAAACGGCACAAGCTGTGGAATACCGGTGATTCGGACTTGCGCCTGCTTTGTTGCTGCGCTCCCGCGTACGAGCATTCGGACACCATCATCACCGAGAACGGTCGCTGAATCCCATGAAGCCCAAGACTATCCGACTGTTCATCAAGCCGGGCTGCCCCTGGTGCGACGAGGCAATTGAGTGGCTGGACGCGCACGGCGTCAGCTACGAAACCCTCGACGTCATCCGCAACGCCACCGCCCGCCGGGAAATGCACGACCTGACCGGACAATCCAAAGCCCCCTCCATCGACGTGGACGGACACATCCTCGCCGACTTCGGCGCGGACGAACTGGAAGTCTGGTGGCGCCAGATGGAGTTTGCCAAGTAGCGTTCCGCAGGCGAACTGGGCCGGTAGTGGCGATGGTCACGGAAATGATCGGAGCATCCGCGCCGCTGGATTCCACTACCAATTTCACGGTTTGCGGACGGGTATTGTACTCTTGCCCCGCCCCAGAGGAGGCGTCGGAGCTGCTCACTGATATTTGGGCTCCAGCGCAGTGTCATCCGTGGAGGCCCGCTCATGGATCTAAAAGTATGGCTCTCCGACCTGAAGGGCCGTCGCAGGTCAGCCCAGGCTAAGCGAGGTCTGACGAACGCTGGCCTGGGTAAAGCCGATTTATTTGATGCGAGCGCAAGAGGCTCTGGTTCAATGAACGATTCAAGCGCGAGCGTTTTTAAGGCGTGTCAAAGTTGCCGAAGGGCAGATAGAGGCTTCGTCGTTTTGGCCACGCCTTTGCTATGAAGAGAAAAGGCGGCTATTTTCCAGCAGGCCTGCCATCGCCTTCGGCCTCTTTTGTCTCTCAATCTGCGTAATCTGTGTGAATCTGTGGACAAAATCCTTCCCTGTTTTTTTAGGAATTAGAGAAGGGGAAAATGATCCACAGATTAGCGCAGATTACGCAGATTCAGAAGGCGTTAGGCCTCGGCGAACGTTGGCCTTTGGATTGTGGGAATCTATAGACCTTTTCCTCTCTATCCACGTGTGTGACATGATCCCCCAAAGACAGGACGTGCCCCGACATAGCTGGGACGGTCGCATTCCTTACCGAAGACGATCTGGACGCCGAGAAATGAAAGAATTTCCGAGGGCGTCCTTGGTCAAACGGGATCAGTCTTCGCCAAGACTGCGGTCCGAGCAACGCCCCTTGGCCGGCATGGCACTGGAGTGTTCAGTTTGACGCAGGCGAGCTTTGCCTGGCTGAAGAAGCGTTCGCAGCCGAGAATCCGTTGCAGCGTTTAATTTTTGATGCAACCATGCGTGCTGTGGCTGGCGTGTGTAACGCAATTATTTAATAATAATGACAATTTTGCTCGGTTCAAATTTGTCATTCGTCCAAATTTCAAGCTCATTTTCTTCTCTGGAGACAGGAATTAATAATATATTCTCCAATAGGACGCTTTTCACAGCGACATGGCAGGATCTTGTTTTCAAAATTCCTTGAAAGGCCTTTAAGGGCGCGCTTTCCGGCGGATTATTAATATCCGAGATTGATATCTCTGTTTCACCATCCACATCCGGAAGAGTTCCCACGGCAATGCAATATCGATTTGATGCAACCACTTTATCTCCCATATCACTCGGAATTTCCCCGGCGTCAATATCGGCAATCAAAATCAAGGCGTTTTTAATCGGCCTCTTGATCGTCGTCATCATTGCTGCATATTCCTTAATTCGCGCGCGGTTGCAAGCCCTTGTGCACGGCTGCAGTTTATGCAATGGGGATAAAGTCTTGGAGGCGCATTGCCGGTGTTGAGCGCGGATACAGGTTGGTGATCCGGCACGAAATTTCCGCTTTTGGTTCTTGGGTTTGTAGCTCCGCAAGTATGACACCCGGATTCGTTGCCAATTCTGTTTATTGCAGTACGTTCTGCAACAGAAAAAGTCTGCGCCCCCTGACGCAGCCGGAATTGAATCTCCGGCGAAGCACGCCTTTGAATCCCACCGGGTCGTAGCCTCGATTGGCAGCCGTGGTCGTGGTGTAGGTCTCTCCCTTCCCGCTAACCACCCCGGGAATGCTGATACCGCCGCAGCCCGTGAGCGAATTGGTGTACTCATTCCGGCAGGTGGCCATCGTCTTCGGCCTCTTTTGTCTCCCAATCTGCGTAATCTGTGTGAATCTGCGGACAAAATCCCTCT